>NZ_JBEZZW010000017.1:0-150605 GCF_040639415.1 Micromonospora sp. NPDC023888 | reverse complement strand
CGCGTCCCACGCTCCGGCCTTCTGGGTTCTCGCCGATATCGAGGGCAACGAGGCTTGTGTGACGACCTGGCAGGGCCGAGACGACTCGTAGACCGTCCGCGGCGATTCTTCCCGCTACGCCCCTGTGGCGTTGTTCCAGTAACGAGAAAGCCGCCCGGTCCATGTCGGGGTGGGCGGCTTCGCTGCTTGCGCTGGCGCTATTCGCGCCGCCACCCCGGCTTCCAGTCAAGCTGGGCGCTGTGCCGACACCGACGCCCACGATCGCGCATGCCGGCGTTGATCCTGGAGATGCGGTGCGCACGCAGCCGGGCACCTGCGTCCATGGCCTCGACCTGGGCATAATGGCGGTCATGGAAAATGATCTACTGCTTGCTCGCCGTGCTGCTCTGGCCGGCGCAGCAGTGGGTCTGCGGTACTTTGCGGCCCTCGCTCAGTTGCCTCGGGAGCTGAAGTCGGACGGCAGCGTGGTGACCGAAGCTGATCGCGCCGTCGAAGCGGCTATCCGAGAGGTGTTGACCGACGCGCGGCCGGGCGATGCGATCCTCGGTGAGGAGGAAGGGCAGAGCGGTCGGGGCAGACGCCGTTGGATCGTCGACCCGATCGACGGGACCGCTCTGTTCGTCGCTGGTGACGACCGGTGGCTGGTGCTCGTCGCTTTGGAAGAGGCTGGCGAGATCGTCGTCGGAGTGGCAGCGGTACCCGCCCAAGGGACCATCTGGTGGGCGCAGCGGGCCAGCGGAGCATTCCGAGCGGACTTCTCCGGGCCGACGGCCACCGACGAGCGACGGATCACCGTCGACGTCGATGGACGGGACGTCCTACGCGGAAGTCGACTCGGCGTGATCCCCACCGACGACGAACTCCTGCCGGGTGAACGCGAAATGATAGCGCCGCTGAGCGTCTTGGCATCGACCGTGCCGTGGTGCACCCACGCCGCTCTGCTGGTGGCGAGCGGAGAGTTGGACCTCGCCATCCAGGCTCGGGGACAGGTGTGGGACTACGCGGCCACCTCGCTCATCGTTGAAGAGGCGGGCGGGCGCTACAGCGGGCTCGACGGGCAGACACAGCCCACTCCCGGGCCGGCTCTGTTCGCGCGCAGCAGCCTCCTGCATGCCGCAGCACTCGAAGTCCTCAGGGCCGGCGCACATCCATCGGCCGAAGTCCGCGTACCTCGACGGTGACGAGTACGGGTGATCGGCCCCGCGTCCGCACGTCCCGCGTCGAGTCACGCACGGCCCCAGGGCACGTTTCGCGCGCCCGCGGCCATCACGTCAGGTTGCGAGCCTTCGCGGCAGATCCGGATGGTTAGGCTCTCAGGTGCTTTCGAACCCTGTCCGCCTGCTCGGAACGTCGTCGACGATCACGAAACCGTGAGGGACATGACCAGCAACGGGATCGTCGTGCTCTCGGGCCCTCCGTGCTCGGGCAAGACCACGGCTCGGAAGGTCCGGGCTGAGGAGCGGGCATCCTCAGGTCGCGGTTGGACCCCGATGGAGGTCGACACCCTGTTCGACCTCCTGTTCCCGGAATCCGATCGAAGTCGTGACGACCGCATGCGCGCCGAGGCGTTCCCTTACTTCGACGGGGCTCTCCGCGTGGAGTCGTCCTCCGGGACACCCGAGGAACACGCACAGGGCATCGCCACGTGGCTGCGACAAGGCCCTCGACCGGTGGACCAGGACGCGTGGGCTCGGGCCGGAAGGGGCTGGAACTGAGGGCCGCGCTCACCTCGGCTACCTGGTTCATGGCAACCGATCCACAGTGGGTCTGCGGGCGTTGACTCGGGGCCAGGAAAGCGCAACCCTGTGGAAGCGCTCCCATCGTCGAGCTTCTATTCGAGAGGAATGCTCGTGCGTCCCACCACCGCTCTACTCCCCGTCGTGCTCGCCACGGCCCTCGGCGGTCTGGCCCTGCCGGAGCCCGCCCTGGCCGCGGCCGGCCCGGCCCTGGCCGTGGACACCACCGCCGCCCGGCACCAGATCAGCCCGTACATCTACGGCATGAACTTCGCCGACCAGGCCCTCGCCCGCGACCTGCGGCTGCCCGTGCACCGCTACGGCGGCAACGCCACCACCCGCTACAACTTCCGCAACGACACCACCAACCGCGCGGCGGACTGGTACTTCGAGAACATCCCCAACGACAACCCGAGTCCGGAAGACCTCCCGGAGGGCTCGGAGAGCGACCGGTTCGTGCAGGAGAACAAGGCCACCGGCGCCGCCACGGTCATGACAATGCCGATGCTCGGCTGGATCGCCAAGGACCGGTCGCGGGCGTGTGGCTTCAGCGTCGCCAAGTACGGCCCGCAGCAGTCCACCGACACCTGGGCACCGGACTGCGGCAACGGCATAAAGCCGGACGGGTCACCGATCACCGGCAACGATCCGGAGGACACCAGCGTCGCCGTCGGTCCGGAGTACGCCACCGACTTCGTCAACCACCTCAAGGGGCGGTTCGGCGCCGCCGCCGACGGCGGGGTCCAGTTCTACAACCTGGACAACGAGCCGGACCTGTGGCACTCCACCCACCGCGACGTCCGCCCGACCGGGCTGGGCTACGACGAGCTACGCGACCGCACCTACGAGTACGCCGCCGCGATCAAGGCTGCCGACCCCGGCGCCAAGACGCTCGGTCCCGTCGGCTGGGGCCTGAACTCGATCCTCTATTCGGGCCTCGACCAGGACACCTGCTCGCGCACCGGCTGCTGGTCGAACCCGCCGGACAAGGCCGCGCACGGCGGCCAGGACCTCGGCCCGTGGTACCTGGACCGGATGCGCGAGTACGAGCAGCAGCACGGTACGCGCATCCTCGACTACTTCGACGTCCACCTCTACCCGCAGCAAGCCGGCGTGTTGGGCGACGCGGCCGGCGACGCCAACACCCAGGCGCTGCGACTGCGCTCGACCCGCCAACTCTGGGACCCGACCTACGTGGACGAGAGCTGGATCAACAGTCCGGTCCGGTACATCCCACGCCTGCGCGAGCTGGTCGACCAGCACTACCCGGGCACGAAGATCGCGATGACCGAGTACAACTGGGGGGCCTACGGGTCGCTCAACGGCGCGCTCGCCCAGGCTGACGTACTCGGCATCTTCGGCCGCGAAGGGCTCGACCTGGCCACCCTCTGGACCGCACCCACGGCCGACCAACCGGTGGCCAACGCCTTCCGCATCTTCCGCAACTACGACGGCAAGGGCGGCGCGTTCGGCGAGACCTCCGTCCAGGCGACAAGCGCCGACCAGGGCAAGCTGGCCGTGTACGCCGCCGAGCGGAGCGCCGACAAGGCGCTCACACTGGTCGTCGTCAACAAGACCGGCGACGACCTGACCAGCCAGGTCGCCCTCACCGGCGCCTCGGCCAGCACCGCCCAGGTCTACCGTTACAGCGGAGCGAACCTCGCCGGCGTCGTCCGGGAGGCCGACCAGCCGGTGACCGCCGGCGGCCTCACGGCCACCTTCCCGGCCAACTCGATCACCCATCTGGTGCTGCCGCGCGGTACCACTCCCGGCGACACCCAGGCGCCGACCGCCCCGGGCAAGCCGACCGCCGGCACGATCACCGGCGACAGCGTCGCGCTGGCCTGGACGCCGTCCACCGACGACACCGCCGTCACCGGCTACGACGTGCACCGGGTCGACACCACCGGCACCGTGAAGGTGGGCAACACCACCGGCACCACGTACACCGTGACCGGGCTGACGCCGGACACCCCGTACACCTTCGTGGTAACCGCCCGCGACGCGGCGGGCAACGTCTCGGCGGCCTCGCCCGGCCTGACCGTGCGGACCGCGCCCACCGCCCCGACCGGCGGCTGCACGGTCGGCTACACGGCGAACAGTTGGCCGGGCGGCTTCACCGCGACCGTGACGATCAAGAACACCGGCACCACCCCGATCGACGGCTGGAAACTCGCCTTCGACTTCCCCACCACCACCCAGAAGGTCGGCCAGGGCTGGTCGGCCACCTGGAAACAGAACGGAACGAGCGTCACCGCGGACAGCATGAGCTGGAACGGCAAACTCGCCCCCGGCGCGTCCACCAGCACCGGCTTCAACGGCACGTGGAGCGGCACCAACCCGGTGCCAGCCGCCTTCAACCTCAACGGTCAACGCTGCGGGTGACCTGAGCGACCCCTACTCCGTACCACTGGCGGAGTAGGCCGGAGGGGTCCGGGGCGCCGCTGCGCCCCGGACCCCTCGCTCTCGATCGGCGGTCCGGTCAACGGCGCACCCGATAGCGCAGGTGAAGCACCCGGTCGCCCTGAATCACCACGTCGGGACCCTCCAACAGGTGCTGCGCGTCGACCGACCCGAAGTAGCGCTTGCCGGACCCGAACACCACGGGTACGACGTCCATGCGCACCTCGTCGACCAGGCCCGCGGCAAGCACCTGCCCACCGACGTCGCCAGCGGCGACCTCGACCACGCGGTCACCCGCAAGCTCCTGCGCCTTGGCCACGGCTGCCTCGACGCCGTCGACGAAGTGAAACGGCGCCTCGGTGTCCCAGCCCTCGGGCTCCGGTCGGTGCGTCACGACGACCACGTGGTCGATCCCGCCCGGAGGCTTCCCGTCCCAGCCGTCGGTCATGTCGAAGACGTGACGGCCGGCGATCGTGACTCCGATCTGGTCCCAGTGCGGCCGGGTGTAGTCGTAGGACGTCTGCGACACCTTCAACGCGCCGCTCTCGTCCAACGGGACGTCACCGCTGAGCAACCATTCGAACAGCGGTCCGGGTTGGTCATTCTCGTCCGCGATGAAACCGTCCACCGACACCGAGCTGTACATGACCACCTTGCCCACGGGGCGCTCCTCTGCTGTCGGGTGCCCCCAAATTAGCGTGTCGTGAGCTGTCGCTCTTGTAAGAAATCAATCGGCCGGCAGCGACCAACCGTCCAGCACGTGGCCGGGATGTTCGCGCAGGAACCGCCGCCGGACCTCGACGTACCGGGTCGGCGTGAGCCCGGTGAACGCCCGGAACTCGTGGCCGAAGTGGGCCTGGTCGAAGTAGCCTGCGCCACCGGCGAGGTCGCCCCAGTTGATCGGTCCGGAGGGGTCGATCGCGAACACGGTGGCGGTGAAGCGGTGGGTGCGGGCCAGCCGCTTCGGCGTGACGCCGATGAGCTCCTTGAACCGCTGCACCAGGTGCGTGCTGCTGACACCGGCTGCCACGCCCAGGTCGCCGATCGCCACCGCCCCGCTGGTCGCCGCGATGACGCTGCTCGTATGGCGGACCAGCCCGAGGCCGGCCGTCTCGCGCAGCCGTCGCATCAGCTCGTCCTCGAACAGGGTCAGCATCTCGTGCGGTCCGGCCGCCGTGTCCAGCCGGTCCCGCAGCTCGGCAACGGCGGGCCGACCCCACACCTGCTCTACCGTCACCGGTCGGTCACACAGCTCGGCCGCGGGCATCGGCAGGAACGGCGCCAGCCCCCACGGCTTGACGTGCGCGCCGACGGACCGGGTCCGGGGTGGGTAAGCGAACTCCAACGCGCGGGTGGGCATGGAGACCACGCAACCGTCGGCGTACTCGGCCATCGCGATGTCGGTGCCCGCTCGAATGCGGAACGGTGCCCCGAGGTTGACGATGAGCAGCGCCGACGGCATCGGCGGCAGCATCAGCCGGGCGTACGGCGGCGCACCCTCCAGGTAGTAGAGGTCGTCGATCAGCCCGTCGAGCGGCGGTCGCGGCACTCTGGACACGTATTCCACACCCACAGCATCGCCGACGCCCGCGGTGTCGCCGAGGTCTGGTTGTGCGACTGCGCTCACCAGCGGGCCCGAGAAGGGCAGAGGCATCGGCGAGCGCCCGGCGTCAACCGGGTCCGACCGACCACGGCGGCACCCGGGCCCGGAGCTGGTGGCTCCGGGCCCGGTCAACGCCCCGACGCGGAGGGTCGGTACGGGTCGGCGGTCAGGGGCTGGTGCAGGAGAGGCCGCCGGGCGCCGCGCTGCTGCTGCCGTTGACCAGGAAGCCGAACGTGGTCGAGGCGTTCGCGCCGAGAGATCCGTTGTATTCGGCGTTACGGACGCTGACCGCCCCACTGGTGCCGGTGTTGATGCCGTTCCAGACGTTGGCGATGGTCTGCCCACCGGCCAGCGTCAGCCGTACGGTCCAGCCGTTGAGGGTGGTGGAGCCGTTGTTGGCCACGGTGACCTCGCCCTGGAAGCCACCGTTCCAGTTGTTGACCATGCGGTACGTCGCGGTACAGGCACCCGGCTCCCCGGTGCTGGGCGGCGTGGTCGGTGGAGCGGTGGTCGGTGGAGCCGTGGTCGGTGGAGCCGTGGTCGGCGGAGCGGTCGTCGGCGGAGCCGTGGTCGGCGCAGCGGTCGTCGGTGGGGTCGTTCCCGGCACCGTGGTGGAGGCGGCGTTGAGAGCGTTGAGCACGGCGGTGTACGCCGCCTTGGGGTTGCTGTTGCGGTCGAAGAGCAGCGGGTTCTCGCTGCCGCGCCAGGAGTCGCTGTCCCGGATGCCCCACGTCGTGATGCCGACGCAGCGGGGGACGTTCATGCAGGCCTGGGTCAGGCCCTGGTACTGGCTGGTCGAGGCGTTGGTGACGTCCGCCTCGGTCAACGCCACGTCGACCCCGAGGTCGGCGAAGCTGGACAGCGTCTGCTGGAAGTTGCCCGGCAGCGAACTGCCACCTGTGAAGTGGGTCTGGAGACCGACGCAGTCGACCGGGACGCCCCGAGCCTTGAAGTCCTTGATCATGTTGTAGACGCCCTGCGTCTTGGCGTACGTCCAGTTCTCGATGTTGTAGTCGTTGTAGCACAGCTTCACGCTCGGGTCGGCGGCGCGCGCGGTCCGGAACGCCACCTCGATCCAGTCGTTCCCGGTGGACTGAAGGTTCGACGACCGCCGGCTGCCGTTCTCGGCGTAGGCCTCGTTCACCACGTCCCAGTAGGCGAATTTGCCCTTGTAGTGGGCCATGACGCCGTTGATGTGGCTGATCATCGCGGCCCGCAGGGCGCTGCCGCTGAGACTTCCCCAGAACCTGGGCTGCTGACCGTGCCAGGCCAGGGTGTGACCACGGAACCGCATGCCGCGCTCGGTGGCCCAGTTGTAGATCGCGTCACCGCGACGGAAGTCGAACTGGCCGGGGTTGGGCTCGGTCGCGTCGGGCTTCATCTCGTTGACGGCCGTCATCATGTCGAACTCACGGCTCGCGATGGTCAGGAAGCCCGAGTCGGTGAGACGGTCCGACCCCATGGCGGCGCCGAAGTACCGGCCGCTGCGCTCGGCGGCAGCTTTCAGGGTGGTCCCGGGCGGTCCGCTGAGATCGGCGCGAGCGAAGGTCGCCAGGGCCATCGACGACACGGTGATCGCCAGGGCGCAGGCCCCGCCCAGAAGCAGCCTGGCGGCACCCCTGGTTCGACGTTTCGGTTGAGCGGGTACGTCGTTCATCTGTGCTTTCTCCTCGGTGTCATGTCTGGTCCGTTGCCGATACGAGGCACGGAACCGGCGATCGCTGCACGGCCGACGAACGGAGCACCGCGCTCGCCGCTTGACCAGCACGCCGCAGGTGACGCCGAGCCGGCGTCAACCCAGCCGCGCCCGAATCGGTGGCCCACCGCCGGCTGCCCGGCCCGCCCGGTGGATGGCGAGCACCCCGCGCCGTACGCCCCTGCGGGATGACACTGCCCTGCCGCGATAATATATCGAATCAATTCGATCCGCGCGGTCGGCTGCCCATGGCCGGGCATGACGGGCCGGCGCGGAATGAACGGGCCGGACCGATCAGCACCGGCCGTGCCGCCCACTCTCTACCGCGACACCAGCTTGCGGCTCAGGCGAACAAGGCCGCCGACATCGCGACTCACCAGCGGTGAGCAGGTCGCCTGTGCCGCCAGGAGCCGTGCCGGCGCGCCCGGCGACGGGCCGGAGTGTCCAGCACGCGCGGGCGGCCCGGTCGTTTTCGGGTCAATCCTGCGGCGCGATCAGCCGGTCGTCGGTGGCATCGCGGACCGTGATCGCCTCCACCGGGCACGAGTCGGCGGCGTCGAGGACGACCTCGTCCGGGGCGACGACGTCGGCAAGCGGCGCGGACCGGCCGCCGACCAGACGGAAGTGCTCGGGCGCGGTACCGGTGCAGATGCTCGTGCCGATGCAGCGGTGCGAGTCCACTCCGATCCGCCACGCGGTGCTCACCAGGCCACCGGCATGCCGAGTAGGCCCCGCACCAACATGCCCCGCTTCCACTCCAGCTCGGCTTCCGGTACGGCGAGCCGCAAGCCGGGCAGACGCGTCGCGAGGGTGGCGACGGCGACCTGCAACTCCATGCGGGCGAGTTGCGCGCCGACGCAATGGTGGACGCCGTGCCCGAAGCCCAGGTGCGGGTTCGGCTCCCGGTCGAAATCCAGCCGGTCCGGGTCGGCGAAGACGGTACCGTCCCGATTCGCCGACGACAGTGAGCCGAGAACCGGCTCACCTGCCCGGACCAGCACCCCGCCGACCTCGACGTCCTCCTTGGCGTACCGGGCGAAGGAGGAGCCGACGCCGAGCGGCACGTAGCGCAACAGTTCCTCGACCGCGGCCGGCACCAGCGACGGGTCGGCCCGCAGCCGAGCGAACTGGTCCGGATTGTGCAGCAGGACGTAGACGAAGTTGGGGATCTGGGTCACCGTGGTCTCGTGGCCGGCCGCGAGCAGACCTCCGGCCAGCTCCACCAGCTCGGTCTCGCTGAGCCGATCCTGATTCTCGTCGCGGGCGCGCACCAACGCGCCGAGCAGGTCGTCGATCCCCGGCTCACGGCGGCGCTCGGCGACCAGACCACCGATGTAGCCCCAGAGGTTGTTCAGGTACTCCTGGATCGTTTCCGCCGGCAGGCTGGTGGTCGAGACGATCGCCTCGGACCAGGTGTGGAAGCGGTCGCGGTCGGCGTACGGGACCCCGAGCAGCTCGCAGATCACCTGGATCGGCAGCGGCGTGGCGACGTGCTCCACCAGGTCGGCCGGAGGACCGAGCCGAACCATGTCGTCGACAAGCGCGTCGGCGATCTCCTGGGCCCGGGGTCGCAGGGCCTCCACCCGACGTGCGGTGAACGCCTTCGCCACCAGCCGGCGCAGCCGGGTGTGATCGGGCGGGTCCATGGTCAGCATGCCGCTGTACTGCTGGCGCGGGGTGAGCCTGGGCTCGTCGCGCTGGACGGCCGGGGCGCGGCCGAACCGCACGTCGCCGAGGACCGTACGGACGTCCTCGTACCGGGTGGCGAGCCACGCCTCCTCGCCGTAGGGGAGCTTCACCCTGGTCATCGGCTCGTTCTCGCGCAGCTCGCCGTAGGTGGCATCGACGACCAGGCGGTCGGGCACACTGAACGGGTACTGCCGCGCGGGCGGAACGATTCGGTTCTCGGTGGTCTGCGCGCTCTCCGTCATCCGGATTTCCTTCGTCGAGACGGCGTGATCCTCAGGCCGGCACCACGTTCGTAGCGGCACCGGATTGCCAGCGTCCACGAGCTTGCGGACAGCACACATCGACGCTCAGTGATTCCTCGATATCGGATCGTAGCGGCAGATGTCGATGATCGCCATGGAGGCTGGTCCACGCCCGGACGCGACAGCTCAGTCCATTTCACCACCGGATGCCACTGCCGGTCGTGACGAAGAGTGTTGGCATCGACACATAGCGATCAACGTGGTTGATCGGGTCTCCTGCAACCGGCGGGTCGATACCTGACGACACGCCACAGCGAAGACCTACGCAAGGGGGAATGCGCATGTTTGACAACAGGCACCGGCGTCGGCGCGGTCACCGTCTAGGGTTGGCCTCCCTGCTCGTGAGCGTGCTGGTGATGGTGTCGTCCGGGCAGCCGGTCTATGCCGCCAACCTCGGCAGCGAGCCGACCCTGCCCTACGCGCAGCCGAGCAACACCAGCCTGCCCAGGGCTGGATGTGACACGACCGCCACCGACCCGAAGAGCCCGCCGGTCAACAGTCCGGCGGCGATACAGGTGATCTACGCGTGGAATGACTCCACCGGCAACCAGTACGCGACAAACGTCGAGCACGCCGCCCGGGTCGTGGACCGCGTCGACTGGCTGCTCGACCAGGCCAGCAACTACGACCAGCACTTCAAGTTCAGCTGCCGATCGACGACCACCAGCACGTACAACCAGTACGCGCAGGCGATGGTGACGTCCGAGAAGATCGACACTACGAGCACCGACTTCTGGTCGATCGCGAACGAGCTAGCGGCCAAGGGGTACGACGACAGCAACCGCTGGTACGTGGTCCTGACGGAGTTCGCCGCGCCGTCCGCCTCGGCACACTGGTGTCCGACCAGTGGAGGCAGCGGCTGCGTCTCCATCGTTGAGGCATGGGACAGTGGAGTCGTCGGGCACGAGATGGCGCACCTGCTCGGTGCCGGTCACGCCTACATGACCGAGCACGTCTGGCAGGACTCGAACGGTAGCTGGCAGGCCGAGCAATACTGCCCCGACATCATGATGTGCGCTGGCGACTGGTGGGCCCTCGACATGGGCTACCGCCAGAACTACGACCCGAGCGAGACCAGCGCGAGGTTCTATGTGGACAACTTTCCGTCGACGACGACGAACAACGCGGCGGTTCACCCGCTGCTCACCGCGCCAGTGTGCTGCGACGTCGGTGCCAACAACGACCTGCTGACCGCGCAGGAGCGGACCATCGAGGCACAGGCGCCGGGCACCTCGAACCCCACCGGGTTCAGCACCTCGGGTTCCGGGGCTGCCATCTCGGTGACGCCGCAGGGCTCGTACACCGGCGTTTCGGCCCGCTACTTCGACAACCGTCGCTCGTTGCAGTTCGTCAGCTCACCGCAGTCGGCGGAGAAGTCGGTAGTGGTGAGCCGCAAGCCGTCGGTGACGGTCGGGCACAACTACAAGTTCTTCGTCCGGCTACGCGCCGACTCGGGCACCGCCGCGCTGCGCATGCGGTGGTACAACTCCGGCGGCACGCTACTGTCCACGTCGACAAGCAGCTCGTTTGGCCTGACGTCGAACTGGTTGGAGTGGTCTTACGAAGCGGTCGCCCCGTCGAACGCGGCCACCGTGCAGATCTCCGTGGTGGCTCCGGCCGGTGGTTCGCAACCGGCGACCCTGACCATGCACGTGGACACCCTGCAACTGACCGACTGTAGCGCCAACGAGAACTCGCTGTGCCGCCCCACTACCTGATCCCACCCAGGTGATCGGATCTTTCCCCACGTCGCGCTCGCGCGACGTGGGGAAGGACGCGGGTGACCCCGAGCCGGCGGCATCGAGGTCTCGGTATCAGGACCTGGGTGACATCCGCAGAGCGTGCCTTCGCAAGATCGCACTAGGCCGCGGCGAGTGGCTTCCGGCGGTCCCGGCTCGTTTGTAAGAAGTGATCACTGATACGAGAGGAAACGCCCCGACGAGGTGGGGACCGTACACCGGGCTGACGGCGGATGGGTGAGCCTGGCGGCGAGCGGCTCATGCGCAAGGGAGCGAGCTGGCAGCGGGCGAGCCTCCTGGAGCTGTTCTTCGATCTTGTCTTCGTGTTCGCGCTCAATCAGGTAAGCGTGCGGCTGATCCAGGACCTCAGCACTGGACGCCAGCTTCGGTCCAGCGAGGTGGTGGAGACCTTCCTGCTGTTCCTGGCGCTCTGGGTCCTGTGGCTGTCGACGGTCGCGTTGACCAGCCGACAACATCCAGACTCGCTGCTGGTCCAGATCATGGTGTTCATGGCGATGGCCAGCGCCGTGGTGATGGCCGTTGCGGTACCCCAGGGTCGGGCTCTCGTCTTCGCCGGTACCTATGCGGCAGCCCGGCTGTCCCGCACGCTGCTCCTCCTGCTCTTTCGCCGTCAATGGATATTCCCTATCCCGGCGCAGCTCTCGCTTGCCGTGAGCGCGGTGCTGTGGATCGTGGGCGGTCTGGTGCACGACCAGGGTCGCCGCGCCGCGCTCTGGGCCCTTGCGCTGGCCATCGGCTACATCGGGTTCACGGCCGGCTTTCCACGAATCGCTGCCCCGATCGCGGGTGAGCACATGGCCGAGCGGTTGCAGCAGTTCTATCTGATCGCGTTAGGTGAGGCGATCTTCGTGTCCGGCAAGGCGTTCAGCGCCACCGACCTCGGCATCCCGCATACGGTCGGGTTCGGGCTGGCGTTCGTCGCCATCGTGCTGCTCTGGCGCGTCTACTTCTACCGGGCCGGCGTTACCCTCCCGCTGGCCATCACGGGCGCCCGGAACCCGACCCGGCAGTCCGTGGCGGTAGCCGGGACTCACCTGCTCATGATCGCCGGAGTCTTCCTGACCGGTGTCAGCTTCGAGCTGTACATCATGGGGCCGCTCGGCCGGCCGGAACCGAACTGGCTCATCGCTATCCTCGGCGGGCCCGCGCTGTTCCTGGCCGGGCGGTCGATTTTTGAACTCCAGGTCTTCAGCCGAATCTCCCGAACGCGGCCGGCCGGTCTGCTCGCCCTGGGCCTCCTGATCCCGGCCACGTGGTACCTGCCACCCCTGGCCGCCGGTGGCGCCGCCGCGACGGTACTGGCCGGCGTCGCCGGCTCGGACGCTTGGCGCTCCCGGGGCCACACCCCCGCGGCACCCACTCCACGGATCTGAGCCACCAGGGAATCCCGGCCCTTCGCGGAGCGAACCGTCAGGGCCAGAGACCAGAGTTTCGGTCAGCTTTCGAAGATCCGGCGATGCCCTTCTCGGCTGGTCACCTTGAGCGTGGCAGACGGTGCGTCGGGGGACGGCCAGATCTGCAACAGGTACTCGTCAACAACCGCGGGGCTCCGTGGTCTCGGGCCACAACGCACTGCGTTGACCTGGCAGCACGCCGTAGTTAGCGTTAACAAGCCCCGTCCACTTTAGAGCGAATGCCACCCCGGTCAAGGAGGACCCATTGCGACTGCGACAGCGAAGGCCACGTCTCGGGCTGAGTCGGAAGGGTAGAGGTGTCGCGGTCCTGGCACTGGGTGCGCTTCTTTCGGTCTCGTTCACAGCGACGCCCTCGCGCGCTGCCGAGGAGCAGCTCAACGAGGGTCTCGTGCACCACTTCGCCCTTGACGAGACCAGTGGGACGACGTTGGTCAACTCGGGTAGCGCGGGCGCGGCAGCGAACGCCACCCTCGTGAATCCCGAGAAGGCGACCTTGACCGGCGAAGGAGTCAGGTTCAACCCCGACTCCTACGAGAGCGCCCTCGACGGCGCATACGTGGCGCTGCCGAAGGACATCACCGCCGGCATGTCCAACCTCACCGTCGACTATGACGTGTGGGTCGACCCGGCAAACGTCGGCGAGCACCAGATGTGGAGTTTTGGCCGCAAGTCCGGCTCGTGTGACGTCGACACCGGCGCCGAGGGCTCCATCTTCGCGTCGAACACCCAGCGGTTCCGCGTCGCGGTGGGTCCGGCGAACATCCAACAGAACCGGGTCCGCATGCTCGAGGGAGCGTGGACTCACGTCACCTACACCCAGTCACTGGACCCGAGCGGTACGAGCTGGACCGGCAGGCTCTACCTCGACGGCGTTCTGCACGCGACGTCGGCGAACCTGACCACGCCGCCGTCGGTGAACGCCGCCGGGACCAACTGCAACTTCCTCGGTCGCTCGCAGACGTCGGGCCACTACTCGTTCCGTGGAACAATCCGGGACTTCCGTGTGTACGACCGGGCAGTGAGTCTCGACGAGACACTCGCCCTGGCAGAGAAGACCGTCTCCGAAGGCGTTCGCGCCGACGCCGCGGCCATCGACCTCGGCCTGACCAGTGCGGTCGTACGCGATATCGTTCTGCCCAAGGTGGGCTCCGTGGCAGGCTCGACCATCACCTGGACGAGTTCGAACCCGTCGGTCGTCGAGGTCAACACCCCACCAGCCCTCGCCAGCGCACGCAAGGTCGCGGTGACCGGCAGGATCAACCGGCCCGCGCAAGGACAGCCCGACGCGACAGCCACGCTCACGGCGACTGTCCGCAAGGGCGCCCAGGAGGTCACCACACGGGAGATCCCCGTCGTGGTGAAGGCCGAGTTCGACGATGCGCAGGCGGTCGACCGGGACGCCTTCGACCTGGCCCTGGACGCTACCGACGACGTACGCGGAAACCTCGACCTCGCTGCCAAGGGCGAGTTCGGATCCACGATCACCTGGAAGTCGACAACCGGCCTCGTCACCCCGACGGGTGAGGTCAGCCGCCCGGCCTTCGGCCATGAGGATGTTGCCGCCACCCTGACGGCGACCATCACCAAGGGTAGGGCCTCGAAGAAGAAGTCGTTCCCGGTGACCATCACCGCCATGCCGCGTTCCGAGGAGTACGAGCGGTACTTCATGGGGTACTTCAAGGGTGAGGGAATTGCCGACGGCGAGCAGATCATGTTCGCCACGTCCAACGGAAACACGGCTCTGGACTGGACCGGTCTGACCGGAGGTCGACCGTCACTCATCTCCCAGCTCGGCGACCAGGGGCTTCGTGACCCGCACATCGTCCGATCACCCGACGGCGACACGTTCTACATGATCGCCACCGACCTGAACTGGTACGACCAGGGTGGCTACGCCATCAACGACACCCAGTACATCGAGGTGTTCGAGTCGCACGATCTGGTGAACTGGACTCCTCAGCGGCACGTGAAGGTCGCGCCGGACAACGCGGGCAACGCCTTCGCGCCAGAGTCGCTGTGGGTCGAGGAGATCGGTGCCTACGTCGTGTTCTGGGCCCAGTCGCTGTGGAACGACCCCGTGAACCGCACCGGTCAGGGCAACGCGCAGATGTGGTACGCCACGACGCGAGACTTCCAGACGTTCTCCGCTCCCCAGGTCTGGCAGAATCCGGCCCCGCTGTCGCGGATCGACACGACCGCGATCCGGGTCGGTGACCACTACTACCGGGTGACCAAGAACGAGGCCGGCAACCAGGGCTCGGACATCTTCTCGGAGAAGCACACCAACTTCCTGGACAGCAACATCGACAACTGGACGTTGGTCGCGCCGGCTCTGGGGCGCACGACGTGGGTCGCCAACCAGGGGTACGAGGGACCGGTCATCTTCAAGGCCAACCCCGGTGACACCTCCTGCCCCGGCCAGTTCTACCTCTGGGGTGACCGGTACACGAACGGTGGGGGTTATCAGGCCGCGTGTCACGAGAACATCGAGGCCCCGACCTGGAACGCCAAGGCGATCACGATGACCAACGCGGGTGTCGTCCGTCCGCGTCACGGCACCGTGATCCCGCTGACCGTTCGCGAGTGGAACGACATCCGCGGCATCCCGAACAGCGACGTCGCGACCACCACCGAGGTGGCGGTCAAGCCGTACGCGAGGGGTGCCCAGACGACCACGGCCACCGTGACAGTCACGGCGGCCGACGGGTTCGAGACCGGCGGTCAGGTGCGGCTCAGCATCGGCTCGTGGTCGAAGCTCGCCCACCTGAGCGACGGCGCAGCCACCGTCACGCTGCCGGCTGGTCTGCCGGCGGGTGCCCGGACGGTCAAGGCCGAGTACCTCGGCTTCGACTACCTGAAGGCCTCGGCGGGTACGGCATCGTTCGGGGTGCCCTCCGGCCCGGCCGCCGTCAAGGTCCAGGCGAAAGCCGCGCCGGCATCGGTTGTCCGCGGGGGCACGTTCACACTGAACGTGACTGTGGGGCCGGCGGGCGGGCGGAAGCACCACGCTCCGACCCCGACCGGCGAGGTCACCGTCACCTTCGGCGGCACCGTGCACGTCGTGCCACTGGCGGACGGTAAGGCCGTCGTCGACCTGCCGACCGCCGATCTGCGGCCCGGGGTCTACCGGGTCCACGTCGCCTACTCCGGCAACCCGACCTACCAGCCCCACGCCGCCGACTACCAGAAGTTGACGGTGCGGTAGCCCGAGGCGTGTTGAACCGCGCCACAAGAAGGAGCGGGCGAGATGTGTTGATCTCGCCCGCTCCTACTGCACTGCCCAGCAACCGGACTATGGGGTGATCATGCCCTTCTCGACGGCCAGGTTGTAGTTCTCCCCGAACACGTTGAGTTCGTGGACGCCGACCTTGACGGTCTCGGTCGTACCCAGGACCTTCAGCCTGACTGCGTTCGTCAGCACCCGGTCGAAGGTGACGTAGTCAGCCGTGTACGCGGTTGTGTTCGTACTCCTGTCGACCAGGGGCCGCCACGTGTTGGTGGGAATATCCTTGTACTCCAGCGTGTACTGCACCGCGTTGTCCTTGGTGAACGTGCGCCCGAGCTCCTTCCACTGGATCTGCGCGGCGGAGATGTGGAAAACGGTCCCGAAACCCCTGATGTACGTGGGCGCGGTATCGCCGTCGGCCGGCTCCCACCACGTGGATAGGGAGCGGTCCCCTCCGTAGTACGGGTTGCGCCCAGGCGCATAGCTGCTCGCCCAGTACGCCTGGCTGTTGGTGGCCACATTGTAGAGTCCGACGTCGTCCCTGCCTGAGATCTTCTTCCCCGGGGCCAGTTGCGGCGTGTTGGACAACTCGCAATCGATTGCACCCCGTTTCGGACCGGCGGGAACCACGTTGCAGATGTCCATCCCCAGTCGCCGCTCGAAGAACTCCTCGTACGCGATGACATAGGTGTAGAAGAACACCAGGTTGCCGGACTTGTCGCGTACGAAACTGCCGTGCCCAGCGTTCGGATATACCGCACTCGGGTGGTTGTTTCCGTAGCCGATCGGGTTCTGCTGAGTGACTTTGAACCCGGACAGCGGTTTTTTCGACGTCATCACGCCGGTCGAGTACGTGGTGAACTCCGTGCCACCGGACGCAACCGAGAGGTAATACGTGTCCCCCACCTTGAACAGCTGCGAACCCTCCACGTACCCATGCGTGTAGGTCGCCTTGTTGTCACCGATGTGCTGCCACTCCTGGCGCGGGTCAAAGGTCCAGAGCACGACCGGGTCGCTGATGAGCTGCCGAGGGTTGTTCGGGTCGAGTTCGACGCCCATGATCGGTGAGCCGATGTTGTACGTCAGGTACAGCCGGCCGTCGGTGTCGAGGAAGAACTGCACGTCGCCGACGCTCAGGGTCTGGCCGGTGGGGCGCAGGAAGTTCCCCATGCTGGTCCACGGCCCGGTGGGCGAGTCCGCTTGATAGACCGGCGTGTTGTTGCCGGCCATGTAGAACTTGCTGCCCAACTGCACGACGGTCGGTGCGACCAGGCCCAGGTTCATCTCATGGGGCGTCCACGTGAGGTAGTCGGTAGTGGACCAGACGGTGCGGTTGTTGTTCGGTGCATTCTGCATGGCACCTGATGCGTAGAGATAGATGGTCCCGTCGACGTTCAGCGCGGACCAGTCCGCCCCGGTCCGTGCAGAGTTCTCCGAAATCCTGCTGAACCCGACGGTGGATCGGCTCGCGAGAGTTCGCCCGGACGCCGCCGTCCACGTCTCCAGATCCAAGCTGGCCGGGATTTGCGAAGTGTTCGCGACATTCTCGTCCGTAGGCGGCATCGTCCCCACGATGTTGCGCACGGCCATCCCGGGCAGATTGATCGGGTTCACATACGTCTGGGCCATGTCGACGCCGGCCAGTGGCACCTTGGCGGACGGGGTTTGCGGTCCGACGCCCGGCGGCACGGGCTTCTCCGCCGAGGCCGGCACGATCGGTGTCAGTTGACCCACCCCCACTCCTACCGCGAGAGCAAGGCCAATAGCCGCTAAACCTCGACGTCGGTTGCCGGCAGCCCACTCGATAACCATCAGGTCCTACCTTCCGTCTAGGCGTATTAGCGCTAACAACGGACACGGCCTAGGGTGGTTGATTGCCGGGTGTGAGGCATCCTTCGAAGGTGCACGAAGGGTGGTGGAAAGCTTGTCCGCTCGACCGGTTGAGCTTCCAGCGCACACGTCTGGCGGCTCGGTCTCGTCCAACGGGGATCAGTGACCGGGCAGATGTTAGCGCTAACAAGGTTGCGATCATGTTAACGCCGCCATCTGGAGCGTGTCAAGAGCGTCAATGTCAAGTGGCCCAATTGCGGGCTCCTCAATGTCAGTCAGGGACTCTCGGTGGATCTTCTCGCTGGCGCCCACTCCGTGGCTGTGGCCGCCCTACGCACCGAGGGAGTGCGGCAGGTCACCGCCGAAGACTCCGGCTGCGGGCCGACCGACGCGACAACCTCGGTGATCGGCGACGTCGGTGACCCCGTCCGCATGACGCCTCCCACAGTTGTGGACTGATCAGTCTCCTACTCGTAAGGTTGTCGCATGGGCAGGCCAAGGACGTTCGACATCGACACGGCGGTGGACCGTGCGATGGAGTTGTTCTGGCGTCAGGGATTCGAGGCGACCTCGACCGAGGATCTCGTGGAGAGCCTCGGAATCGCCCGGGGCAGCCTCTACAAGGCGTTCGGCTCCAAGGAGCAGCTCTACGCGCTGGCGCTCCGCCGTTACTGCCAGCGCCACGCGGTAGGGCTGACGGAGCTGTTGGACCGGGCGGAGCAGGTGCGCCCGGCGATCCGGGCGGTGCTCCTGGAGCTGATGGAGGCCGACCTGGCCGACCCGGAGCGGGGCTGCCTGCTGGTCAACGCGGCCACGGAACGCTCGACGCATCCGGACACGGTGCTACAGGTCTCGCGCACCATGGGTCAGGTCGAGTCGGCGCTGGCCGGGGCATTGGAGCGGGCGCGGGTCCGCGGGGAGATCGCGGCGGACAAGCAACCGCAGGAGCTGGCCCAGTTCCTGACCACGTTCCTGCAGGGCCTGCGGGTGATGGGCAAGGCCCGCGCGGATCGCGCGTTCCTCAACAATGCCGTGGAGGTCGCCCTGGGCGCCCTCGACTGACTTTTTGCTGCCCAAATTAGGAACTGATCAGTCAACAATTGTGGGAGTGAGTGTTAGTGGATCTCGAACTGCAGGGCAAGGTTGCCATTGTCACCGGCGCGAGCAGGGGCATCGGTCTGACCACCGTGGCGGCGTTGCTCAGCGAGGGTGCGCACGTCGTGGCGAGCAGCCGTGCGAGCACGCCAGAGCTCGACGCCCTGGCCGCGCGTGGCGCCACCGTGGTACTGGCCGACATCACCGACGCGGATACCCCGCAGCGGCTCGTCGACACCGCGCTGTCTGCGTACGGGCGTCTGGATGTACTGGTCAACAACGTTGGCGCCGGCAGTGCCCGGTCAGGATTCCTCGACGTCGACGACGCCGAGTGGGCGCGAGTGTTCGACGTGACGTTCTTCAGCGCCGTGCGCACCAGCAGGGCAGCCCTGCCAGCCCTGCTGGGCAACGGCGGAGCGATCGTCAACATCAGCAGCATCAACGCTCGGCTGCCGTTCCCGATGGTGGTCGACTACTCCGCGGCCAAGGCGGCGATGTCCAACCTGACCAAGACCCTGTCGGAGGAGTTCGCGCCGCGTGGCGTACGGGTCAACGCCGTCTCGCCCGGCCCGGTACGGACCCCGTTCTGGACCGGCCCGGACGGCTTCGCGCACGCCGTCGCCGCCAGCGCGGGTGTCAGCACCCAGCAGGCGCTTGACGAGGTCGTGCCGCAGAGCATGGCGATCAGCACCGGCCGGATCACCGAGGCCCGCGAGGTCGCCGACCTGGTGCTGTTCCTTGCCTCCGCCCGCTCCGCCAACACAACCGGCGCCGAGTTCATCCTCGATGGCGGCCAGGTCAAGACCCTCTGACCACGGATGCTCACGGTGGGCCGGCCGGGTCCTCATTGACCCGGCCGGCCGAAGCGGGTACCACCCCGGCGCAGATCGAGAAGCTCGACAACCTTCCTCCTGCTGTCGGCGACACCCACGACGAAGCCGCCATGCGCCTGGTGGACCGATGACCCGGCCCCGGCTGTGAGCGCCCTTGCCGCTTGCGCACGGGCGGCATCGACCCCGGAGCTCTGTCCGGGAACGTTTCCTGACCGGTCGAGCCCGGCGAACACCTCGTCGAGCGGTTCGATGCGCAGCGTGCAGGTGCGCCCTTGCGCCTGCACGCTGCGCACCAAGCCCGGCGGCCTCGCGGGGCCTTCAGGTGCGGGGAGACGGTTGGCTTGCCGATCTCAGTGGCTGAGCCAGCCTTCCCACAGTGGCCGGGTCTGGCTCAGCTGCGCCAGCATGGCGCGCCAGCTCGCGTCGGTCAGGGCGCCGAAGATGAGGTCGGAGGTCCTGGACGTCCTCCGACACTGCGGCAGCTCCGCAATTGAGCACTTCTTCAGATGGAAGGCGGATTTCGTCATGTCAGGTGATCTTCGTTGCGCCGTCCTGGACGACTACCAGGACGTGGCACTCGGCCTGGCGGACTGGTCCCGGGTCCGGGCCACCAGCTTTCGCGAGCACTTCACGAACACCGACGATCTGGTGGCGGCCATCCACGACTGCGAAATCGTGGTGGCCATGAGGGAGCGCACGCCGTTCCCCGCCGAGGTGTTCGACCGGCTGCCCCACCTGCGGCTGCTCGTCACCACCGGCATGGGCAACGCCGCCATCGACCTGGGGGCGGCGCGGGCGCACGGCGTCACGGTGTGCGGCACAGGCGGCGGCTGGACCTCGACGGTCGAGCTGACGTGGGCGCTGATCCTCGGCCTGGCCCGCCACCTGGTGCCCGAGGCGACCGCGCTGCGCACCGGTGGTCCCTGGCAGCACACCCTCGGCACCGACCTGCACGGACGCACCCTCGGGCTGCTCGGCCTGGGCAGGATCGGGTCCCAGGTGGCGGCGGTCGGGCGGGCGTTCGGCATGGACGTCCTGGCCTGGAGCCAGAACCTGACGCCCCAGCGGGCCGAGGAGGGCGGCGCGCGGCTGGCCCCCGGCCTGGATGCCCTGCTCGCCGGGTCCGACGTCGTCTCCGTTCACCTCGTACTCGGCGACCGGACGCGCGGGCTTGTCGGCGCGCAAGAACTCGCGCTGATGAAGCCCACCGCCTACCTGGTCAACACCTCGCGGGCGGCGATCGTCGACCAGTCCGCCCTGGCGTCCGCGCTACGCGAAGGGCGGATCGCGGGAGCCGGGCTCGACGTGTTCGACGAGGAGCCACTGCCCGCCGGACATGAGTTCCGTACGCTGCCGAACGTGCTGGCCACGCCGCACCTCGGCTATGTCAGCGAGCTGAACTACGCGACGTTCTTCCGGGACGCCGTGGACGACATCGGCGCCTTCCTCGACGGCAGCCCGGTCCGGGTACTGACCTGACTCAGTGCTTGTCACCGCACCCGTGGCAGGTACGTCCGGGGGCGGATCGGCTGGCCCACAGCATGGACAATCCGCTGGTGACGGCGCACGATAGACCGATGCCGCTCCAGGAGGGTTTTCGGGGGCAGCGGTTGGCCTCGGTGCCCCGTCCAATCGTCGCCGAGGCGCTGCGGCGCCCGATCACCGGGCGGCTTCTCGTCACCGACGCCGGGTACTACCCGCACGCCGCTGACCACCGGATGCTACGCCCTCGGGGCACGCCCGAGGTGATCCTGATCGTGTGTGCCTCGGGCATGGGCTGGGCGCGGGTCGGGTCGGGCATGCATCGGATCGGGGCGTGGCAGGCGCTGGTCATCCCCCGTGGCGTGCCCCACGAGTACGGTGCCGACGAGCGCGACCCCTGGACGATCTGGTGGGCGCATCTGATGGGCTCCGACGTGTCGGATCTCGTGGACTGCATGGAGGCCACGATCGAACGACCCGTGGTGCCGGTGCGGGCCATCGGTCGGGCGGTGACGCTGCTGGACGAGATCGTCACCTGTGTCGAGCGTGACCAGTCACCCATCCGCCTGCTGGGCGCTGCGGGGACGGCGTGGAAGCTGCTGACCCAGATCAGCGTCGACAGGCTGCTTCCGGAACCGGGCGACCCGCTACAACGTGCCATGAGCTACCTGGCCGAGCGGCTCGACGGCAACGTGAAGGTGCCCGAGCTGGCGCGGCTGGTGGGGGTGTCGCCGTCGCATCTGAGCACCCTGTTTCGCAGGGCGACCGGAGGCGGGGTGTTGGCTCACCACACCGCGCTGCGGATGGCGAGGGCGCGGCAACTGCTCGACACGACGGGTGCGACGGTCACCGAGATCGCGTCGGAGATCGGCTTTGACGACGCCTTCTACTTCTCACGGGTATTTCGCAAGCACCATGGGATGAGCCCGAGCGGTTACCGCCGCCGCCACGCGGGCTACGACCTCGCCGATGCTGCCTTCGAGGTCTGACCGCACCTCTTCGGTGGGATCGAGGGGTCGGGGTTCGCCCGGATACCGGCGTGGCATCCGGACGAAACAGCCACACCGGCCGTCCGGTGTGGCCCGACCACGGTTCAGCCCTTCAAGCCACTGCTCGCGATGCCGGAGAAGAACTGCCGCTGGAGCGCCAGGAAGATGAGGATGAGCGGCAGCGACGCGACGAGGGCGCCGGCCATGAGGGTCGGGTAGTCGGTTCCGAACTGGCCCTGCAGTCCGGCCAGGCCGACGGTGATGGGCCGCCTGTCACCGCGCGGAGTCACGATGAGCGGCCAGAGCAGATCGTTCCAGGAGTAGAGCGAGGTGAGGACGGCCAGCGCCGCCATGGTCGGACGGGCCATGGGCAGCATGATGTACCAGAACGTCCGCAGGGGTCCGGCGCCGTCGAGTCGGGCGGCTTCTTCGAACCCGGAGGGGATCGACATGAACGCCTGCCGCATCAGGAAGATCCCGAAGGCCGAGAACATGCCCGGAATCGCCAGGGCGGGAATGGTGTCGAGCATCCCGAGGTCCCTGATGATCTCGAACTGCCCGATGAGGAACAGCTGACTGGGCACCATGAGCATGGCGATGAACAGCCCGAACAGGAGCTTGCGTCCGGGGAACCGGAGCCGGGCGAACGCGTAGCCGGCAAGCGCCGCGACGGCGAGCTGCCCGATGACGCGCAGTACGAGCGCGGCCACGGAGACGGTGAGCTGCGCCCAGAACGGCACCGAGCCGAAGAACGTGGCGAATGCGCCGGTGGTCGGGTCCTCGGGCAGGAACGTCGGCGGCATCTGGGACGCTTCGCGGTTGGACTTGAAGATGGTGAGCAACTGCCAGACGAACGGCGCCACCATGACGACTGCCGAGACGGCGAGAATGACGTGGATGACCCACTCGCCGTGTCGCGAGGCCTTGGATCCGGCTGCTGCGCGCCCCGGTCGCCTGCTTCGCAGGAATTGATCAGTCATAGAACACCCACCGACGTTGCAGGCGGAACTGGACGAGGGTCGCCGCCATGATCACCATGAGCAGCACGATCGCGATCGCCGCACCGTAGCCCTGGTCGAACTCCACGAAGGCCTTCTCGTAGAAGAGGTAGACGATGGTCTTCGAGTCGGCGAGCGCCGTGTTGTTGACGCTGCGGAGCATCACGAAGATCAGGTCGAACATCTGCAGCGCGGAGATCACGGTCAGCACGGTCACCAGAAACACGCTCGGCGACAACAGCGGCAGGGTGATCCGGAAGAACTGGCGGACCCGTCCCGCCCCGTCGAGCGAGGATGCCTCGTAGAGATCCTGCGGGATCGACTGGAGTCCAGCCCCGAGGATGATGAGGTTGATGCCGAGGCTCATCCAGATGCCGACGGCACCGACCGCGTAGATCGTGAAGGTCGCGTCGGCGACCCAGTACTGTCCGGGGACGCCGACCAGGGAGAGGACGTAGTTCAGCAGGCCGAAGTCGCCGTTGTAGATGAAGCGCCAGACCATGCTGACCGCGACCGGCAGCGTCACGACCGGCAGGAAGAACAGGACCCGGTAGAAGGCGCGGCCCCGGCCGACCTGCTCGATGAGTGCGGCGAGCACGATCGCGACGGGGAGGCCGAGCAGCAGGATCGCGGTGTAGAGCGCCGAGTTGCGCAGGGCCTGCCAGAAGCGCCCGTCGCCGAGCAACTCGGTGTAGTTGTCGAATCCGGTGAACGTCGCGGGCCCGAAGGCCGGCACGTCCATGAAGCTCTTGCCGAAGGTGGTGAGGAACGGCCAGACGTAGAGGGCGACGAGGCCGATGAGCGCCGGGGCGATCATCAGATAGCCCCATCCTGGCGAGGGCAGCAGCCCTCCCCCGCGGCGCTTGCGCTGCCGCAGGGGAGGACTGGGGATGGTGGTGGTCACTGCGCGAGGACCTCGTTGATGGCTGTGTTGTAGGCCCGGGCGGCGTCGGCAGCGGTCTGCTTGCCCTCCCACGCCGGGGCGAGGTACTGGGTTTCGAGGCCGGTCCACTTGGCCGCGTCACCGGCGATCGGCAGCGGCACCGAGTAGGCGACGGCGTCGACGAAGACCTTGAGGTTGAACTCGGGCATCGCGTCGAGCCAGCCCTGCTGGGTGCCCTGGTAGGCGGGCAGCACCGCGCCGCTCTTGGCCTGGATGACCGCCGCGTCCTTGCCACTGGCGAAGATGAGGAACTCGGCGAGTTCCTTGGGGTGCTTGGTGCCGGCGTATCCGGCGTTGAGGATGCCGCTGATCATGGTGGCCCGCTGCTTCGCCTTCGGCAGCGGCGCGACGCCGACGTTCGGGCGCAGCCTCTGGTCGCCGTAGAGGCGCTGGGCCCAGAAGGAGCCGGAGAAGTACATGGCGACCTTCTGGTCGATGAACATCTGCACCGCCTCGGTGTCCGAGAGCTGCTTGAGCGTCGGCGAGAGACCGTCGGCGTGCATCTGGGTCCAGAACTGCAGACCGGAGATCGCCTCCGGGCTGTCGACGGCGGCCTTGCCGTCGGCGCCGATCACCGTGCCGCCGGCCTGGTAGATGCTGTTGTAGTAGCCGCCCTGCCGGTCGATCGGGGCGGCGATGCCCCACACCCCGGCGGCGGGGTTTGTCAGTTTTCGGGCGGCCGCACGCGCGTCGTCCCAGGTCCAACTGTCGTTCGGGTAGGCCACACCTGCCTTGTCGAAGAGGGCCTTGTTGAACCAGATCGCGTTCGTGTCGAAGTCCTTCGGCAGGCCGAAGAGCTTGCCGTCGACGTCGTACAGGTCAAGGACGGCCTTGGGGTACGCGGCCAGGTCGACGCCCGCCGCCTTGACCGCGTCGGTGATGTTGAGCAGCTGGTTGCCCTTGGCGTAGGCGGGGAACTGGTCGGCGAGCATCCAGAACGCGTCGGGTGCGGTGCGCCCCGCGGCCCCGACCTGCAGGGTGGACCAGTATTCGGGCCACGGCAGGACCTGGACCTGGACATCGATGTTCGGGTGCTTGTCCTCGAAGGCCTTGGCGATCGCCTCCATGGCCGGCTTCTGGTCGTCGCTCCAGGTCGCGTAGCTCAAGGTGACCTTGCCGTCGCCTCCGGCGCTACTGCATCCGGTGGCGGCGAGGGTGACCAGCAGAGCCGCTGCGGCGACCCATCTCTTGCCGTTTCGCATGGTTTCTCCTTGGTGGGTGGTCGAGCGTCAGTGCTCGACCGGGGTGGTGGCGGTGTCGTGGTGGAGGTGGAGGCGGCCCAACGCCCAGTCGACATGGGCCGGCTCCGGGTGGTTGGGCAGGGTGTCCGCGCGCAGGCTCAGCGTGCCGGCGCCGGGGATGCCGACGTCGATGTCGCGCGGAGGTTCGCCTGAGCGCACGTCGACGCTGAACAACTCGACCCCGTCCGCGTGCACGCTCATCCGGGCGGCGGTCCCGGGGGTTTCGTCGTCGACGCCGATGCGGGCGGTGAAGCGGCTGACCGAACCGCCCAGGTAGAGCTCGATCCGCGACGGCGTGGACGCGCCGAACCCGTCGTCGAACTCGGTGCCCGCGATACGCATGCGGCGGCCGTCGCCCGGGTTGCCGCCACCGTTGCTCTGGTCGCGTTCGATCGGGCCGCTCTCGTTCTCGAACGCGAGCATGGTCAGCGCGGACAGGCGATGGGACCCGGGCGTCAGGGGTCGGAACAGGCGGGCGTGCGCCACGATCGGGACGCCGTCCTCGCCCGGCGTCTCGACCGTGACCACGCCGGCCCGACCGGGCGCCAGGGCGGCGGGCGCACGGACCTTCCAGCGGTCACCGTCGAGGTGTTCCGCCGACCAGCCCGGCGGTAGCCGCAGGCGTCCGTGGGTCAGCAGGATGGCCGCGCCGTCCGGGCCGAGCAGTTGCACAGGCGGGTCCACCCGCGGTGCGGCCTGCTCGGGTCGCTCGACGGCCCGGTGCAGCCGGGCCCCCTGGGCGGCGACGATGGCGACGAAGCCGCCGTTGTCCGCGACGTCGACGACCAGCTTGTCGGTGACGGGTCGCCGGTGGGAGACCAGGCCACCCTCGGCGCCGTCGCCGACGATCCACGCGTCGGCCGGCCCGAGCGCCAGCCGGTCGACCGGGATGGTGAGACGGCGCGCAGGCCCGGTGGCGATGCCGCCGATGAACCAGCGGTCGCCAGATCGGCGGGCGATGACGGCCTCGTGGTCGGGGTCACCGGCGAGCAGCACTGTCTCGTCCCACACGGGCGCCAGTTCCGCGAGGAACCGCGCGGCGTCCGGCCTGGCGAGGTAGGCGTCGACGTCGTCGGCGAAATGGGTGATGCCGCACTCGAACGCCACGCTGAGCGCCAACTCGTGACCGTCGCTCGTGCTCCGCCCCGGCGCGCCGAACGCGACAGGTGTGTAGTCCATCGCCCCGACCACGTTGCGGGTGAACGGTTGGATCACGTTGTGCGCGGCGGTCAGGGGCGTGCCCTCGTAGAAGACGTAGTACTCGCTGCCGCGAATGGCTTCGTAGCCGATGACCTGCGGCCAGGTTCGCGCCCACCCGCGCGGGATGACCGAACCGTGAAAGTTCACATGCAGACCGAGCCGGGCGGTCTCCGACAGGATCGTGTCGTACCAGCGGTAGCGTTCCTTCGACTCGGACTCCATGAAGTCGACCTTGATGCCGGCGACCCCCCAGGACCGCCACAGGGCGAGCTTCGCCAGATTCTCCGGACCGTCGAGGTCGTGCCAGACCGCCCACAGGTGCACCTGGATGCCGCGGCGACTCGCGTAGGCCACGATCTCGGGAACCCACGTCTCGTCCCAGCCGCAGTCGATGAGGAGGTGCTCCCAGCCGAAACGCGCGGCGACATCGACGAAGTGTCGCTGCCGGTGCAGATGGGCACCGGAGTAGAAGTCCGACCACCACGACCAGGCGGCACGCCCCGGACGTACCCACCGCGTGTCCGCCGACGGGTCGGGTGCGGGCGCCAGTTCGTCGACGAAGCGGCTCTCGACGATCGCGGCGAGGTCGCCGATCATGAACACCCGCCAAGGAGTCACGGGACCACGCGTGATCTCGATCGACTCGTCGGCCAGCGCGAACCGCGCCTCGCCGTCATCACGGATCTCGGCGTGGGCACCGCTGAAACGGCCGTCGATCGCCGCCTCGGTGAGCAGGAGATACGCCCCCGCCCGGGGCGAGCGGACGAGAAGCGGGAACCCGTAGGCGCCCGGCGGCAGCTCGGTGGCGTCAGCACCGAAGCGCGGCGTCTCGTACCAGGTCTGGTAATCGAGCGCCCACACCCGGGCGTCTGCCTCGACGGTGAGCCGGGTGCGGTCGGCGTCGAGCCGACCGTGGCCCTCCAGGCGGGCGAGCACGTAGCGGACGGCCACCCCGTCCACACCGGCCCGGACGTGGATCTGCCACTCGAGCCCACTCGCGTGACGCAGCTCGTGGACCGTCTCACGATGCGCGTACCGATGGGTTCCCGTCGCCTTGCCAGACCGGGCGGTCCACTCGTCGGTGATCTCGCGATGACGCGAGCGCAGGAGGACCGACCCGACGTCCAGGTCGACGCCGCCGACGCGGATGCCCAGCCGGACCTCGTCGAGGACGGTTCGTCCGTCGCGCCGCACACGCAGGACGACGCCGTCCGCTCGCGTCTTCACCTCGGGCTCGACGCGCGGGGGCAGCGCCGTCGTGCCGATCTCGTTGACCACATCGTCTCCGTGCCGTGCGGGAACCGAGCGGGCGGATCCCCTGCACGGCGGCTTCCGACGCTAGGCCCGCGGCAGCCCGCCGGGAATGTTCATTCGAACTCGAAGCCTGGACGATTCGCTTCTGTCTGAGGATGCCGCATGGCAGCGAGACAGGTTTCAGGGCCCTTCGACAGGGACGATCAGCGCACAACGTGCTAGGCCGTGCGTCGTCCTCTCCCAGCCACAGGGAGCCTGCCCGCAGCGGAAGCGCTCGGACAGTGCTCGCCCGGTATGGCCGCAAGGGATCTCTGTGGCCCGGATCGTTGGATAGGGTGACCGTCCACCGGCGGGTCCTGGTTGATCGACTCGGCTTCCTGGAAGTCGGGGCATCCGGGTCGCAGGGACGCCCAGTGCGCACCGATGAGGGAGAACGCCGTGAACGACGAGGTCACCCAGTACATCAACAAGACGCAGCCGTGGCAGGTCGAGGTCTGCGAGAAGCTGCGGGCGATGATCGACCAGACCGTTCCAGGCGTCGAGGAACGACTCCAGTACGGCAAGCCGCACTACCTCAAGAACGGCCACTACGCGGCCGTCATCGCGGTGGCCAAGGCCAAGGTCTCGTTCATGGTGTTCAACGCAGCCGACGTCCCCGAGGTCAAGGGATTCCTCCGGGCGATGGGCAACGGCGAGCGCAAGACCGTCGACATCACCGAAGGGCAGGACGTCGACTTCGGTGCAATCGCCGGCATTCTGGGAAAGACCAGCGCTGGCCTGTAACTACTACCAGCGTGCCGCGATCGAGGTGTGGTGCCGGCCGGCGTCCGTCCTGCGGCGTGGGCCGGCACCGTACCCGTCGGGTACGGCCGATCAGCGGCGCCCGGCCCGCAGCAAAGCGGTGACGGCCCCGGCATGGGGGTTCATGTCGGTGCGGCCTGGTCACCTCGTGGGGACAGCCCGGCAGCGGCGGGTCGACTTGATTCGCACCATGGTCTTCTAACTCGACGTGGTCTCGGCGACCAGGTAATTGGCGGCCAGATTCTCGGCCGAGAAGATGTTCGGCCCGTCATTGAAGTTGGCCCCGCAGAGCTGCTGCACCGACCGGAAGCTGACATTGCCGTCCGACGGCACGTTCAGCTGCACCGCGCTCGCCGGGACGCCGGTCGTCAGCTGCGAGAAGTCGGGGGTGCCGTGCTCGATGACGTCGATGCAGAACTGGCAGAAGAAGGACTGAATGAGGAAGGCCGCCGCGCCCACCGGCGAGCCGTTGAGGCCCGGCAACTGCTCGACGACGTTCGTGCCCCACACCGGGTTGGGCAGGTACCCGAGACCGAGGCCGAGACCGTCCCCGGTCGCCGCGATAAGGGCGGCGTCGACAGTGCCGGAGAAGGCCGAGTCGCCGGTCCAGATGCCGGATCCGACCACCGACACGCCGGGGGTCAACGCGTACGGGTTCGGGGCGGCACCCACCCCGGCGCCGATCCCGAGGAAGTCCGAGTCGTCCTCTGCGAACTGGTAGGAGAAGCCGGCGAGCGCCGCGGCGGCGTACTGCGGCGGGAGGCCGGTGGACACCGGCGACGACATGGTCGACGACATCTGGTCGACGGTGATCCCGTTCTGGTTCTGCAGGAACAGGCCCGGCGGGTTGGTGGCTCCGAGCCAGGCGATGACCGCGACCTCGGCCCACGACTGGTCGGGGTCGACCTGGTCGAGGAGCAGTTGCTGGTCGAGGATGAGTGAGGTCGTACCGACGCCGGTGTTGTCGCGGGGACGCAACGCGATACCGATTCGCTGGATGACCGTCCCCAGGTTCAGTGTCTGCAGGTTGAACTGCTGCAGCGCGTACGCGTACGCGCCGATGGTGCTCGGGAAGGTGAACGTCGCCGAGCCGTTGCCGGTGATCGTGCTGGTCTGGATGGCGATCGACACTGCGTCCTCCGGTCAGGCGAACTGGGCGATGACGGACATCGTGGTGGTGCTGTCGGCAGAGATGTAGTGGTGGGCGGCGACATCCGGGTTGTAGATGTTCAGGACGAAGGTTCCGGAGACGGTTGCGCCGTCGATGTTGAGGTCGCCCGTCTGCATCGCCTGGATCAGCTGGAACTCGGCCGTGTCGTCGTAGACGACCGTGACGTCCTGGAGCAGGAGCGCCGCCTGCGCGATGGTGGAGTAGCCCGACGGGATGGTGAAGTCGACGCTGAACGTTCCGCTCATGCCCTGCTGCCCGTTCGGGGCACCCCAGGTTGGCGTCGCCGCCTGCACCGCGAAGCCGACGAGGTCCGCGCCGTACGAGAGCACCCCGACGTCGACCGTGCCGGTGGTCGAGAAGTCCGTCAGGCCGACGCCGCCGTTGACCGTCACCTGGTTTCCCACCGGAGAACCGACGCTGGAGGTCAGCGTGAGGCCGCCGATCTCGCCGGTGCCCCCGCTCGCGGCGACGGAGAACCCGGCGATGAAGGCCAGGCTCGTGGTGTTGTCGCCGATGGGGATGGGCGACGAGTCCTGACCGGAGTTCAGCCCGTACGCCGTGGCGCAGACCGGCGGCTGCGCGAGCGGCGTACCGATCACCGCCAGCGCGCTCACCTGGGCGACGCTGCCCGGCCCGCTGTCCGACGTGGGTGGATCGAGGGCGCTGTCACCGTCGTAGTCGGTCAGCATGACGTTGCCGCCGATACCGAGGACGGTGCCGAGCAGGTTGGGGGTGAGGGACACCCCGATCGCACCCGCCTCCTCCGCCCAGTAGTGGGAGTTGGTCTGGTAGTTGAGGGTGAAGCCGCTCATCGCGGTGACGTACGCCAGGACCTGCTCGCCGTCACCGACGTCCTGGCTGAAGTCGAACACGATCGGTGAGGCGAACGGGTTCGCGTCCGACATCGCCTGGCTTCGGACACTGAGATGGGCCAAGGCTGCTCCTCGACATGTCGCCGCCCCTGACGGGGCTGGATGGAATCGGGTCAGGTGCGGTACACCAGGTCGGTGTAACCGAGGAAGAGGCCCAACGGGACCGGCATCGACACGGCGGCGAGGCCGGCGGCCGGCACCATGATCTGGAACGGGTCGGCGCGCCACGCGGACTTCAAGCTGGCGATCGGGGCGAACGCCTCTTCGGCGGCGGCGGCCGCGACACCGAGCAGGGAGGTCACGGCGCTGAAGCCGGCGTACTCGAGGACCCCGACGGTCATGCCCGTGGCGGGCGGAACGCGCGCGAAGGCATTGGTCAGCAACTGTTTCGTTGCACCCTGCGCCGTTCCGCCGACGAGCCCGGCGCCGAGGTTCGGTAGCAGCCGCGGTCGGGCGTAGGCCCAGGCGTTTTCGGCGCGCGACGCCGGACGGGCCGGCGCCGGGGCCTTCTCCTGCGGCGCTGCGGCGTTCGGATCGTCTGCCGCCGCCGGATGGTCGTCCTGGGCCGGCGCCACCTCCTCGATGTCGTCGGCACCCCCATCCGGCGGCGACGGCGCTGCCGCCACGGGCGCGGCGGCGGCCTGCTCCGGAGCCTCGGCCGCCGCGACGACGCCCGGCAGACCGGCGGTGAAGTAGGTGGAGACGCCGCCGGTGAGGAAGCCACCGACGAAGCCGGCCATGGCGCCGGCCCCGACTTCCTCGCCGAACGTCTTCGCGTTCCACAGCCCCGGCGGCGTCTCCGCGCTGTAGAAGAAGCCGGAACCCGCTGCACCCATCACCGAACCGCCGACGGCACCGATACCGGCCCCGGCGACGGTCGCGGCGAGGATCCCCTCGGCGGCCATGACCGCCGGCACCAACGCCGCGGACGCGCCGGCACTGACGACCACGGTGGCCAGGATTGTCAGGAAGAGGCCCATCTCGACGGCGCTCTCCCCCAGGGACGTCAGCTGGCCGGTCGGGTCGGTCAGCAGCGTCGGCTGGTTGCCCGCGTACAGGTAGGGGCTGGCGTACTGGCCCGCCGGGTCGGGGTTGAGGAACCGGGCGATCGACGGGTCGTAGAGCCGGGCCGGAAAGGCGTACAGGCCGGTCTCGGCGTCGAACTCCTGGCCGGTGAAGAGCATCGGGAGGAAGCCGGGCGCCGGTTCGTGGGCGAGCACCTGACGACCGAACACGTCGAACGAGTACGCCGCGACCAGCGCCCCGGTGGTGTCGAGGACGAGTCGGGGTGACCGCAGGTAGTCGGTGACCACCGAGTACCGCTGGCCGCCTCTCGCCATCGCGACCAGCCCGGTCGGGCCGTACACCCAGGCGGTCGACACGCCGGACGCATCGACGGTGAGCACCGGACCGGGTACGCCGGCGTGCACGTAGAGCGTCGGCGCGCTCTCGCCGCTGCTCTGCTTCACCCTGCGGTAACCGTTCACGTCGTAGGCGAAGGTCACCGACTGCCCGCTCTGGTCGCTGCTGACGCAGGCGGGCAGGGCCGTCGTGTCCAGGTAGCTCACTGTGAGACCGTCGCGGGCCGCGAGCAGCCCGTTCGGCTGGTACGTGTACGTCGTGGGTGAACCGCTGCCCGGGGTCACCGAGGCGAGCTGGTTCGTGCCCGGGGTGTAGGTGAAGCAGGCCGGGGCCGCGCCTCCGGTGGCGAGGGACTGCACGTTGCCGTTCCAGTCGGTGCGGCCCTCCGCATCGACGTAGCCCACGTCGACCGACCGCGATCCGTCGACGTCGTCGGCGCAGAGCAGTTGTCGTAGCGAGTCGTAGCGGTACGCCACGGTGGCGGCGTCGTCGACGCCGGCACCGGTCGTCGTCTCGGCCAGCAGTGTGGGGTTGCTGTCGGGGTCGTAGGTGAGCGCGAGCGAGAAGGCCGCGCCGTCGGTTTGTACGCCGAAGGAGCTGAGCCGGCCGACCGGGTCGTACGTGGCCGAGCCGGCGGGCAGGTCGCCGTAGGTGTGGGTGACGGGTCGCCCGAGCGGGTTGTAGGTGTACGTGACGAGAGGGACGCCCTCGGCGTCGGCGACGGTCAGCACGTTGTCCCGGCCGTCGTAGGTGTAGCCGACCGCGGTCAGCCCGGTGTCCGCGCCGTTCGGGTAGCCGATCTGGGTGATCCGCCCCTGGTTGTCGAACCCGTAGCTGGTGGTGAAGACGCCGAGCGTCGTGCCGTCCCGGGTCACCGTCACCGTCCGGCTCGCGAGCACCCCGCTCGACGCCCAGCCGTACGCCTCGGTGACCTGGTATGACGAGCCGCCCGCGTCGGTGACCGCCACCGTGCCGACGAGCTGGCCCAGCGCCGTCGGGTCGGTGCCGTCGCCGTCGTAGGTCCAGCTCCTGGTCTCCTGGTACGGGTACTGCGTCTGGTCCTGCGGCCAGGCCGGATCCTGGGCGTACTGCTGGAGTTCGGCGGTGGTCGCCGGCGTCCAGTCGAAGGTGACGGTGCCGGTCGACAGGCGGCGGCCGAGCATGTCCCAGGTGTGGTACGCGACCAGCCCGGCGGCCGCCGCCGCGGCGTCCTGGACGAAGCGCACCCGCCCGCCCCTGTCGAACAGGTAGCGGATCGTGCCCGTGTCCGGTCCGGACTCCTGGACCAGCTGCCCGACCGCGTTCTCCTCGCGCACGAGCGACTGGGCGGGATCGTCGAACGCGTACGCGTCGGGCAGCGCCCGGGTGCTGGCGACAGTGCCGTTGCCGTAGCTCGGCACTGTCGTGTCGAGCGCGACGTCACCGGTGCCGGGGGTGAACCGGCCGACGGGGTGACGGGCCGCGTCGAGCAGCTTGGTCATCGTCGTCTTCGCCTGGCTGGTGCGGGTGACGACCTGCACCGTCGCGTCCGGTGGGTCCAGGCCGTAGGGCAAGGGCCCGGAGTTGGAGCCGTAGCCGAACTGCACCGTCGGGCGGCTCGCCGGCGTGGTCGAGCCCAGGTCGACGATCGCCTGGTCGGCGCCCGGGAAACCGAGTTCGACCTGACGGGCCAGCGGCGACGGCTCGAGCACCCAGCGCCGGTACGGGTAGCCGCCGTCGTCGGTGTCGTTCGTCCCGTCGTACCAGTCGGAGACGTCCCCGGTCATCGTCGCGGCGCCGTCGAGTCCGGCGAGGAAGTCGGTCAGGTCGACGAGGCCGGGTCGGTAGACCAGCACGGGCAGCGACGCGCCGCTGCCGAAGAGGCCCGGCGTCGGTTGGGTGCGCACGATCCGCCGGGCCCGGCCGTCACAGATCGACTGGGCGACCAGGTAGTCCTCGTCGGTGAGCAGGTGCTCCAGGCGGGCGGTGCCGGTCGCGTCGCCGTGCTTGAGCCGCAGTGCCGGGCCGTCGAGGATCACGAGGTTGGCGAGGCCGAGCGCGTTGCGCCCGGTGACGACGGCCGGCGCGCCCGGCGCGCCGGTGGGCTCGGCGAAGAGCAGCTGACCGTCGGCGTGGAAGAGCAGTTGGCCGCCGACCAGGGTGAGCAGGCACCAGGTCGGCGGGCCCGGCACGGTGGCGAGGGCGGTGATCGGCGTGCCGTCGAGGGTGAGCCCCCACTGGCCGGTGGCGTGGTCGAAGGTGACCGTTACGGCGTCGCCGACGGTCATCGCGAAGTCGTCGGTGAGGTCGAGCGGGCCGCCGCCGAGCGGGGCCACTTCGACATGCACGGCGTACGTCGGGCCCAGCGGCGACGCGTAGCTGAGGGTGTCGCTCTGCGCGGTCGAGGCGTGCACGAGCACGCCGTCGGTGGCGACGAACGCCCCGGCGTCCGAGGGCGTCCAGTCGGCCTGCCAGCCGGTCCCGTTGCGGAAGGTCTGGTAGCTGCCGCCGACCAGGCATCGCAGCGCCAGCGAGGCGTTCGGGTCGGCCGCGGCGAAGCCGGACGGGTTGCCCTGCCGGGACAGGTAGGTCAGTTGCATGGCCGACGGCATGCCGGACGAGGTGGTCCCGCCGATGTGGCGCAGGAAGGTGTCGCGGATCGTGTGCCAGGTGTGGCCTGCCCGGTCGAGCCGGGACGACGAGACCCGACTCGTCGGGTCGTACGTCTGGGCGACGAGCTGCGCGGTCAGCGGCGTCAGGGTGAGGTCGTCCACCCGTACCCGCACCGCTGTGGTGTTGGCGACCGAGACGGTGAGCGTGACCTCGCCGCTGGAGGCCGGCACGGTGACCGGCACGGACTGCAACGACCAGGCGCCGCCGGTGTCCGGGAACGGCAGGCTGACCGTCGTGGAGGTGCCGTCCGCCGCGACGGTCAGTGTCCAGCCCGAGTCGCCCGGTGCGAAGCCGGGGTCGGTCCTGCACCAGGCGGTGAAGACGTAGGTGTCGCCGGCGCGGGGGGTCAGCGGCGCGAGGGTCGCGCCGGCGCCCGTGCCGGGCAGCGACAGGCTGCCCGAGCCGGTGTGCGCGTCGGTCAGGTCCCAGGCCGCCCCGCCGGTGAGCGACCAGGCGGTCAGGTCCTCGTAGGGTTCGAAACCGCTGTAGGCCGCCTGGCCGGCCGCGAAGCTCGCGTTCGCGACGTGCGCGACGTCGAGCAGCCCGTCTGCCGACATCACTGTGGCGTGGCCGGTGCCGGCCGGGTCGGTCGACTCCAGGACGACCCCGCGTCCGCTCACCACCGTCGCGGTGCTGGTGCTCTGCCAGTACGCCGGATCGGGGGTGCCGTCGAACGGGAAGATCCCGGTGTCCTGGCCGGACGGGTCGCCGGTCCACGCCCACTGCTGGGCCGCGACAGGGAGTCGGACTCCGGTCCCGGGCTGCGGCCAGGCGGACCAGATGGTCGCCGTCGAGCTGGCCGTGACCGGGTCGGCCCCGCCCGCGGCGACCGTCTCCCACGCGGCCACGACCGGTCTCAGCAGGTTCGCCGCGAGCAGCGCCGGATAGACCTGGTGGCCGTACACGCGTTGCTCAAGATGAGTCTCGACGGTCCCGTCGACCGAGGTGAGCTGCCAGCAGCGCCCCAGCACGGCGCCGGCGAACGGGGCCGGCAGACCGGGAGGCACATAGTCGAAGACGGTGGCCATCGGCACCCCGTCGCGCCGTTGCACCACCGTGTCCGGCCGCACGTAGCCGCCGTAGAGGGGCAGGCACGACGCGTCCTGCCCCGGCGACGAGCTGCGGGTGTCGAACAGGGTCCAGGCCGTGGTGCTGCTCTGCACCGCCGTGCCGGTGAACACGCGTACCGCGTCCGACGGATCCGGCGCGCCGGTGTAGTCGATGTTGTAGATCGCGGCGCGGGTCGGGTCGTTCACCGACCAGAACAGATACCCGCCGTCGACCTGCACGCACTGCACCGTCGCCGTGTCGCTCACTGTGATTCCGCCGGCTGAGAACGCCTGGAGCAGCCCCGCCGAGATCGGCTCCGGCGGGCCGGGGGACGCGTCCGGGTCGAGCCCGAGGGCCGGATCGAAGTCGGTGGCGAAGGCGAATCCGCCGGCGAAGACGACGGTCTGCTGGAGCAACCCGTCGAAGAGCAGCTCGGTCGACCCGGGGACGGTCCCGTTGAGGTACGAGAAGACGGTGCGGCCGTACGTCGACGTCGCCGGGTCGGCAGCGCCGTCGTACACCGCCGAGCGGTAGTACTTCACGACCTGCCCGCTCGGGTCGCAGGTGGCGGTTGCGGCGTCGAACTCGTACGCGGTCGAGTAGCTGGCGCCGAAGCCGTCGGTGATGGTGAGTGCGCTGACCGGGTAGTCGGTGACCGGCCCGCTCATCGCCTGCCCGGCGTAGCGGAACACGCGGTAGCAGGCCGCCTCGCCGAAGCCACCCTCGTTGGCTGCGTAGGCCACCAGGGAGAGTGGCCCGGTCGGGAGCTGACCGTTCGGGCCGCCCGGGGACACCCCCGGTACGTAGTACGCCGAGCCGGACAGCACGTCCGGCAGGGGTTGGAGCACGCCGCCGTTGCGCAGCACGAGGAGCTGGACCGCGTCGTTCGCGGGCTCGGCCGCGTCGGTGACCAGATAGGCGAGGTAGGCCGGCGCCTGGTTGACGATGCTCAGGGAGTCGACGTCGGCGGCGAGCTGCGAGGTCGAGGTCAGATCGAAGACCGGCTGTTGCACCGAGTCGGTCCACGTGGTCGACGTACCCCGGTAGTAGACGGCGTTGCGGGCGACGATGAAGTCGCCGCCCGACGCGGACGGCCAGCCCTGGTCCGCGACCGCGCCGCCCGACGGCAGTGGGGTGCAGACCGGCGTCGGCTGGTCGGGGAAACCGCCGCCGTCCGGGTCGTAGGCCAGCACACCGGTCACCGCGTCGGTGTCGTCGTTGGCGACCTGGACCGCGACGTCGTCGCCGTAGGCGAACGCCAGCCATCCGTACCCCTGCATGGACGTGGCGAAGTCGGCGGTGTACCAGGTGCCGGAGTCGAATCGGAACAGGTGCTGCCGCGCCGCGACGAACGCCCCGTCCACCACGACCGGTGGCGGCGGCCAGGACACCGATTGCTGGTCGTCGATCGGCTCCCCCACCAACCCACCGACGTACGCGGTGTCGACGAACTGGTAGCCGAGATCCCAGCGCACGAGCTGCACACCGTAGGTGGTGCCGAGCTGGCCTTCGGCGAACGACAACGCGACGAGCGACGGACCAGCGTCCCAGAGCACGAGATAGTCGTCGTTGAAGTCGACCTGGTACGGCAGGGCGGCCTCTCCGCCGTCCTGCCAGGTCGATGTCGCGTCGAGCCAGCACAGCGACAGGTCGGTACCGGTCGTCGACGTGGCGGCGACGAGCAGGCACTCGGCGTGGCCGAGCGCGAACAGCGGCGCCGGCCCGGTACGCGCCGGCCCGTCCAGCCCGGTCCACCCGCAGCGCCAGTCCCACGCCCACCGGTAGAGCTGGTACGAGGCCGAGGTCGTCAGCACCGCGGCGACGAACCCGTCGCCCGCGGTCAGGCTGACCTGGCCCGCCAACGCCGGCACGCAGGTGACGCCCCACTGGTCCGGTTGCCGGGGCGTACGGCTGTAGAGCGTGACGGCGCTCGTACCGGCCTGGGTGGCAAGTGCCAGCGCGAACGTGTCGACGGCCGTGACGAGCTGCGCCTGGTCGGTGTCGAGGGGGCACGCCGGATCGTCGTAGACAGTGCCGCCACACCAGGCCGACCAGCGGCCGAGCCAGGTGTACACGTCCAGCGTCGCCGTCGTCCGGGCGGCGTTCAACCACAGCGACACGACGTAGTCGGAACCGCTCCAGACCATCGGTGTCGCGCCCTCGCCGAGCACGCTCGGTGGCGCGATCTCCGGTGTCGCACGGTCGCAGATGTCCAGACACGACGCGGCGTAGGACCAGGTGGCGACGGCACCCTGGGGGTAGGTGATGGAGCACAGCGCGCCGACGTTCGGAGAGTCCGCCGCGTCGACGTAGTAGGTGAAGGCGTAGCCGGGCAGGCTCGCGCCGTAGGCGTTGCGCTCGGTGACGCCGGCGAGGTAGCGCTTGGCGGCGGTGACCGTGAGGTCGGGCGGCGTCGTCGAGACCACCCGTGGCGCGGTGTAGGTCAGCTCGATCGCGAAGAGCAGGTCGCCGCTGGCCGCCAGGACATCGACGCCCTGCAGGTACAGCGTCTGGTAGCGGTCCTGGTAGGCGTTGGGGGTACCGAGGTTCACCGGCGGGGTTTCCGGCGCATCAGCCGGGACGAGCTGCTTGTGCGGATCGAGGTACTCCTGCGCCTCGGCCGTGAAGGTCTTGGCGCCGTACCGGAAGGCCACGACCTGACCGGCGACGCTGGTGACGCTGGTCGGGTAGACCGCCTTGGTGTAGGGCAGCCCGGCACCGACCTGCTGCTCGGCGTTGTTGCCCAGCAGGCCGTCCACGTCGCGGGGAAATTCGTTGTACGCGTAGGCGACGGACGACCCCCAGCGGTCCCGCCGGGTGCTGAGGTTCCACGCGCGGGCGTACTGCGCCTGGCCCACGACGACGGTCGACGGCCCGGTCCAGGTGCCCGCCGGCCCACCCCACTTGACCGCCCACTCGACGCTGTTTCCGGTGCTGGTCGCGTAACCCTGCGCGGTCTGGCCGAGCCCGCCACCGAACGTGCGCACCTCGGCGGAGTCGGTGGTCAGCTCCCACTTCTCGTACTGCGGGTAGTAGGAGATCTGCCAGAACAGGTAGTCCTGCGCCTGGTGGCGCAGCCCGCCGTCATAAACGTCCCCACCACTGGCGGTCGCCGCCACGGCGAAGACCCGCTCCCAGGTGGGATCGGTGATCGTCCAGCCAGCCGTGGAATCGCCGGTGACGGTCGCCGCCACGTCGAGCGGCAGGCACTGGGCCGCGAACGCCGCGACCACCTCGGCCGACACCGGGCCGTCGGTGAGCGCGCCGACGGTCTCCTGGTCGAGCTGTGCCCGCAGCCAGGGCGTCGTGTCCGGCACCAGGGCGTTGGAGACGCCCCCGGACCAGAGGACGTACCGGGGGGTGGCGCTGACCGATCCGGCGTCGCATGCCTCGATGCGGTCCCAGGCGAGGTACCAGCCGAGGCCGACGATCCCCGTGGGCGCGTCGAGGTTCCACTGGTCGACCTGGTCGCTGACATTGCTCCGGTACTGCAGGGCGACGCCGACCGCGAGCGTGTCGTCGCCGGGTACGCCGGGCAATTGAACGAGGTTCTGTGGATAGTTGAGGTCACCCCGGAACATGTTCACATTGCGCGCCAGCTTCCCGATGGCGGCGACGTCGAACTGCCCGGGATCCAGGGCGGGAACCTCGTTGGACATCGGACCCCCCGCCTCGACGCGTACCAGCCAGCGCCTCCAGCAGGCCCTGGCTCGGTATCCCTGCATTCTGAGCAGGCCGGATCCGGTCCAAGGACCATTTCGCACATGTCTACCGCAACGGGGGCGACGGACGCGTCCAGATCGACAGAACGCACTCGGTCAGCGGGCCGGCGAAGCCCTCGGCGGTGGCGCGGCGGGTCGGTATGCAGCCCCTCGCTCGATCACACCGGTGGGTTGGATGCTTTCACCAGCGACGCTGAGCTGGTGGGTTGCGGCGAACGTCTGCGCGCCTCGAACCGCTCTTGGGCGGCATCGACTGCGTCGGCGTACCTGGTGGCCCAGTGGCCCATCATCCGCATCGGCTCCAGCAGCGCGTCGCCCGCCTCCGTGAGCGCGTAGTCCACGCGGGGTGGCGTTTCTCGGAATGGCCGGCGTTCCACCAGGCCGTTGTACTCCAACCGGCGCAGCGCCTCGTTGAGTGCCTTAGGGCTGATCCCGCCGATCCGGGTGAGGAGCACCGCCGGCCGCATCGGACCGTACGCGCCGATTGTGAACACGACGACGCTGTCCCAGCGGTTGGCGAGCACCTCGAAAGCCACGCGAGCGCGGCAATCGGAGGTGTAGTCGGCGGGGGCACTCATGCGTCCATCCTGCCCGATGTATCGCACACCATTCGGTGTGCATCGCCCTGTCTATCGTTCCTGCACGGTGGTCGGCCACCGAGGTCGCCCCAGTGCGGAAACGGAGCACAACAGATGAACATCGGCATACTTGGGACGGGCGGCATGGCGGCGGCGCTCGGCGGCGCATGGACCGCGGCAGGGCACAACGTGGTGATCGGCGGGCGCAGTCAGGAACGTGCGCAACGGACCGCCGGACGAATCGGTGCCGCCGGGCACGGCACCCTCGCGGATGCGGCGAGTCACGGCGACGTCATCCTCGTAGCGACGCCGGCGACAGATGCGCCTCACCTGGTGGGCAGCCTCGCCGGTAGCCTCGCCGGCCGGACGGTCGTCGACTGCACCAACCCACTCGTGCCGACCGGCGACGGACTCATGCTCAACACCGGTGGCGCCACGTCTGTGGCACGACAACTGGCAGCGGCCGCACCTGACGCGCATGTGGTCAAGGCATTCAACCTGTGCCACGTGAGCATCTGGACGTTGCGTCCGCCAACCTTCGAGGATGTACCGCTGGCGGTGCCCTACTGCGCCGACCACCCCACCGCAGCCGCAGCCACGCAGACGCTGATCAGCTCGATCGGCTGCACGCCGGCACCGTGCGGCGGGCTGGCGCGGGCGGCGTATCTCGAGGCGACAGCGGCGCTCGCAATCGGGCTGTGGTGGGCCGGCGGACAGCCGCGCGCCGCGTTCCCATCCCTGGCCGAGGTGCCGCAATCCCTGAACGTCTGACGGCGAGTCCAGATACGTCACCCCTGCTCAGCCCAATTCGATCGCTCCCGCGAGAGAACGGACCCTGACCAAGCTGACGGGGCGACGTCGGTGCTAGGCGACTCGGACGGCCGTGGTCGTGCTGGCGGGGCAGATGACGAGCAGGCAGCTCTCGACCCGTACGTCGTCGATGACCGGGCCGAAGGCATCCGCGGTGGTGCTGGCGAACTGCAGAACCGTGGTGGGAGACAGGACGTTCGTGAAATAGATCGTCCGGTGGACGTACCCCATGGCGGATGGCGTGTGGCCGGCAGTGTCGAACGAGAAGGTGTCCACTGTCTGGCCGTTGGCCGTGACCTTGCCCGTCACGATGAGGGGGCCGTTGTCGGGGTTGCCGGCGAGGGCGTAGCTCACTCGATAGGTGGTGAGCAGCTTCGTGGGCAGGGTACGGGCGACCGCACCCGGGCTGAACCCGTTCAGGTCGAGTGACTGGTTACCTTCCGCGGCCTGCCAGTCGCGGGTCAGGCCGACGGTGCCGGTGGTGACGGTCCACGAGCCGAACTGTTGGCCGGCGGAAAACTCCGTGAAGTCGTTGGTGATGGCGGGGCTCTCGAAGCCGTCGGCGAAGACAGAGGCCGCCGCGGCCGGACTCGCTGTGAGGGCGGTCAGTAGGGCGGACAGCGTCGCCGCCAGCGCCACTCCGATTGCCGTGCGACGGGTACGCGGACGTCTCGGTGCCATGCCTGTCCTTCCGACGTGGCCACCGGCCGGGGCGGTGCCAGGACTCCGTGTCGCGGATCAACCACCGGACGCTGACAGATCGATACTCGTCAGCGACGTTACGGCGACGCCGCACGGCCTGGCAAGGCCGTTCAAACACCGAAAGTCCGCCAGAATCTGACAACGGCCGAGCATTGGTACGTCTTGACATCTACCTGCCCCAACGGCGCGACCCGGCACCCGCCCGGGTGGTCGCCCTCCCACCTCTGGTTGCGCCAGGTGGCGACCCGGTGCAGGTAGGGCCCGTCGACCGAACTCGACCGCGACGAGTGCGGGTCGGCCTGCGCCTGACGTTGATGACGGCAGCTACGAGCGGGCGTGGCTTCGCTTGTCCTGCCACGGAGGGCGGACACCGATCGGGGCTGGGGGTGGACGCGTGGCGCCCACCCCCAGCCCCGACGCCGGCTTGCAGACCTTCCTGCGGCCTGCTGAGGAACTACTCGGCCCAGGCCAAGCCGGTCTGGTTCGGGTACTGCGCCGGACCGTCTCCAGCACCCCAACTCCACTGGAGCTTGGTGCTCGTTGCGGTCAGCGTCACCGTGTCGCGGCGCTCGGCGGTGTTCGTGCGGAAGACCAGCGACGCCGTCGAGGTCACGTCCGGCCGCACCGGTGTGAACCGCACCGAAACGACGCAGGTGCCCCCCGGGGCAATCGTGCGACCCGAGCACTGGTCACGGTCGACCCGGAACACGTCCCGGTCACGGTCGGCACGCAACGCGTCTCGCGCTTCCAGGCTCTTGCTCTCAACGTCGATCGAGGAGATCCGCAACGCCGTGTCGCCGGTGTTGGTGACGGTGACCTTCTGCACCTGACCGATCGTGCCCACCGGCTGTGTGGTGAACACGGGGGCCTCGGCGGAGAACTTGGGCCCGGTTGGCGCCGGCGGTCCGACCTGGATGGTCTTCGACGTGCTGATCGGCGCGAGCGAGGCGACGTCGGTGTACTGCCGCATCGAGTCGTTCGTCACCGAGACGGTCACCGAACCACGACGCAGTGCCGTCAGCGTCCGCGTCTGCGGGTCGAGGACCGCGACCTTGCCCTCGCGGCGGGCAGCGGCGATGGCCTCGGTACCGCTGCCGATCGCCAGGCTCGACGATCCACTCCAGTGCACGGACATCGGGTATCTCAGCGGCACGACGCGCGAGCCCGTGGACACCCCCTGAGGCTGGACGATGCTGCCGCCGAGCTGCGCCGTCTCGTTCAGGTCGAGCGTCTCCGGCGCGTCCAGCGTGATCGACTGCGCGAAGGCCCGCACGTCCGCCTGCAACCACTGCTCGCTCGCGTTGCGACGGCTGTCCACCGACCAGTTCACCCAGCCGCTGAAGCCGCCCCGGTCGGGCGTGCCGTACGGGTCCTTGCCCGACGAGGGCAGCACCACGTACGGGACCCCTTCGACGCGGTGGACGTCGGCGATCTGGGCGTGCGAGCCGAACATGGTCACGCCCTTGCCGCTCTCGTCGCGGAAGTCCGTGAGCAGCTTCTCGATGAGCGCCACCTCGTCGCGATCGCCGAGCTGGCTGGATTTCGTCTCGGCCGGATCGTCCACCGGGTGGTGGGCGGACACGACAACGTTGTGTACCGACGGGTCGCGCTTGGCGTCGTTGAGCGCCTGCTGCATCATCGGCAGCTGCTCCCAGGCAGTGCCGCGCAGCGTGCCCAGTGAGCTGGCGAGCAGGATGAACCGGGTGCCCTTGTGGTCGAACGTCCGGTACGGCTGCCCGAACTCGGCCTTGAAGTTGGACAGGTCCGACTGGGTGTTGTTGAGCCCGTAGGACTCGTGGTTGCCCGGGACGTAGTAGCAGGGCACCTTCCCCGTGTTCGGGTTCGGAGTGCTGTTTTCGGCCGGCTCCTGGCCGACCGGGATCAGGTCGCATCCCGCATCGGTCAGTACCTGCCGGGCCAACGCGAGATCCTGCGGCAGGCCGCGGTCGGTGATGTCACCGTTGAGGAGCACCAGGTCCGGCTCGGTCTGACGGATCCGCCGCAGCGCGGCCGTCGCGACCTGGGCCAGATTCGGATTGTCCGCGGTGAACTGCACGTCCGACAGCGACGCGAAGGTCCAGGTGCCCACGCCGTGCAGCGACGAGCCGTCGGTCGACACGAGCCGGTCTGGCTGCAGGTCCGGCTGCGCCGGCAGGTCGATCGAGGTCGGGATGTCGGCCTCGATGCGGTTGAGGATGAACGTGCCCGCATGCTGCTGGGGAACGCTCGTGTTGATCCCTTGGAAGCCGGAGATCGCGATCGGGAACACGGTGTTGGCCGGCAGGGTGAACGTGGCGTTCTGCCAGTCGTCGCTGGCCACCAGTGCCGTTCCGTAGACGCCCGTGCCCTTGCCGTTGGCGTCGGTGTAGCCGAGGTAGGTGAGTCCGCTCGGCACCGCGATGCTCGACTTGATCCGTACCCGTACGCGCAGCGGCTGACCCGGCACCGTTACCCGGTCGGCGGTGGAGGTCGAGGCGATGCCGACGTTGCGCATCGCGGCGAAGTCGATCCGCAGGCCGTCAGGGTCCTTGGAGAACGTGGTCGCCGCGGTGCTGTTGTTGCGCCAGCGGGCGAGCACGTCGTCGTTGAAGTCGTACACCGACACGTTTTGCACGCCGATCGTGATCGGCAGCCGCACCGACTCGCCCCCGACGGAGATGGTCAGGATCGTGCCGGCGGCCTTCAGCGGGATGATCTGCAGTTTGCCGGCCGTGGGCTGGACGTTGACGACGCTGTGGTCGTAGTCCAGCTTGAGGTCGGTCGGGTCGATCGGGGCGGTGTAGCCCTGGTCGTCGCGGCCGGTGACGCTCACCGTGGCCGCGCCGTCGGGTGTCGCGTCGGCGATGGACAGGCGGCCGGCCGACAGCTCCACGCTGTCGAGCTTGCCGAGCACGTCGACCTTCGTGGTGGCGCGCTCGCGGCCGACGGTGGCGGTGACCTTGACCGTCCCGTGGTCTCGCGACGAGGCCTGCAGCATGCCGGCCTTCACCGTCGCGCCATCGGCGTCCCAGCGGATCGACTGTGGTTTCACCGCGACGGGCGTCTCGTGGTTGTCGACGCCCTGGGCGAGCAGTGCGCGGTGCAGCCCTGGGAAGACCTTCACGCCTGCGTCGCTGGACGTCCCGCCCGGGGCCGGGCTGATCAGGAGCTGGTGGAGCTTGCCATCGCCCGGGGTGACGAACACGCCGACGCCGTTCGGGTCGTTACGCTCGTGGCCGTCGGATGGCGTGTTGCGCACCGTCGCGTCGGTCCCACCCAGCGCGCGGGCAACCATCGTGGTGGAGCCGCCGCCGTCGAGGTTGACCGCGGTCTCCACACCCAGGGCGGCCAGGTCGCGTGCTTCCTTGTCGATGCCGACGCCGCCCTTGCCGGTGCCGCCCGGGCCGTCCCAGGTGGCGAGTACGAGGCTGCGGCCGCCGTCCTTGAAGCCGAGGGCGGTGCGCGGCGCGATCGAGGTGTCCAGGCCGCCGACGACCTTGCCGCCGGACACGATCGTTCCGCCCTCGCCGAGCGCGAACTTCATCGTCTTGGCGACGTCGTTGGACAGCGAGTACTTCAGCGTCACCGGGTCGCCCGGCTGCAACGCGCGCAGCGCGGCCGCCGCAGCGTCACGACCGACGAGCACGAAGCTGTCGTCCGGGATCGCGCCCGAGCCGGCCGGTCCGGTCGGAGCAACGGAGACGACCTTGTCACCAGAGACGAGGACCTCGGCGATCTGGCTGGCGTCGACGCCGGCGAAACCCCGGTTACGACTGTAAGAACCCCACGCTGCGGTGTAGGCGACCATACCGTCGACGGGTACTCCCCCGCCGTTGGCAGCGTTTATCGACAGGACCTTGTGGTCCGCGTCGGCGAAGGTCGCGTTCGAGTCGACCGCGAGGTCGACGAGTTGGGCGATGCCGTCCTTGCTGACCCCGACGTGCTCCCGCCCGCCGATGTCCGCCGTCTTGACCAGTTGGCCGTTCTGAATCTCGCCGCCGAGCGCGGCGTTGCTGTTGCCGATGTCGAAGAACTCGCCGTTGACGCCGGCCACGGCGCCGGCCTTGTTGGCCGAGACGCTGAGCGGGCCGCCGGACGCGACCGGGCCGGAGGTCAGCAGGTCGGTGCTGACCGCGCTGTTCGACAGGTCCACCGTCAGATACTGCGCGTCGTACCAACCGCTCTGGTCCAACGCCTTCACGTGCTGAAGACCGATTCCCGGACCGATCTTCTCATTCGTGTTGATCAGTTGAAGTCCGCCGGTGACGGGGACATCCGGCAGGCCCGGCTTGGCGCTCGCCATGGCCGGGAACGCCACAAGCGTGACGGCCGTGGCGAGCACGCCGACCAGCGGCGCGACCCGCCTTACGTTCATGATTCTTGATCTCACGTGGATCCTCAACTCAAAGACAGCGGGCGACGAGGCCGCGCTACGCCCCCACTCGGTTTGGGGATCGAGCCGACGCTAATGATCTTGGCCGAATCGGAGATGAATCGGCCCCGACCAGCCAATGAACCTCTTAGAGCGTGTTTGAGATGGGTTGATCAGGGCCAGGTGAAGGTATGACGGGGTTGTCGGCGGGCGGGTTGGCCGCGGGTGATCCAGGAAGTCACAGCGCGCCGACGCACAGGTACATATCGGATCGCGGCGCTTGCTACGCGGCTATGCGGTGGGCGTCCGGTGGCGTTGGTAGTGGCGGGCGGCTTTGGCGCGACTGCCGCAACCATCCATGGAGCACCAGCGCCGGGTGCCGTTGCGCGAGGTGTCGTAGAAGTGCAGGACGCAGGCGGGGTTGCCGCAGCGTCGGATTCGGGTGGGTTGCTGGCGCAGCAGGTCCAGGTAGTTGGTGACCGCCTGCCAGGAGGGAAGCCAGTCGGTGTCGACGTCACGGTGCTCCTGTACGGCCGACTGACGAAGCGTGTAGCGCGTGGCGCCGCGGGCGAGGATCGCGTTGATCCCCTGCTCGGCGTCCTCGCCGGGTTGCTCGAGGACGCGGCGCAGCGCCGAACGCGCCTGGCGCAACGGAACCTCCACCGATGCGGGATCGCCCGGGAGTCCGTGCTCGGCGAGCCATCCCCGTAGTCCGTCGGGCTCGTCGAACAGGTCGACGATGCGGCCACGCTCGGCCCACTGGGTGTTGACCAGGTCCAGCGCGAGGGGTTCGCCCACCAGCGGTCGCCGCGTCATGCGCCGAACCTTACCACCGTTCGCCAGTTGACCGGTTAGCCATAGCGTCGTAATGTCTTACCGGTCAAAGCCGTTAAGACGGTTAGGTGGCTGGCCCGCGACGTCCTCGGCCGCACCCTGCCCCGACCAGCCCGTCTGCCTGCTGGGGCGGGCAGCCGTCGCCGCCCGCACCGACCTACACCCTGGAAGACGTTTCGTCATGCCACATCGCTACCTGCAAGAACTGACCACTCCGTCGGTGGCCGCCGCGCAACAGTGCTACGGCAGCCGACCCGCCATTCAACGGATGGTCGCCGGCTGGGACACCGATGCAATGCTCGGCGCTGGTGAGGCCACCTTCATCGCCGAACGGGACAGCTTCTACCTCGCCACGGTCAGCGAGAACGGCTGGCCCTACCTGCAGCACCGCGGTGGCCCACCCGGTTTCCTACGCGTCCTCGACCCCGTTGACGGGCACAGCGTCCTCGGCTGGGCCGACCTACGCGGCAACCGGCAATATCTGTCGGTCGGCAACCTCGGCACCTCGCCCCGGGTTTCACTACTGCTCATGGACTACGCACACCAACGCCGCCTCAAAATCATCGGCACGGCCCACGTCACCGACGTGCGCGACGGCACGTCCGAGGACCTGCTGGAATGGCCGGGCGCGCCCAAGCAGCTGGGCAAGGTGGAACGGTTGATCACCGTGCACGTGCAGGGCTACGACTGGAACTGCCCTCAACACATCACGCCGCGCTTCAGCGAAGCGGAACTCTCGGACGCGCTCGCACCGATACGCGACGAACTCGCCCGCCTCCGCGCAGACAACCACGCCCTACGCGAGCAACTGCGCCGCCGTACCCGTCCGCCAGCAGCAGGGAAGCAGGGACAGCCATGAGCACTGACGCCGACGACACGCGGGCACCGCTGCGGCACCCGTTGCCCCCGTTCACCGCCGCCACCGCGCTGATCAAGGTCCAGGCGGCAGAAGACGCCTGGAACAGCCGCGATCCCCAGCACGTTGCCGCCGCTTACACACCCGACAGCACCTGGCGCAACCGGTCGACCTTCCTCACCGGCCGTGCCGAGATCGAAGCTTTTCTGACCGAGAAGTGGGAACGCGAGCTCGACTACGCCCTGCGTAAAGAGCTGTGGGCGTTCCACCAGAACCGCATCGCCGTACGGTTCCAGTACGAGTGGCACGACGCCACCGGCCAATGGTGGCGCAGCTACGGCAACGAACAGTGGGAGTTCGACGACCGCGGCTACATGAGCCGCCGCGAAGCCAGCATCAACGACGTCGCCATCACGGCAGACGAGCGTCGCATCCACGGCCGGAGGCTGCCTGGGAGCGACACCGGCATCCCGCTTCGGTGACACGGCCACCGGTTACCCGGTGGGGTGACCACGGGGTCGGCCAGCAGGCGGTCGCCGGAGCCGTGGGCTACGAGCCAACCCACCGCGTCCTCGTGCGAACGAGCCGGGCCCGTCGCGGCCTCACCATCAACAGCCGGCTCGCGGCCTGACGTCGACGACTGCAAGCGCCACAGGGCAACCAAGGAGAACGCCATGAACAAGCTGACCGTACGCATCATCGGCGGGCCGACGGCCGTCCTCGACTACGCGGGCTCGCAGGTCGTGTTGGATCCGACCTTCGACGAACCGCGGACGTACCAGAACGGACCGGTCACCGCGACCAAGCTGACCGGCCCGAGCGCCCCGCCCGGGGACCTCGACCAGGTCGATGTGGTGCTCGTGTCGCACGAGCATCACATCGACAACCTCGACATCTCCGGACGGGAGTACGCACGCCGGGCCCCTCGTGTGTTCACCACCGCGGCGGGGGCACCGAATCTCGGCCCTCATGCCGTCGGCCTCCGGCTGTTCGAGCACGCCGAGGTCGGCGACATCCGCGTCACGGCTGTCCCGGCGCTGCACGGGACGCCGGAGATCGGTGTGGTCAACGGCCCGGTCATCGGATTCGTGTTGGAGGCGGATGGTTGGCCGACGGTCTATGTCAGCGGTGACAACGCCTCGTTGGATGTCGTCGCGGTTGTCGCGGAGCAGTTTCCGGCGATAGAGATCGCGATTCTCAACCTCGGCGCGGCCCGGATCGCGGCACGCGGCGAGGGGCTCCTCACCCTGAGCGCGGAACTGGCGGCACGAGCAGCTGCCCTGCTCGGCGCCCGGGCGGTGGTCCCGGTCCACCAGGACGGCTGGGGGCACTACACCCAGGACGCCGACGACGTCGTGCGCGCCTTCGAAGAGGCGGGCTTGACGGAGGTGCTCGTCGACCTTCGGCCCGGCGACGCGACGACCATCTGACAAGGAATCGCCGGATCCGGACGAGGACAGGCCAACCTCGCCGACCCGCCAGCGCCGAACCCGGAGTGCTTGACCGCGGCGGGCGCCGGCAGGCGAACGATTCGGCTTCGGCCCGCCTGACCCACCCGGACGCCGTGGCCGACGCGATCCCGGCCGCCTGAGCCAACCCGGGCAGCGGCCACCATCGCCTCGTCCACTCGGCCAGCGTTCTCGACGTGGCCGCGCCGGAGCAGGGCGGCGGCATGCTGGGCTGGACCAGCCGGCCGCAGGAGCTGGCCGGGCTGCGGCTGGCCACCGGTCGGCTGAGTCCCCAGCACACTCCCGACGGGGTGCGGGTGACCGGCCCGCTGAGCCTGGCCGACCTGCGGCGCGTCTTCGCCGGCTTCTGACGGCCTCTCCGGCCCGCCGCTCAGCGGGCCGATGGCGTACCGGGCCGACTCCCGGCCGAGCGGGCCCGGTACGCGGCGACGTTCGCGCGGTTGCCGCAGAACTCGTAGGAGTGCCAGCGACGGCTGCGGTTGCGGCTCGTGTCGTAGAACACGACGCGGCATTCCTCGTTGGCGCAGAGCCGCAGCCGCGACCAGTTGCCCTCGGTGACGAGCGCGGCGACGGATTGGATGATCTCGCCGACCACCGGGTCGCCGGTGACCTGCCGCAGCTCCGCGTGGCCGGGAGCGCTGAAGTCCTGGCGGAAGGTGATGGATGCCGTGCGTCCGGCGAGGGCCGCCCAGTGTCCGGCGGGGTCGGTGCGGTCCGGTGGGTCCACGACGTCGAGCAGGTCGGCGCGTACGGCACGGACCAGGTCCAGCCGCTGCGGGGACGGCACGCCCTCCTGCCCGAAGGGCAGCAGCACGGCGGTGGCGTGCTCCGCGGTGTCGAGCTGGTCTGGGGAGAACGAGTACGAGCGCGAGTTGAGAAGGCCCACCACGGCCGCCGCTCGGGCGGGAACGGGGCCGTCGTCGCCGGCGCGTGCGGTGCTGGTCGCCATGGGCTCCAGCATACGTTGCAGAGGTCAAAGCCGAACGCCCCTTACGTCTGGCAGATGTGGCTGCTAGTTTCGTAAGGGTCAAACGGCGAACACTCATTACGTCTGGCACATTCCACTGCAAGGAGCACCACCATGAGCAAGCTCACCCTGGTCGGAGTCGGCGACCCCGCGCAGAATGTCCGGTTTGACGAGGACGGCGATCTGACCGTCGGCACCCACGACGTGCTCCTCCAGATGGAGGCGGCACCGATCAACCCCGTCGACAACCTCTTCGCCAACGGCTGGTACGCCGTGCAGCCGACCATTCCCGGCTCGATCGGCGCCGAGGGCGTCGGACGGGTGCTCACCGTCGGACCGGCAGCCGACCAGTCGCTGGCGGGCCGGCGAGTGGTGATCCTCGGCAGCTACGAGCAGGGCGTCTGGGCCGACCGGGTCGTCGTCCCCGCGCGCAACGTGGTCGCCGTACCCGAGGGCGTCGACGCCCTGCAACTGTCCATGGCGGTGATCAACCCAGTGACCGCCTACCTGATGCTCAACAGGTACGTCGACCTCAAGCCCGGCGACTGGATCGGCCAGACGCTCGGCAACTCTGCCGTCGCGCGCGCCGTGACCACACTCGCCCGGATCGCCGGCGTCCGGACGGTCAGCGTCGTCCGCAGCGAGAAGGCCGCCCAGGAGGCCCGAGCCGCCGGTGCGGACGTCGTGCTGGTCGACGGCGACGACCTGGCCGAGCGGACCACGGAGGCGCTGGGCGGTGCCCGGCTGCGCATGGTCTTCGACGGCGCGGGCGGCGCCACCGCGGGCAAGCTCGCGACCGTGGTGGAGACCGGCGGCACCGTGGTCAGTTACTCGTCGGCCACCGGTGAGCCGCCGGCCCTCCCGCTGGGCAACCTCGTCTTCGGTGAGTTGGCGCTGCGCGGCCTGTGGGTCGTCAGCTGGTTCCACACCGCGCCGCGCGCCGAGATCGAAGCGGTGATCGCCGAGATCGTCGAGCTGGTCGCCAGCGGCCAGCTCGCCGTCCCGGTCGACTCCACCTTCCCGCTGCACCGCTACGCCGAGGCCCTGGCCCGCAACGCCTCTCCGGAGCGCGCCGGCAAGGTGCTCTTCACCTTCGGCTCCACCCAGGCATGACCAACCCGTCACGCCACGACCACGAGGAACGGAACATGTCTGTCTACCGTGCATACGAGGTTCAGGGAGGAACCTTCGCCCTCGTCGAGCGCGAGTTGAGCGAGCCCTCCCCCGGGCAGGTACGGCTGCGGGTCGAGGCCTGCGGCGTCTGCCACAGCGATGTTCTCGCCGTCAACGGGCTACTGCGGCCGGACCCTTCGGTCCCGATCGTGCCCGGCCACGAGATCGTCGGAGTGGTCGACGCCGTCGGCGCCGGGGTCACGACGTGGCAGGTCGGTGACCGGGTGGGCGTTGGTTATCTCAACGGTCACTGCGGCGCCTGCGAGCAGTGCCGACGCGGCGACTTCGTCAACTGCACCGACCAGCCCGCCACCGGAACCACAGTGGACGGCGGGTACGCCGAGGTGGCCTTCGCCCGGGCCACCGGACTGGTCCGGATCCCGGACGGGTTGTCCGCCGTCGACGCGGCGCCACTGCTCTGCGCGGGGCTGACCGTGTCCAAGGGGCTGCAGCAGATCGACGCCGCTCCGGGCGCCTTCGTGGCCGTGCAAGGCATCGGCGGCCTCGGGCACCTGGCCATCCAGTACGCCACCAGGCTCGGCTTCCGGGTCGCCGCGATCGCTCGCGGCACCGGCAAGGCGGAGCTGGCGGCCCAGCTGGGCGCCGAGCACTACATCGACAGCAGCGTCGAGCACCCCGGTGAGGCGCTGCAGCGCCTCGGTGGCGCGGCCGCGATCGTGGCCACCGCGGCCAGCGGCGCGTCGATGTCGCCCCTGGTCCCGGGGCTGGCACCGCGCGGCCGGCTGATCGTCCTGGGCGCCGCGTTCGACCCGATCGAGGTGCAGACCGGCGACCTGATCTTCGGGACGCGGACGGTCAGCGGAAGTCTGACCGGCAGCTCCATCGAGAACGAGGACAACCTGCTGTTCAGCCAGCGGCAGGGCGTCCGCTCGATGAACGAGGTCCTGCCGCTGTCCGAGGCGCCGAAGGCGTACAGCCGGATGCTGTCGGGCGAGGCCCGGTTCCGCGTCGTGCTCGACACGGCCGCCTGAGGTCATGACCACCGGGTTCGCGCCGCCGCCGAATGCGGCGGGGGCGCGGCCCGGTCGTCAGCCCTTCACGCAGACCACCTGCTTGAGGTGCGCGACCACCTGCACCAGGTCCTCCTGCTGCGCCATCACTCGGTGATGTCCTTGTACGCGCCTGGGATCCCGTCAAGACGGTTCATAGGCCAAATTGGGTCGCAGCCACCGCTCGACGTCGGCGACGCTCATGGCGCGGCGGGCGGCGTAGTCTTCGATCTGGTCCTTGCCGATACGGCCCACTGTGAAGTACTTCGCCGCCGGGTTGGCGAAGATCAGCCCGCTGACGCTGGCGGCCGGCGTCATCGCGAAGGACTCTGTCAGGCCGATGCCGAGCTCGGCGGCCTTCAGCAGGTCGAACAGTTCCCGCTTCTCGCTGTGGTCCGGGCTGGCCGGGTAGCCGAGCGCCGGTCGGATACCCCGGAAGCGTTCGGCGTGCAGGTCGGCGAGGTCCGGCTCGGCGTCTGGCTCGAACCAGTCGCGACGGGCGTTCAGGTGGACGTACTCGGCGAAGGCTTCGGCAAGCCGGTCAGCCAGCGCCTTGACCATGATCGCGCGGTAGTCGTCGTGCTGGGCCTCGTAGTGCGCGGCCAGGGAGTCGCCGCCGTGGATGGTCACCGCGAAGCCGCCCAGGTGGTCGCCATCGGGCGCCACGTAGTCGGCCAGGCAGCGGTTGCTGCGGCCGGCCGGTTTGACCGTCTGCTGGCGCAGCATCGGCAGGCGCAACCCGTTGCCGAGGACGATGTCGTCGCCCTCGGAGCGCGCGGGCCAGAAGCCGTAGACGCCCCGGGCCTGGAAGGAGCCATCCTTCGTGATCTCGTCCAACAGGGTGTTGGCGTCGTCGTAGAGCGCGCGGGCGACCGGCTGATCCAGGATCGCCGGAAACTTGCCCTTGAGTTCCCAGGCCAGAAACAGGAACTGCCAGTCGATCATCTCGCGCAGCTCGGCAAGGATGGGCTGGACCGTCCGCCGGCCGGTGAAGGCCGGGGTCGGCAGGTCGCTGAAGTCGACCTCCTCGCGGTTGGCGCGAGCCTCAGCCAAGCCGAGCATCGGCTGGGAGCGCCGGTTGGCGTGCGCCTCGCGCAGTTGCTCCTGCTCGACGCGGTTGGCGCGGTCCAGCTCGCGGGCCCGGCCATCGTCGAGCAGGTCGGAGACCACGCCGACGACCCGGGACGCGTCGAGCACGTGCACGGTTGTGCCGTCGTACGAGGGGGCGATGCGGACGGCGGTGTGTTGACGCGATGTCGTGGCCCCGCCGATCAGCAGGGGCACCTTGAGGCCGCGGCGCTGCATCTCGGCACCGACCGTGACCATCTCGTCCAGCGATGGCGTGATCAGGCCGGACAGGCCGATGGCGTCAGCGCCCTCGGCGACGGCCGTGTCTAGAATCCGGCCGGCCGGAACCATCACGCCCAGGTCGATCACCTCGTAGTTGTTGCAGCCCAGGACCACGCCGACGATGTTCTTGCCGATATCGTGCACATCGCCCTTCACGGTCGCCAGCACGATCTTGCCCTGCCCGCGGCCCGGGTCGATCCGGCCCTCCAGGCGGGCCTGCTCCTTCTCGGCCTCCATGAACGGTTCGAGGTAGGCGACCGAGCGCTTCATCACCCGGGCGCTCTTGACCACCTGCGGCAGGAACATCTTGCCGGCGCCGAACAGGTCGCCGACGATCTTCATCCCGTCCATCAGCGGACCCTCGATGACATCGAGGGGTCGGGCGAGGCCCTGCCGGGCCTCCTCCGTGTCCTGTTCGATGAAGTCGACGATGCCCTGGACCAGCGCGTACGACAGCCGCTCGTTCACCGGCGCCTCGCGCCACGACAGGTCGACCTCGCGTTTGGTGCCCGAACCGGTAACGGTCGACGCGAAGGTGACCAGGCGCTCGGTGGCGTCCGGGTGCCGGTCGAAGATCACGTCCTCGACGAGTTCGAGGAGGTCGGCGGGGATGTCGGCGTACACGGCGAGCTGGCCGGCGTTGACGATGCCCATGTCCAGCCCGGCGCGGACAGCGTGCAACAGGAACGCGGAATGCATGGCTTCGCGAACCACGTTGTTGCCGCGGAAGGAGAAGGACAGGTTGGAGATGCCGCCGCTGGTGCGGGCACCCGGGCAGCGCGCCTTGATCAGCGGGAGGGCGTCGATGAACGCCTTCGCGTATCCGTTGTGCTCGGCGATGCCGGTGGCGACCGCGAGGACGTTCGGGTCGAAGATGATGTCCTCCGGCGCGAACCCGGCCTGCTCGACGAGCAGATCGTAGGCCCGGCCGCAGATGGACACCTTGCGGTCGGTGGTGTCGGCCTGGCCGTGTTCGTCGAAGGCCATCACCACCACGCCGGCGCCGTAATCGCGGATCCGGCGGGCCTGAGCCAGGAATGGCTCCGCACCTTCCTTGAGGCTGATCGAGTTGACCACGCCCTTGCCCTGCACGCACTTGAGGCCAGCTTCGAGGACCGTCCACTTCGAGCTGTCGATCATCACCGGGATCCGGGCTACCTCCGGCTCGGTGGCGATGAGGTTCAGGAAGGTCGTCATGGCGCGCTCGCTGTCGAGCAGGTCGGCGTCCATGTTGACGTCGAGCAGGTTGGCGCCTCCGCGGACCTGCTCCAGGGCCACGTCGACCGCGCCCTGATAGTTGTCCGACTCGATGAGCCGGCGGAACTTGGCCGAGCCGGTCACGTTGGTGCGCTCACCGATCATCACGAACCCGGTGTCCGGTCCGATCGCGAACGGCTCCAACCCACTGAACCGGGTGGTTTCCGGCAGGGCGGCAACCGTCCGTGGCGGTGTGCCCGCCACGGCGGCGACGATCTTGGCGATGTGGTCCGGTGAGGTGCCGCAGCAGCCGCCGACGATGTTGACCATGCCGGACGCGGCAAACTCGCCGACCAGGCCGGCGGTCTCCTCCGGCGTCTGGTCGTAGCCGCCGAAAGCGTTCGGCAGACCGGCGTTGGGGTGACACGCCACATAGGTCCCGGCGATCTTGGAAAGCTCCTCGACGTGCGGGCGCATCTCGGCCGCGCCCAGCGAGCAGTTCACGCCGACGACCAGCGGATTTGCCCGCTCTATCGAGCGCCAGAACGCCTCCACGGTCTGCCCCGACAGGGTCCGGCCGCTGAGGTCGACGATGGTTACGGAGATCCACAGCGGCAGCTGCGGCGCGACCTCACGGGCCGCGGCGATGGCGGCTTTCGCGTTCAACGTGTCGAAGATCGTCTCGATCAGAAGCAGGTCGACACCGCCCTCGGCCAGAGCCGAGATCTGCTCCGCGTACGCCGCGCGCACTTCGTCGAAGTCGACGGCGCGATACGCCGGGTCCTCGACCCGCGGCGACAGCGACAGTGTCACGTTCAGCGGCCCGACCGAGCCGGCCACGAACCGGCCATCGAACTCGTCCGCCGCCTGCCGGGCCAGCCGCGCACCCTGGACGTTCATCTCACGAACCAGTGACTGGAGCCCGTAGTCGGCCTGGCCGATGCTCGTCGCCGTGAAGGTGTTGGTGGTGGTGATGTCGGCGCCGGCGGCCAGATACCGCCGGTGTACGTCCAGAATGACGTCCGGCCGGGTCAGGTTGAGCAGGTCGGGATCACCGCTGACGTCCCGCGGATGGTCGACAATCAGGTCGCCTCGATAGTCTGCGGCGCTGAGTTTCGCACCCTGCAACATCGTTCCCCAGGCGCCGTCCAACACCAGAACACGCTGCGACATCAGCTGCCGCAACGACGATGCGGTGCTTCTCACGTTCACTAACGCACTCAAGGGCGCCTCCGAAGTTCGGAGGCGCCCTTGTCGATGAAATGAAGGCCGAGCGTGGCGGGCTCCGCCCGTCGCAGCGCCTCTCGACCCGACAGTCAGAGAATACCCTCGCCGGACGCCGCACCGGCAGTGGGTCGAGCAGCTCGCGCCACGCGATGACGGGCGCGGTGGTCGTGGTGTCGGGTGGCTTTCCGCCACGGGTGTAGATGGCCAGGAACGTGTCCTTGGCCGCTTGGCGCGCGGCCTTCACGTTGCTGACGCTGGCGGTGCGCGGTGGCCTTCAGGCGTAGATTGCCACAGCCGTCCCGGATTCGAACCGACGACCCCTTGACCCCCAGCAGTCCGGTGGCCCGGCGACATGCTCACGCACGTTTGCCCAGGTCGCCCCAAGCACAAACTGGCGGATTAAACGAGTCGTGGCACCGCTGCTTCGACAAGCACCGGCCTCCTGCCGACACGCAGTAGAAGCGCGCAGCGACTTTGCCTCCCACCTTTCACCTGGCTAACGAGATGTCCAGAGGGATTTGATCTCCGTCGGTGCCGACGAGGTGAAGCGGAAGCTGGAGCGGTCCACGCTGTCTGTTGGGTGAGGATCTTCGCGTGTCGGTGTTCGAGATGTTGCGAGGCCTCGCGTGCGAGTGTTCGAGTTTTGTTCGGGCGACGCGCGTGTCGGGATGGCCGGTTCCCAGGACGGACCCCTGCTACGGTCCGCGCCATGGTTGCCGTATGGCGAATCGTGGACTACCGGCGCGCCGAGACGCCCGTGACCGAGCCGATCACCAAGTTCGGCGGCCAGCCCACCTGGCTCGAGCCACCGCAGTGGCCAGTCAGCGCGGCCTGGGGCACGCCGATGCGCTTCCTGTGCCAGATGGTGCTCGAACCCGAACTCATCGGCGACGACCCGGGACGGCTCGCCTACGTCTTCGTCACTCACGGGGGCCACGGACGCGATGCCGACGAGTTCGACCCGGACGTCATCTTCGCTGACGGGGGCGAGAACGCCGTGGTCGTCCAGCCCGGTACCTTCGCCGGGCCAACCGTCCCACTGTCCAGCGGCCCGACGCTCTACCACGACGATGGATCACCTGCGGAGTACACAGTCGACCTGGTTCGCGATGAGGATCCCGAACCCCTGTTGTCGGACGTTTACCTGGCGCTGTCGTCCGAAGATCGGGACCGCTACGTCCAAGCGATCGACTACGACAAGATCGGCGGTACGGTCCTGCCGCTCGACGCGGATGACTGGCCTGCGGGTGGGCCGTGGCGGCCCCTTCTGCGTCTGGCGACGAACTGGACGCCGTTCTATCTCAACCTCGGTGCCGCTCCGGTGGCACTCGCGTTTCTATCTGCCGACGGCCGCGCAGGTTGCCTGCGGATAGAGGACTCCTAGGCCGTGTGTCATAAGGGCTCTTCGGAGTTAAGCGGAGTTGAGGTGCCCGCGGTGGCGGCGGAGGGTCGTCGGGCAGTACCAGCGTCGTCTACGCCAGCGCAGCCTCACCGGCCGACCCGCGACCGGCAGATCCCGTGGCCGGGTCGTGGCCCCCTGCGTCACCCGCACCGCCCACTGACCGCACTCAGCACAGCATCGTGCCTGCTCGCAACCGGTGGACAGATCCACCACCGGGACGCACACGGCGTCCAGTTCGACCTTCACGGCGACCAGGCCCCGCCAGGCCCAGCAGCCGGGTCGTATCGTTGACCATGCCCGCAGCTGTTTACTTGTGACTATCCGACTAGACACTCAGATGATCACAATGGGCCACAGAGCCATTCACACTCGGGTCGCCTTCAGCCACGAACCCTGCTCTACTTCGACGAGCCGACAATTGACTCCATCGCCGATAGTGGAATTCACGATATTCTGGCGACGACCGTTGAGATGGTATGGGGGGATATGGGGTGAACGAGGAAGAGGCCCAGGAGGGTACCCCACCTGGCAGCTCAGACGGTGTCTCCGACAAAGACGCGTCGCCCCCGGCCATAGGAGGTAGCGAAGGGCGGCAACCCCGCTCTCCGTCGCGGCTGTGGGAAGCCGTGGTCGGAGTCTCTGCCGCTGCCGGGGTGATCGTGGCGCTCGCCGTCGGCCTGCCGAATCTTCTGTCGGACAGGTCTGCCGAGTCCGACCGCCCCCCGGCGTCCGCGCCCCCGGCGTCGCCCCCGGCGCCGTCGCCCAGCCCTCCACCGCCTGTCATGATCCTCACGCCAACGTCAACAGATGGCGCAACCGTGAAGTGTGTGAAAGACGTCTGCGCCGTCGAGGTGCGCGGCAGGACGCGCGCTGCGACTGGGCTGCATTCGTATGTGCTGATCGCGCGCGAATGCTGCCCCGGAGACGCGCCGCGGTACTACGTCCAGTGGGATTCCACGAAAGAGGTCCCCGGTGGCGACTGGGTCGCTCTGGCCTACGTCCAAAAGCCGCCCATCAACGCCACGTTCCAGATCAAGGCGATTCTCACGACCTCCGCCATCCGGGCGACCTCCGGAGCCGATGACCTCATCGTCTGGTCCGACGACATGGCGAAAGCCGTCGGACTCGCCGCGGAGACGCCGACGGTCACCGTGAAGGTCGCGGGCATCGTCCAGGCGACCGCGTTCTGCGACTGCTCATAGCGAGTGTTATGTGCGGTACCAGGCGTCGTACCGACGCACCTGGTATTGATCCAGGCCGGCTTCAGGAGGCCGAAGATGGTCGCCCAATAGCGACCTCCGTCCTGCAAGAAACGTCGCGTGTTGTAGCCGAAAACCCAGGCGGTCGGGAATTCCTGACAAGAACAGACGACGACGTCCACACCCGCATTTTGCGGACGCCGGTGGGCGGCGCCCTCGACGTCTTGAGCGCCGTCGGCGCCGGCACCGGCGGTCAAGCTGGTGTCGCGCTCGACCGCGGACCGATCTATGCCGGCTCGCGCACGCCGCCGGCGTTGCCACCGTCGTCTGGCATCGGTTCGGCCGGGGCTTCGGGCAGTTCGTCCGGCGCGCCGAGCAGAAGGATGCCCGCGTCGTCGGGCACCGGTTCACGCGGGTCGATGGGCGGATACTGTTCGGGGTCGAGATCCGGTCCAGTCATCAGGCGAGTATCCGTCGTCTTCCGGACTCCCGCTTGTCGGGCCGTGCGTGCCGGGCGGCCTTCCCCTCGCCTTGAGCGACTGGCGGCACTGATCCGTCGGCTGCCTGGGTCACCTCGGGCGGTGCTCATCGGCGTCAGCGCCCCGATGGACACGGTGGCACGGGCCGGGCTGTGCGGCTACCGGGGTATTGACCGGATCATCACCACTTGTTGAATAGCTGCTGACAAATTTTGACCAGGCTTGGCAGCATGGCTATCACTCACCGACGCCTCCTCGCCGCCACCCTCGTGGCCGGGCTGGCTCTGCTCACCGCCTGGACACCGGCACGCGGCGCGGAGCCCGCTCCCCCGGCGCCCACCGCCACCGCACCCAACATCATCTTCGTACTCGTTGATGACCTCGCGTGGAACCTCGTGCAATACCTGCCGCAGGTGCAGCGACTACAGAGCGAAGGGGCCACCTTCACCAACTACACGGTGACCGACTCGCTGTGCTGCCCGTCCCGCTCGTCGATCCTCACCGGGCAGTTCCCGCACGACACCGGTGTATTCACCAATGGTGGAGCCGACGGCGGGTTCGCGGTCTTCAAGGGCCGGGGCAACGAGAACCGCACCTTCGCGACCGTATTGCAGGGCCAGGGCTACCGGACCGGCTTCCTCGGCAAGTACCTCAACGGCTACCTGCCGGCGGACACGCAGGGTGGTTCGCTGCCGTACGTCCCGCCCGGCTGGTCGGAGTGGTACGTGGCGGGCAACGGGTACCCCGAGTACAACTACGACCTCAACGAGAACCACACAGTGGTCCACTACGGCAGCCAACCGGCCGACTATCTGACAAACGTCCTGTCCCGCAAGGGCAAAGACTTCATCCAGCGCTCGGCGGCCGCCAACACGCCCTTCCTGCTGGAGGTCTCGACCTTCGCTCCGCACAGCCCGTTCACCCCGGCCAACCAGGACCTCGACGACTTCCCCGGCCTCACCGCCCCGCGCACCGCGGCGTACGACCGGCTGCCCACCAACCCGCCGTCCTGGCTGGCCGACAACGGACCGCTCACCGCACAGGAGAAGAGCACCCTGGACACGAACTTCCGCAAGCGTGCCCAGTCGGTGCAGGCCGTCGATCGGCTGATCGGCAACCTGCGCGCCCAGCTCGCCACCAGCGGCATCGCCGACAACACCTACGTGGTGTTCAGCTCCGACAACGGCTTCCACATGGGCGAGTACCGGCTGACCGGAGGCAAGCAGACCGCCTTCGACACCGATGTGCGGGTGCCGCTCGTCGTCGCCGGGCCGGGCGTCGTTCCCGGATCGGAGCGCGCCGAGATCGTGCAGAACATCGACCTGGCACCGACCTTCCAGCGCATCGGCGCCGCCGACGTCGGCACGCACGTCGACGGACGCAACCTGCTTCCTCTCGCGCAGGGCGAGGCGGCACCGAACTGGCGTACCGGGGCGCTGATCGAGCACCACGGCCCCAACCAGGCCGCCGACGATCCCGACGCCCAGGACCGCCGCAACGGCAGCCCGATCACCTACGAGGCCCTACGAACAGCGACCTACACCTACGTCGAGTACTCGAACGGCGAACGGGAGTACTACAACCGGACCATCGACCCCTACCAGCTCAACAACATCGCCGCCGGGCTCTCGGCAGCGCGACTGTCGGCGCTACACGATGCGCTTGCGGCATACGTCGCCTGCCACAGTCACTCGGCGTGCTGGACGGCAGGTCACGTGCCGGCCTGACGGGCGCATCAACCGCAACGGCCCTGACCTGCGGCCTCGCCCGTCGCAGGCCAGGGCCGAAGTCGTTCCAGGTTGGACGGACACTACGCTTGAACGTCAGCGGGCTTGCCGCGAGCCGTCTCCGTTGATGTTGTCGCCCGCGGGTACTCGGCGCCACGACAGGTCAACGTCGCGAAGCGCGTAGCGGCGACCAGCAATACGCTGATCCTCGGTGCCGACCGGGTATTTTTCAGGCGTGACCGAGTATGCAACTCTGCTGCACGCCTACGGCCTCGCCGTGGACACCCCCGGCCACCTGACGGCGCTCGCCGGTGACGACCCGGCGGCCCGCGCGAGGGCGATCAAGCATCTGTGGTCCGCGATCATCCATCAGGGAACGCCGTGGACCGCGACCCCACCGGCCGCCCTCGATGTGGCCGCGCTGCTCGCCGACCCGCGGGTGACCGATCCCGGCCTGCGTGCCGAATTGCTCAACTTCCTGGCCGCGGTGGCCGAGGCGGGCAGCAGCACGGACAGGGACCTGCCCGTGCCAGACTTCGACGTGGACGCCGCTCTGGCCCAGGCGCTCGGCGATGGCGACGAGGAGGGGATCTGGGAGGACGAGCGGCTGCAGGGCGCCCTCTACGTCCGGGCCGTGCTCGGTTGCCGGCAGATCGTGCCGGCGTTGCTGGCCACGGCCACTGCGGCGTTGTCCGATCCGTCCCCGCAGGTCCAGGCCGCAGCCGCGCATACGATCGGCGCCTGCGGTGGGGTGACGCCTCTCGCCTGAAGAAGTTGACCCGGGCGGCCGGGCCGGACGAGCGGGCCGCCCTGGTCCTGGCCGTCGGCGACCTCGGCGTCGCGCCTCGCCGCGATCTGCAAGATCCTCACCCGGCGGTACGCGCCTGCGCCGCTTCCGCTCCCGCGCTGGCTGCATCCAACACAAATCGGCCCGCGCACCGCAGAAGGCACCAGGAACGTTTCGCCAATCCCTGTGCTTCGGCGGCCCCGGGCGTTATTGGCTCACAACCAAAGCACGGACCCGACCCACCACCACAACATTGCACTACGCACGTGATATCGAAAACTTCCTGATTCCCATATCGGGCACCTGATCCTCGGTGACGATCAGGTTGGCCGGGCCGAGGTCCGTATGAGCGAGCCGGTCGCCGTCCATCGCCGGGTGCCCGAACCCGAGCCGCACCTTCGGACTGAACAGCGGCACACCGGGTGCTGGTGTCTACGGACTCCTCGGACCAATCGGCTCGACTTCGTAGAACCGGTATGATCGTCCCTACCCAGGCCACTGAAGGCGGCCGAGTCCGACGACGCAGAGCGTGATGGGAAATGACGACAGACATCGTCGGCAGAAGTGACGTTCTTGCGACAATCGATGAGTTCTGCGAGCACTCGCGCACGTCCGGCAAGTCTTTGATCATTGTCGCCGATCCCGGTATGGGTAAAACCACGCTGCTGCGATACGCCGCCCGGCGTTGGGTGGCAGAGGGCGGCCGCGTCCTGGGGGTGACGGCGGTCGAGTTCGAAGCGGACATCAGTTTCGCGGCGCTGAAACAGATTGTGAGCCCGATCGTCGATTCGGTCCCCGGTGCCGAGGTTACGCGAGCCACCATCCTGGAAGCCCTTCTCGATCCGAACACCTCTACGACACTGGATCGGATGGCGATCACCGAAGCACTCCGGAATGTGCTCCGTGCCGCAGCTCACGATTCGCCGATCCTCATCCTCGTCGACGACGTCCAATGGCTCGACAGGTCAAGCGCCGCGGTGCTCACGCTCCTGGCCCGGCGGCTGACCGGGACGCGTGTCGGCCTTCTCGGGTCGGCGCGTCCGGCGGCCGAAAGTTTCTTCGAGCGAGCACGCCTCGACGAGTACGTGCTGGCCCCTCTCGACGAGCAGGCAGCGGCAGAGCTCTTGACGGCCCGTCATCCCGAATTGCCGCCCGCGATCCGACGACAGGTGTTGGCCAGCGCGGCCGGGAACCCATTGGCGCTCGTTGAACTGCCGCTGGCCCTCGCCGGCCCGGGTCACGACAGTCCGAGGGCCGACCTCTCCGTCGTCCAGCTCAACCGCCGACTCCAGATGGCATTCTCGTACCGAATCGCTGGTCTGCCAGATGCCACGCGACAGTCGCTGCTGCTCGCCGCACTCGAGGCGACCGGAAGCCTCCGCGTCCTCGAGGTCGCGGCGGGTGAGCGCCTCCTGGAGACACTGGCACCCGCGGAACGCGCTCGACTCGTCCACATAACTGACCACGGCACCCGACTGGTGTTCTCTCATCCGCTGACGCGATCGGCCGTCGTCAACGCCTCCACGGCCGCGCAGCGGCGCTCGGCCCACCGCCGGTTGGCCGAGGGCACCCGTGACGACCCAGACCGGCGGGTGTGGCACCTCGCGCAGAGCAGCCCCGGACCTGACGAGCAAGCAGCCTCCTCGTTGGAAGAAGCGGGATATCGACTGGTCCGGCGCGGCGACATCGTCGGCGCGGTCACCGCGCTCACCAACGCCTCGATGCTCAGCCCCGCCGACACGCAGCGGGCTCGCCGCCTGGCTGTCGCGGCCTACCTCGGTGCCCGCTTGGCGGGCGGGATCGCGGGAGCTGGTGACGCGCTGCGCGAGGTGCGTCAGCTCGACGCTGGGCATCAGCGCTCCCTGGACATGGCGGTGGCCACGTCATTCGTCATCCTCAACGCCGACGGAGACGTCGACACGGCTCACCGCATCCTCACCGGCGCGTTGGACGCCGTAAGTGAGGAGTCGCATCCGACCTTCCAGATCAGGGAGGCCCTACTCACCCTGCTGTACGTCTGCTTCTTCGGTGGGCGGAGCCATCTCTGGTCAGCCTTCGACGTGGTCTTGTCGCACCTGAACCGCCAGGGCCTCGACATCGTCGTTCTCATGCGGCATACGCACTCGGATCCAGCGAACGCCGGCGACGCGGCGTACCGACAGCTCGACCGGCTCGTCGAGAGCCTGGACAGCGTCAATGACCCCAGCGAGATCGTCCTGGTCGGCCTCGCCGGGTCGTGGGTGGACCGGCTCGGTAGCTGTCGTGCCGCCCTGCATCGCGCGCTGGAGCGGGGACGCGCCGCGGACGACACGAATGTCATGGCACAGGCATTGACCCTGCTGGCGCTCGACGCCTACTTCCTGGGCCAGTGGCAGGACAGCGAGCGGTACCTGGCCGAGGCGCTGTCCCTGACCAAGGAGCAGGGACTGCGGCTCTTTCGCTGGGCCATCGATCACTGGATCGCCACAATCGCCGCTGTGCGCGGCGACGACGTGACCGCGCGACGGATCACCGACGAACTCATCTACTGGGCCGTACCTCGAGGTGTCGCCGTGGTGAGCCATCTTTGCCACTACACCCGGACCCTGCTCGCACTGGGATCTCAGGACTATGAGGAGGCATACCGGGAGGCAACGGCAATTGGCCCTGCCGGCACGATCCCGCCTTTTCGCCCGGTGGCGATCTGGATGGTGCTCGACGTGGTGGAGGCCGCCGTCCGGACCAACCGCCACGTGGAAGCGCGGGCGCATGTCGCCGCGGCTCAGGTGGCGCGACTGGAGACGATCTCCGGCCGGCTCGACATGCTGGTGACGGCCGCCGAGGCACTCGTCTCCGCCGAGGAACAGGCGACAAGCCTGTTCGACCGGGCGCTCGCGACACCGGAGGCCGAGCGGTGGCCGTTCGACCGGGCCCGCGTCGAACTCCTGTTCGGCCAGCATCTCAGACGGATCAGATCGGGGCGTGCCGCGCGGGAACACCTCGAACGGGCCCACCGGACGTTCGAACGCCTCGGAGCCGATAAGTGGGCGCGAAGCGCTCGCCGAGAGCTCAGGGCAGCAGGCCAGCGAACGGGAACGGTCCCCCGGCCAGGAAACGCGACACTGACCGGCCGGGAACACCTCATAGCCCAGATGGCCGCGACCGGCATGACCAACAAGGAGATCGGCGAAAAGCTGTTCCTCTCGGCGCGGACCGTCGGCGCGCACCTCTACCGCACCTTCCCCAAACTCGGCATCACATCGCGGGCGGGTCTGCGAGACGCCCTCACGATCATGGACGAGACCCGCACAAACCAGCACGAGTGACGCCGCGGACCGCGCAGGCACGGCACCTCGACAGACAACTGCGCCGCGTGCGGCGCGGGCCCTCACCGGCCCACACCGCACGCAGAAAACTCGTCACGCGGAGGCGAGTTCGTCCCGGATGAGCCGCGCGAGCGCCACCGGCTGTGACAGGAACGGGGAGTGAGACGTCGCCATCCGCGCGACCCGGTCAGCCCGCGTGGCGAAGTACTCCTGCGCGACCGGCGGGAGGGCATTGTCGGACTCGCAGACGATGTACGTGCTGGGGATTGTGTGCCACGCGGCCCTGGTCTGCTTTTGGGTCTTCGAGGCGTATGACTGGTATCCCAGCTGCGTCACGGCCTGCCGGGCGATGTCGGGATCGACGTCGCCGTAGAACACACTGATGGGATCCACCGGCTCCACGTAGTCACCTGCACCGGCGCCGTCGTGGATCTTCCACCACGGCGCGGGCGTGCCTCCGGCGCTGGACAGCAGCGATTCGCCGATCTCGATCTGGAACGCAGCGAGGTAGATGATCCTCCGAACGTTGCCGGCGCCGACCAGGCCCTCGCTGGTGGGGATGCCGCCGTACGAGTGGGCCACGACGACGACGGGGCCGCCGATCTCGGCAACGGCCTTTTCGATGAGTGCCGCGTCCTGGTACATGTCACCCACTTCCTCCGGGTTGTCACTGCTGCTGGACAGAGCGACGACCTGGACGTCGACATCCCGTAGTTCGTCCTTCAGGAGCGCCAGGTGCTCGGGCTTGTGCCAGGCGCCCGGAACGAGAACGAGTGATGGCAGGGACAACGGAACCTCCGAGTACGGGTGATGTGGCGAGCCGGCTCATGAACTGATCCGCCAAGTCGTGCCGCGACCCGACCACGGCGGCATCGACCAGAAGTGCGTCCACGGTTCGCGCTACGGGAGTCGCGATCATCCGACGTACCTCGGTGCCGGCCTGCGGCCGCCCGCCGGTGCGACGTCGAACACGCGGGGCGGCCTCGCCATCACGTCGGCAATCGCGGGGCACGGCGGTTCACAGAACAGGAGCCAGCACAGCGTCGCTCTCATTTCCTGGGCGCTTCCTGCGCCCGTCACAAGAGTCTTGCGCTGCGTGATCCGTGCGGCATCAGTCAGATGACTGCACCTCGCAGGGAGGCCAGCGCCCGAAACGAGCAGGCTGAGCGGGGGTGGTGCGTCGGCGAGCGGCGGCTCCAACCCTGCCCGCCGATTCAACGGCGGCAAGGTCAGAAGCACCTGCCTGCCAGCGTCGCCGAGCAGGTAGAAGCACGTAACGGGGCGGGGGCGGCTGACTTCGATGCCGTCTCCCTGCCGCACGGCGAGTGACGACCAGGGAGATGTTCATCCCTGATGTGGGTGGTGCGGGAACGGGCCGGAGCGTTACGCCTGTTCGGCCAAGGCCAGTTCGGCGAGCTGGTCGAAGGTACGGACGAGGTGGGCGCGCCGCTGTTCCTTGTGGTCAGGTGTGGGCTCCAAGTCCTCGATGGCCTCGTCCCAGACGGCCAGGAACTTGGTTTTCCAGCCGGCGATGGTGTCCGGGTCGGGCAGGCTGGCCCCGACGTAGTTCTGTTGTGCAATGAGGTGGAGCAGTTCGAGGTTGCAGGGCACGGCGACGCCCCAGTACTCGTCGGGCTCGATCTCGACGGGGTCGCCGGACATCGCCTCGGCGACTTCGGCGATGAGTCGGTCGGTCACCATTCCCAGATGGTCGGCCGCGGTGTCGCTGTCGAAGTTGCCGTTTCCCCAGTTTCCCATGGGTCCTCCGCCTGTCGTGCCCGCTTGTCCGGTGGATTGAACCAGGCCGGTACGACTGTGGCAGCGGCGCAGCTCGTCGTCTCGCTTCTGCGACCATGCTCTTCATGCGGGACGAGAACCTGGTGGGATTCTGGGACAGCAGTCCGTACGACTACGGCTCGATGGAGTCGAGCTGGGTCTGTCTTCGGCGTGACGGCACTGGCTGGACAGCGGTTGCCAACACCGGCAGTGCGGCCGTAAGCCAACTCACCTGGGATTGCCCCCGCGACGGCGAGGTCGAGCTGCGGTACACCTGGACGGCCTCCGGGAGGTGGGCTCCCGGCACACCGTTCATCCTCGCCGAGATCGACGAGCAGGGCCCGTACGACGAACTGGTGCGGACGCGATATTCGATCGGCACCGAGACGCCGCCGATGGAGGATGCGACAGTCACCGTTCTGCACCTGGACGAGACTGTCGAGTTCACCCACCGCTTCGCGCTTGCGAGCCGGGAAACTGATCGGTCGGAGCCGGAAGCTACGCCGGCAGCAGACGATTGAGCGGGACCGGCCAGGGGCTGACCGCCTGCTTGGGTCATACCTGTTCGGCCTGCCCATCGCCGCTCCTCGACGCTCGGGTCGTGTGCGCTCGGCCATGCCAGTTGGTGAATGCGTACGAGTTAGCATTTCCGGATGGAATCAGGGGCCGGTGCGACTGCCGCAGGAGTACCGGACCCCGCCGACCTTCGTCGGCGGGTCGCCCGCGGCCGCGGTCTGGTCGTCGTCCTTGACGAGACCGTCACGATGCCGGCTGCCACGGCCGCTGCGCGGGCGTTACGGGTTGCGCTCCAGCCCGATATGGCCGTCTTTGCCTCCGCGGGACGCCAGGGGCCGATCGTCACTGTGCTGCAGCTTGTCAGCGACTCGGAAGCCGCCACCGTACGCCCGGCTCTGGAGAACCTTGTCGCCGAGTTCCGCCGGGTAGCAGCCGCACTCGTCGAGCAGATGGAGGCTGGTTCGTCACCTGTGAGCGACGTCGACGCGGACCCCCCGGAGTCTGTGCGATATCACGGCGCGACCTGGTACCTGTACCCGCACGGAGAGCACTGCCAGTTCGAGAATTCGGCAAGCGGCGAGGTCGTCGAGGCCAACATCTATGCCCCCGGCCTCGTCGATCCGTACTTCCTGTTGCAGTACGCGAAGACCTCCGGCCGGCATGGTGCTGTCGTCGATGCCTGCGCGGAGGGTTTCCACGATATGTGTCGTCTACTCGATCACGCTGGAATTGCCTACGGCTAGTGGCCATGGTCGACTGGCTGGCTGGCGCACGCATCCTCGCGGCCAGCACTAAGTGCGGCATCGGCACTCAAGGCGAGGCGCGCTGATCGCCACCACGTTCGCGATCTCGGCTCACGCTACCCGGACGTGGCCCGGGTTCGCCGCGTTCACCGGGCGGGCCCTTGGTGACCGGGCCGCGCGGCGGAGGTTACGCACTGCCTTGCCGATCGCGGACGAGCGCCGCTCCCCCTGTTGCTACCAAGCTGACCCGGTCCTCACCCGGTCGTCACCCGGTGTGGCCGTGGCATCACTTCCTGCGTGGCCGCACTTCGGGATCTGAGTCACAGGAAAGCTACCGGTGGAAATCGAGAGGGCTGGGGTCGGCGAGGATACGCAGGTCAGAGTTTCTGAAGTCGGCTGAGCTAGCGCCCTGCGGGCCGAGGGAGAACACTGGGAGGCCAATGTTGAACACCATCGCCGATCGATTGGCAGCGTCGTATTTCGACGCCATCGAGGTCCTTTGCGCGGTCACCCCGAAGGGCTGGTACGCCGAGCGGGGCACCGCCCGCGCGGGAGTGACCCATGCTGGTGTGGCGACGCTGAACGCGGCCTACGACACGACGTTGGAGCCGGATCTCGAGTCGCTCGACGAGATGGCAACCGAGGTCGGCAGGCAGGCCGCGCATTGGTCGATCATGGTCCGGGGCGAGGCGGGCGACGAGGTCAGCGATCTCGCGGCCCGGCACGGCCTGCTCAAACGCACTGAACTGCCGTTCCTGGGCTGCGCCGCGGCCGACATCGTCTTTCGGGTCGGCGCGCCACAACGGGAGCTGGTCCGACAGGTTCGCGCGGCGGATGCTGACCTCTACACCGACACGCTCACTGAGGGCTTCGAGGTTCCCGAGGGTCTCTTCGGTTCACTGATGGGCGGTGGGGTGCTCGACGCCGATTCCATCACCGGCTATCTGGCCGAGGAATCCGGGCGGGCCTTGGGCACCGGACTCGGGATGCGGAACTCCGGGGTGGTTGGCGTGTTCAACATCGCCGTCCTCGGATCCGCACGCGGTCGTGGGCTGGGCCGGATGATCACGGAGGCCGTTCTGCGGGACGGGTTCGCGGCCGGCGCGGATGCCGCGTACCTGCATTCCAGCGCGATGGGTCGGCCGCTCTACGAGTCGATGGGGTTCCGTCTCCTGGAAAGCTGGACCGTGTTCCAAGCGTGATGACGAGCACGAATTTCACACCGGGGAGGGGATGGGACGTCTCCACGAACAGCTACTACGACGACGCCGACCTGCGGAAATCCGGACCTCCAGACCTCCAGACCTCCCGCCTGTGCGACTGCTTCGCAGCGACCGGTGCAGACGGCACCGGACGACATCGGGGGTGTGACGATGCTCCGCTGATGTCTCGACTGCCCAAGCTGCATCTCGTCACCTTGCGAACGAAGAGGAGATGCCCGCCGATGAGGCTCACCGTCACGCGCCGGCCCCCACGCCCATCGGCGGGAGCCGGGCCTCGTCCTCGGTGAGGATGGCCTGACGCAGGTCCCGCAGCCGCCGGCTCGGCTCCAGGCCGAGTTCACGGCGCAGCGACGAGCGCAACCGGTCGAAGGAGGCCAGCGCGTCGGCACCCCGCCCGCTGCCGTAGAGCGCGACCATGAGGGCCGCCTGCAGGCGGTCACGGCCGGGATGAGTCCGGGCCAGTGCGGTGAGTTCCGGTACGGCCCCTGCGTGCCGGCCCAGACTCAGCTCGACCTCCAGCCGTTCCTCGATCACCTGCAGCCGCGACTCCTCCAGGCTCATGGCCTCCGGCTCCAGCATGCCGTCGGCGAGACCGGCGATGGCGGGTCCGCGCCAGAGGTTCTCGGCCCGCAGGAAGGACCCGACGGCCTCCGCCGCGCGACCCGCGGCCAGCGCCCGCCGAGCCCGATGGGCCTCGTCGTCGAACCGGGTCCGATCCAGCGCGCCGGGCTCCACCGTCAGCAGGTAACCGCCCGGCCGGCGTACCAGCGAGCGCTCGGGCAGGCCGCCGGCGATGAGCTGGCGGCGCAGGGCCGCGGCGCAGTTGCGGATCTGACTCGCCGCGGTGGCCGGCGGCCGCATCGGCCACAGGCAGTCGACCAGGCTGTCGGCCGGGACCACCCGGCCGGCCCGCAGCAGCAGTACGGCCAGGATCCGCTGCTGCCGGCGTCCGCCGAGCGGCAGGGGCGTTCCTTCGACGGACGCTTCCAGCGGGCCGAGGATCCGGAACTCCATGCGATGACCTCCATGCCGACCGCACCCCGCGTACGGCCTGGTCATCAGGTTGCCCAGCACGGGTTGGCGTTTCCTTGGCAGCGCCGTACGCCGTGGCAACCAAACGAGGCGTCCCCGACTTCGCGGGGTTCAGAACACCCATCAGGATGCACTGTGGAAATCACCAGACCGGGCCTCCGGCGGTCGCGGGAGCGGCGGCGTCGCTGCTGGTCGCGTCCCCGGCGCTGGCGACACGGCGCCAGTTGCCGCGTTGGTCCTGGACCTGGAATCGGCCGACCGCCGCGGTGAGGAGACGTCTCATCTGGACCTTCCGAGGTGCGGAGAATGTGTGGACAGCCTCCGTCGGCCCGCCATCACCGCCGCATCACCCGGGCACCGGTCCCGCCCCCGGAGGGAAGGTCGGCTATCCGGCCGGGACGCCGACCGGACGGCCGTCGTGCCGCTCCAGCAGGGCCCGGACGATGTCCGCCTCGGGAGTGCCGAGCGGATCCAGGATGCTCAGCGCCTCCTGCCAGGCCCGCGGGGAGTCCTCCAGGTGGCCCAGGGTGATCAGCGCGCGGGCGCGTACCAGGGGTGCTCCGATCGCCTCCGCGCGATGTGCCGCCTCGCCGGCGAGCCGGGCCGCCTGCACGAGGTCGCCGTGCCGCCGGGCGAGTTCGCCCAACGCCGCCAGCGCGTCGATCTCGATCACCGCGGCGCCGGACTGTCGGGCCAACGTGACCGCCCGCTCCAGGGTGGAGCTGGCCAACAGCGGCGTCCGCTCCGCGACGGATGCGGCGAGGCCGACCAGGGCCTCCGCCTCCGTCGCCAACGTGCGCGCCGACCTGGCCCACTCGGCGGCCCGGGTGTACGTGGCCGCCGCACGGGTGGGGTCGCCGGTCAGCCGGAGCAGGCTCCCCTCGGCGATGTCGATCGACGCCTTGCAGTGCCAGTCGTCGCTACGGTCGGCGAGACGCTGCGCGGCGGCGAGCGCGGACCTCGCCTCCGGCACGTCGCCGCGTAGCGTGTGGATCTGGCCGATCCCGGCCAACGCATTCGCCTCAATCGACGCCATGTCGACCTCGTGAGCCGTCCGCACCGCCGCGTGAAGATCGTTCAGGGCGGCCGGGTACTCACCCCGGATGATGCGCGCGAGGCCGAGGTTGTTGAGGATGACCGCCTCGTTGGGTCGTGCGCCGTCCTCCCGGTGGATGACGATGGCGGCGGTGAGTCGCTCGACCGCCAGCCGCAGTCGACCCGCCATGGCGTAGATCGTCCCGAGGTTGCTCGACATCACCGCGATGCCGTAACGGTGGCGGATCCGCTCGTAGAGCCGCAACGCGTGCTCGAAGCAGGCCGCCGCCTTCGCCAGTTGCCCGAGGTCGCCGAAGACCGCGCCGAGCGAGCCGGCCGCGGCGGCCTGGCCCTGCGCGTGCCCGGCGCTGCGGAACAGGTGACCCGCCCGTCGTTGGTGCGCGATCGCGACCAGTTGGTTGCCCGTGAGGTGGTACACGTTGCCCAGACTCATGTGCGCCGACGCCCGCAGGGCCGGGTGGGCGTCCCCACCCGACGCGTGCAGCGCCGCCTGCGCCACGAGCAGCCAGTTCAGTGAATTGCGGGTGACCCAGAAGTACGTTCGTAGCTGGTCGGCGAGCAGGGCGGCAGCGGCCCTCGACGTGCCGTCGGCGCCCGCCCTGATCAGTGCCACCATGTTCGACTCCTCGGCCTCGAGCCAGGCCAGCGCCGCGTCACGGTCCGGGAGGCCGGCGTCACCGGCCGCCAGGCCCGCCGGCAGCTCCAGGCGGACCCGCCCCGGCGCCAACAGGTCACCGGCAGCCTGCGCGCGGACCAGGTACCACGCGAACAGGCGGGCGAGGACGGTCTGCGCCTCCGGCCGGCCGGCCTGCCGCGCACTGTGCTGGCCCGCGTAGCGCCCCAGCAGGTCGTGCAGCGCGACGCGATCGTCGTCGAACTCCAGCAGGTGCGCCGAGAAGAGTCGGGCCAGCGTCCGACGGGCCGCGTCCAGGGTTGTCTGCGCCAGGTACGCGACCGCGTCGACCGACAGCCTGAGCCCCGGAACGGTGCCGAGGAGGCGGAACATCCGCTGGGCCTCGCCGGGAAGCCGGGTGTAGGAGAGGTCGAACGCCTTCTGCACGGCGACGCTCGGGTCGTCGTCGATCGCCAGGGCGGCGATGCTCCGCTGCCGCAACTGCCGCACGTAGGCCGACACCGCGAGGTCAGGCTCGTCGTGCAGCAGCGCCGCCGCGATCCGCAGGGCCAGCGGGAGCCGACCGCAGACCTGGGCGAGGTCCCGGATCGCGTCGCGTTCGGCGGCTCGCGGGTCGGCACCGAGCAGGACGGTGAGCAGCTCGATCGCGTCCGGTTCCGGGAGCAGTCCGATGGTCAGGCGGTGGGCGTCCTGCTGGGCCACGAGCCCGGTCAGGCGGTCACGGCTGGTGACCACCACCAGGCTGTCCGCGGACCCGGGCAGCAACGGCCGCACCTGCTCGGCGTCGAGGGCGTTGTCCAGCACGATCAGCAGCCGGCGATCGGCGACGACGGTGCGGTAGAGGGCCGCTGCCTCCTCCGGATCCGCCGGAATGCGGGCCGCCGGCACGCCCAGACCCCGCAGCAGCGCGCCGAGCGCCTCCGCCGAGCGCATGGGCCGGCCGGCAGAGTAACCACGCAGGTTGAGGAAGAGCTGCCCGTCCGGGAAGCGGTCCCGGACGCTGTGCGCCCACCGGATGGCGGTCGCCGTCTTTCCGACACCTGCCGTGCCGACGACCGCGGAGAGGATCAGTACCTGCGGCCCTGCCGCGTTGGCGAGCAGGCGGTCGAGCTGACGCGACTCGGCGCCGCGGCCGACGAAGTGCCCCGGCGGCCGCGGTAGCTGCGCCGGCCCGCCGGGAGACGTCGGCGCGGCGTCCGAGGGTGCGGTGGCGCGTGACAGCGTCCGGTAGGTCGCCTGGATCTGCTGACCGGGAGCGACACCGAGATCGGTGGCGAGTCGATCGGTGAGGGCGGTGTAGGCCGCGATGGCCTCGGTGCGACGACCGATCCCGTTCAGGGCCAGCATCAGCAGCTCGACCGGGCGCTCGCGTGTCGGCGCCTCACTGATCAGCTCGTGCAGCGGTGCCAACATCTCTCGGTGCTGGCCGGCGTCGAGGCGCGCGTCGAGCAGCTCTTCCCGCGCGGTCAGCCGTGCCTCGTCGAGATCCGGGAAGAGCCGCCCCCGCTGGGCGTCGTCGAAGACGTCGGCCAGGGCGGCGCCCCGCCACAGACCGAGCGCGGTGCTGAGCATCGCGATGCGCTGATCGGCGTCGGTGACGCTCCTACTCTCGGCCACGAGGGCGGTGAACCGGTGCACGTCGACCCGCTCTGCCCGGATCTCCAGTGCGTAGCTGTTGGGTCGGGCGAGCAACGCGGGCTCCACCGACCGGCCCAGCTCCAGCGTGGACCGCAGGTGCGAGATCATGGCCTGCAGGCCCGCTCGTGCCTGGGCCGGAGGCCGATCTTCCCAGAGCAGGTCGATGAGTCGCTCCGCGGAGTGGAACTGGCCCGGTCGCATCGAGAGGATGGCGAGCAGCCGTCGCTCCTGACGGCGTCGCACGGGCACGACCCGTCCGTCGATGACAGCCTCGACGGGGCCAAGCAGTCGCAGCTCCACAGCCGCAGGCTAACAAGACAAACCGATCTCGACGGAGGGCCGTACGTCTATGCGGGGCGTACCCGGCGGGCAGTTTCCCCGGTGCTCGGCATGTCCGTCACGGCGGGGGATGATGACCGGATGCCGCAGTCCCCCGGGTCGACACCCAGCTGGCCGGATGACGGATCTCAGGGCCCCCGCGCCGCCGGGGGGCCCTGACGTCCGCCTGCTGTTCAGACCCAGGGGGTGCAGGTCCAGGCGCCGCCATTCAAGCTGAAGCAGGCCTGGTGCTCGTCCGAGGAGTCGAAATCCTCGAGCATGTTGGTCCACACCCCGCCGTTGGTGGAGAGGAACTGCTTGCTGAGGCTGCCCGTGTACCACCAGCCGTAGGACGACCACACCCGGCGCTCGATGCGCACGGTGAAGGTCGCACCCGCGTAGCGGACGTACTGGTCGTTCTGCAGGCGTGCCCAGGCCGCCCTGCAACCGGGCGACTTCACGACGACGATGCCGAGTCCGCTGTCGTAGCCGCCGCCGGTCCAGCCGTACCGGGTGCCGCTGCACTGGCCGTTGGGATTGACGTTGTAACAGCCGGTGCCCGAGCACGCGGCCAGCGCCGGCGACGCCGATACCGCCGTGGTGACCACGCCGAGTCCCATGAACGCCACCAGGGCGATCAGCGTCCGCACCAGGCGATGCTTCCGGACCTTTCCTACCTTCATGCTGTTCTCCTCAGTCGTGCTGCATGTCGTGGGGGTGATCCTTCGGCGTCGCCGCACTGCGGCTGCATCGTCCGGTCACCGCGCGGTGTCATGCCGCCGTCGGCGTGGGCACCGCGGACCGCCAGGCGAGGAACGAGCGGACCGACTGGAGCTGCCGCGACTCGGTGAGGATCTGCCGGGTGTGCAGGCCCGTGCCGTGACGCCGGCGCGGTACGCCCACGATGACATCGTGATGCGCCGACGGTGAGCGCGGCTCCGACACTGCATCGACCCCAAGCCATCCTGGAGGAACCGCAGTGTCAGCTTCACCGCCCCGCCCCGCGCCGCCGCGCGGGCTCAGTCCCGGCACCGTCCGTCGCAGCGCCACCCGTCGCGGCACCGCCCGTCGCGGCACCGCCCGTCGCGGCACCGCCCGTCGCGGCGCCACCGTCGCGCTCGCCACCGCCTCGATCGTCGCCGGCGGTCTCGTGGCGCTTCCCGCGCCGGCCGCCGCGGCGCCGGACCCGCCCCCGAAGGATGTGGCGTCCGCCACGATACCGCCCGGTCAGCGGGACTCCGCCCTCAAGCAGGGCTGGCGGACGTCGCAGGACCGGGCCTGGACCCTCTCCGGCGACATGACCGGCCTGCACGTGCTTGTGGCGTCGGCGGCCTCCGGCTACAGCTGGACGACCGCGGCCACGCTGAGCGAGCCCGGGCTGGAGACCGACCAGTGGATCGGCAACGGCTGCCTCACCGAGTCGGGCCGGCGGCTGGTCGTCACGTACGCGCCGCGCGCCTACACCAACAAGCCTGACCTGTTCGACCGCGGCGCCTTCGTGGCGGTCGTGGACATCAAGGACCAGTCCGTCCGGAAGGTGGCCGCGCACGCGTCCCTCGCGTACTTCAGCCCCGGCTGCGGGACCGGTGAGAACGTCGTGCTGAGCACGTTCACCGGCGGCGACACCGGCTCGGGCAAGACCCGCCTGACGCAGCTCGACGCCGCGACCGGTACCGTGGCCGCGCCGATCCAGGTGGCGGGCCAGCTCACCTCGGCGCTACCGGTCCAGGACGAGATCATCGCCGCCGACAACGGCGCGCTGGTCAAGGTCGACGGCAAGGGGCGCCGGTCGGCCGTCGCGAGGACCACCGGGGTGCCGTTCCGGCTGGCGGCCAACGGCGACGCCGTCGTGTACATGGATGCCGACAGCAAGGCCGGCCGGGTCAAGCGGACCGTCGTGAAGTCCGGCGCGACAGCCACGCTGGCCGAGGGCGGCACGACCGACATGAACGTGGTCAGGGGCGCGGGCGGTCGGGTCGGCATCACCGGTACCCCCGGCAAGGTGCACAAGCTGCCCACGCGTGTCGCGAAGCTCGACGCGACCGTGCAGGCAGAGATGTCCAGCGAGGGTGACCTGCTGCTGGACGACATCAGGTGGACGACCGACCCGCGGGCGGCGCAGGCCGCGGACGGCCGCGAACGGTCGCTCACCATGAAGGCCAAGGTGCCGGCGACCGGTCGCAGCGTGAACTTCGCGGTCGCGCCAACCACGCCGGCGTCGGGCGACGCCGGCGCTCGGGCGAACCCGAAGACGCCGGGGCGGGCCCCGTCGGCACCGGGCGCCACGACGCTGGCGACACCGCTGCACGACCCGGTCGACACGGCCGCCTGGTGCGCGATCCCCCGCAACGACGTGCGGGTACAGGTGTACCAGCCGCGCGCCCGGGAGATCGAGTGGGTCGTCGACATGGCGGTACAGGACACGCTGATCCTCAACCGGGGCAACAACTTCAACCAGTCCGGCCTGCCCGGCTACAACGTCGCAGACTGGTTCCCGATGCGGCCGCTCAACGGCGGTGGCCACGTGCCCGCGCAGATCATGCTGGGCATCCTCGCCCAGGAGTCGAACCTGTGGCAGGCCTCGCCGCACGTCCTGCCCGGCGAGTTCGGCAACCCGCTCATCGGTAACTACTACGGGCTGGACATCTACGACGCCGACACCAGCGACGACTGGACGATCCGCTGGGACAAGTCCGACTGCGGCTACGGCGTCGGGCAGGTCACCGACGGCATGCGCAAGCCCGGGTTCCAGAAGCCGAACGAGGTCCCGCTGCCGTACAACCAGCAGATGGCCATCACCGTGGACTTCGCCGCGAACATCTCCCAGTCGCTGCGGATCCTGCAGGACAAGTGGAACCAGGTCGACGCGTACAACATGAAGGTCAACGGCGGCGACCCGCAGTACATCGAGAGCTGGTTCTTCGCGGTGTGGGCCTACAACACCGGGTTCTACGCGCCGGAGGGCAGCACGGACGGGCCGTGGGGCGTCGGCTGGGCGAACAACCCGGCCAACCCGCGGTACCCGGCCAACCGCAAGGCGTTCCTGGAGTTCACCTACGACGACGCGCGGCACCCGAGCCACTGGCCGTACCCGGAGAAGATCATGGGTTGGGCCGGCCACCCGCTCAACGCGATCGAGAAGCCGGACACCTACACCGACGGCTACCGGTACGCGTGGTGGAGCACGAACGACGGGCGCGAGCGGGTGAAGCCGCACCTCCAGACGTTCTGCGACCAGTCCAACGACTGCTTCTACGGCAACAACCTCCCGCCGACGGCGCCCGATGTGATCGACGAGCCGGCCGGCCCGTGCCACCACGTCAACGGCATCGGCGACCGGGACCTCAAGTGCTGGTACAACCGATCCGCGGACTGGAAACCGGGCTGTCTGGACTGTGGTAACGCCGCCATCAGGTACGACCCCGGCTGGGCGTATCCGGCCGCCGGGGTGAGCTACTACCCGAAGTGCGGCACCGACCTGCCGGCGAACGCGCTCGTGGTGGACGACGTGATCAACGAGGTCACCAGCCCACGCCGTGACGAGGCCGGTTGGCTCTGCACCCGACGAACGAACAGCGGCACGTTCACGCACGGATTCGCCGGCGAGACGCAGAACGGCACGCTCCAGTACCCGGGCAAGATCGACCTGCACCAGGTCGGCGGCGGGTACGGCGCGCACTACTGGTTCACGCACACCCGCCCGCCGGGCAGCAACCTCTACGTCAGTGGGACGTGGACGCTGGACCGGACGGTGAACGGCTGGATGCGGGTCATGGTCCACATCCCCGATCACCTCGGTACCACCCAGCAGGCGGCGTACAAGATCACGACGAAGAACGGCGTGGTCAAGACCCGCATGGTCCAGCAGCGCGGGTACGCGAACCGCTGGGTGGCGCTCGGCGTGTTCGAGTTCAACAACGTCCCGACGGTGGAGCTGACCAACATGGTGTCGGACCTGACACCGGAGGAGTTGGCGCAACTGCGCGACGACGTGCCGACCAGCGGGCAGGGCGACCTGGCCCTGGGCCGGCCGCAGGAGAACGTGGCCTTCGACGCGGCGGCGTTCATCCCGCTGCCGGGCAAGCCGCAGCACCAGGTGGTGGCACTCGGCGACTCGTTCTCGTCGGGCGAGGGCGCCTCGCCGGTGAACGGCTCGGACTACTACCGCGAGACGGACAACAACCGCGACAACGCCTTCCGCAACGGCTGCCACCGCTCGAAGAACGCATGGTCGCGCAAGGCGGTGCTGCCCGGGTCGTCCACGCCGATCGGGTCGCGGGCGGACATCACGAGCCAGCAGCACGACGTCAACATGGACTACCACCTGATCGCCTGCTCGGGCGCGGAGACGGAGAACATCCTGCCGCTGCGTACCGTCAGCAACGAGCCCCGCAACGCCGACAATGAACGGGGCAAGGGCCAGTACCTGGAGGTGTCCCAGCTCGACAAGGGCTACCTGGACGAGAACACCACGCTCGTCACGGTCTCGATCGGCGGCAACGACGCGAAGTTCGGCCCGGTGGTCAGGGAGTGCGTCTTCATGGCCGGCCCGCTGGACTGCTTCAAGGCGAACCTGTCGGGCGAGACGGACACCGTGGACGTGTCGACCAGACGCCGCATCACCGACACGGTTCCCCGGTCGAACACGAAGGTGCTGGAGGAGATCCACAAGAAGGCGCCGAACGCCAAGATCATGCTCATGGGGTACCCGAAGCTCGTCGAGATCGGCGGCGACCCGCTCTGCCCCCTCAAGCTCGTCCTCAGCGACGAGGAGCGGGTGTGGCTGTCCGAAATGAGCGTGCTGCTGCGTGACGAGCAGTTGGACGTCGTCCGCGACTTCAACACCGCGCACGGCGCGACGATCGCGTACTACTCCGACCCGATGGACGAGTTCGCGGGCAAGGCGGTCTGCGGCTCGCCGGCGGGCATCCACGGGATCGTGACGGACAAGTCGCCGGGTGACACCCCGGACGGCCCGGCGTCGACGCAGTCCTTCCACCCCAACAGCCCGACCGGTGTCAGCCTCTTCGCTCAATCGATGAATTTCACCGTCACGCAGATGTACCCGTGACGAACGCGTCACGATCCAGGAGCCCGGGCGGCCGTCTGCTGCTCGGGCTCCTGGCCACGCTCGTGCTCCTCACCTCCGTACCGGTGCGTTTTCGGGGGCGCAGTTGGCGCACCTGTCGTCAACCCGGCCGGGCCTGACCGCTGTCCGCTCGGGCGAAGTGGGAAGCTGCTGTGGTGTCTGCGGACCCGCGCGGTGACTACTTCTGGCTGTCCGACCTGGTGGCGACCGATCCGGTCATCCGCCACCTTGCGCTTGCCCGCCACCAGGCGTTGCTCGCCGCGGCGAACGACGCACTGCACCGTTCGAATGCTCTGTGGGCAGCTCATCACCGGTCGAGGTCCAGCCAGGCCCGTCTGGGCACGGCACTGGACCAGTCGCGCGCCGATTTCCGGTGGCACCAGGAGCGGACAATCTACGGGCCCCTCTACGCCTTCCGGGACGCCGCGGACGGTGACGATGGCACCCGCGCGCTGTGGGCACCGATCGCCGCCCTGTACCTGCGGTGGGAGGCCGAATACCCCGACGAGTGGGGAGCGCCGGAGTCGTGGATGTGGTCCCGCTGGGGAACCAAGGAGGCCGTTCTTCGCCGCTTCGATCGCGTCGGTTGCCCCGAAGACATCCAGCCCCAGATCGCCGCGCTGATCCTTGCCGCTTTGCAGCGACCGTATCGGTGCAAGGACTGGATATATGCCTGCCTGGCCCGCCACCTTGACGACCCGTTGTTCCTCCACGGGGTGGAGATGCTGGCTTCGGCCGATGACCCCTCGGTCCGACTCCGAGCACAGTTCGTTCTGCAGGTCGCCACACACAGCGAGCAACGGATCACCCGCACGAGCTGGCGACGTTGGCTCAACGCAGCCGGCTGACCGCTTGGCTGCTGACACGGACAAATCGACGGTACGGGGTCCGCCCTCCAGCGTGAGCCGCGCCGCGTCATCGTTCGTCCTGATAGCCACGCGGTCCCACATCCGTCGGACCACCTCTCGCCCAGCCGGCCGACGAGTGCGTAGAAGACGGCACAATGACCGGCGCCGCACTGCACGTTGCCAGCTGCGCCCGGGTAAGCCTTGGAGACACCGAGCTGTGCTGTGCTGCGGTGGGAAAACCCATGGCCTACCCACCTCCCGCCAGCGATACAGTTCGTCACGATCAATTGGGCAGCGAGTTGACTCGCACTGCGGGCGTCATGTGCGGTCCGGGCAGCGTCGTCCTGTCCCATCCGGCCAGGGCGCCCGCACTCACGCCGATCGCAGTGCCGTGGACGGGGAGAGTCGGGCGGCCCGCAGAGCCGGATAGACCCCCGCCAGCCCTCCGATAAGAAGGGCAGCGGCCAGCCCCGTGCCAATCGCGGCAGCCGGCACGAGCGTCTGCCAGCCGCGGACGACGGCCATCACGTACGTGACCGTGGCGCCCAGCAAGACCCCCGCCGCGCCACCGCCCGCGCCCAGCAGCAGCGACTCGACCAGGAATTGCGCCGCGATGTGCCGGCGGGTGGCGCCCAGCGCCCGGCGCAGCCCGATCTCGCCGCGCCGTTCCAGGACCGAGATCACCAGCACGTTGGCGATGCCGATGCCGCCGACCAGCAAAGCCACCACGCCGAGGCCCAGCAGCAGTACGGTGGCTCCGCCGGTGACCGCGAGCCGGGCGGTGAGCGCTTCCGAGGGCCGGCTCACGGCGACCTCCTCGGGGTGGGCAGGGTTGGCCGCCCGCCCGAGCAGGCCGGCCACCTCGTCGGTGCGATCGGTCTGTGCCCGCACGAAGATCCGGGTCGGTTTGCCGTCGTACCCGAATTGGTCGGCCGCCACCGGCGCGCCAATCAGCGCCGAAGCGTCCAGCTCTGGCGCCAGCTCGACCGGCGCCATGATGCCCACCACCGTGTACCAGCGGTGGCCGAGGTAGACCTGCGAGTTCCCGGTGACGCGGCGGATGCCCAGCGACGTGGCGGCGTAGTGGCCGAGCACCACCGCCGGATAACGGGCCGTCGCCACGTCCAGGAAGCGGCCGTCCACCAGGGTGCCGTCCAGAGTGGCGAGCAGCGCCGGGTCGGCGGCACGCACCGACAGCCCGCCGGTCCGCCCGGCCGGCATCCGGTCGTTGCGGTAGATCCGCACGTCGAGCATCGCGGTCGCCGCCGAGATGAGCACCCCATCGGTACGCGCCACCGCCGCGCCCGCGGTCACCGGCAACTGGGCCTCCTCTCCGCGGATGGTCTTGCCGCTGCCCACGGTGAGCAGGTTGGTGCCGACCCGATCGATGCGGGCGATCACGTCGGACTGGCTGGACCGGGTGACGCCGAGCACGGCGACCATGGCCGCGATCCCGATCGCCACCCCGAGGATGGACAGCGCCGCCCGGCCGGGCCGCGACCGCAGGCCCACGGTGCTCACCGGCAGCAGGTCGGCGACGCGCAGTCGGGACCTCACGACGCAGCCCCGGTGTCTGCGACCACCAGACCGTCCCGCAACTGGATGCGGCGCCGCATCGCCGCGGCGACCCGCTCGTCGTGCGTGATCACCACGATGGTGACACCGTCGTCGTTGAGTTCGCGTAGCAGTTCGACGATCTCGGAGCCGGTGACGGAGTCGAGATTGCCGGTAGGTTCGTCGGCGAGCACCACGGCAGGGCGGCCGACCAGCGCGCGGGCGATCGCCACCCGCTGCCGCTCGCCGCCGGACAGATGTGCGGCAGGGAAATCGGCGCGGTGGGCCAGCCCGACCCGCTCGCAGGCGGTGCGGGCGGCCCGCCGGCGTTCGGCGGCCGGTACACCGCGGTAGAGCAGGCCCGTTGCCACGTTCTCTGCCGCAGTCAGCCGCTCCAACAGGAAGAACTGCTGAAAGACAATCCCGAGGAGGTGCGCACGCACCCCGGAGAGCTGCGCGTCGCGCAGCTTTTCGACCGGGTGGCCGGCGATGCGTACCGAGCCGCCGGACGGGCGGTCCAGGCCGGCGGCCAGGTTGAGCAGCGTGGTCTTGCCAGAGCCGGACGGGCCGGCAACGGCGACCAGCTCGCCGCTGTGCACGGTGAGGGTGGCGCCGCGCAGCGATTCGACCGGCGGTGTGCCGGGGTAGACCTTGCGCGCGTCGATCAACTCCAGGACGGCCGTCATGGCTGTGCCTCCTTCTGCCACGCCTGGTCCTCGCCGGTGAGGTGGTTACGCACTGCGGATGGGTGCCACTCGGTGTGGTCGGTCATGACGAGGGCACCTCCACGGTCTGGTCGGCGGTGAGGCCGTGGACGATCTCCACCTGGCCGGTGCTCTCGTCGAAGCTGCCCGGTTCCACCTGTGTTGCGGCGCCGCCGGCCAGACACACCTGGTAGCCGCCGCCCGGCCGCGCGAGCAGTGCGGCGATCGGGACCAGCAGGACATTGGGACGGGTGCCGGTGACGATGTCGACGGTCACCGGTGCCTGATCCAGGTCGGAGCCGCGGGGCAGGCGGACCGCGATGGTGAGGGAGACCGTCGCCGTGTCCGGGTTCGCCGGCTGCTGCGGGCCGTTGCCGGAGCCACCGGAGGGCGCCGTCGCGACCTCGCCGACGCCGGTGACCCGACCGGGAATCGGTTCGGCGTCCGGTAAGCCGACCTCGACAGGGTCGCCGGTGTGTACTGAGCTGCGCTGCGCGGTGTCCAACTGTGCCGTCACCGCCCGGTCCGTCGACGTCCCGGTGAGCACCGTCGTCCCGGGCCCGACGGTGCCGCCGACCCGGATCTGCAACTGGGTGACGCGCAGCGGGGCGGGCAGGAAGACGATCTGGGCCTGGGTGAGCCGTCCGGTGCGCTGGTAGGCCGGCCGCCCCCAGGACGCCTCCCAGCGTCGGATAGCCGTGGCCGTGGCGGCGCTGAAGTGCCGGTCCACAGTAATCCGGTGGTAAGGGTCGAAGCCCATGTCGACGAGGTTGCGCTCCAGTTGGCGCACGTCGGGACCGTCGCTCATCCCGTACCGGAAGTCGCGGTAGGCAGGAACGCTGCCCAGCAGGAGGCGGACAGGTATGTCGGCGACCCGATAGAGGACGGCGCCGCGGCCGAACGTGGCGCCCGAGTCGGGCCCTGCGGTCAGCACGCCTGGCATGCCCCGATGGTCGACGGTGTAGGAGCCCAGGTAACCGAGGACACCGCTGACCTGGATGCGTTCGGTGAGCGTGCCTTGGGTGACCTTGGCGGTTCCGATGGCCACCGCGGCGGCGGGTGGGTCGGGGGCGTCCCCCTGGGGGCGGGCGGCGTAGGCCACGCCGGCGGCGAGCGGCGCGGCCACCGCGACCGCGAGCACCGTGGCGGTCCGGCGCCGGCGGCTCACTTCTTGCCTCCGTTCGCGCCACCGCCGTTGTCGTGGATGCGGACCTCCCCGCTCCAGATCTGCCTGCACGCCTGGGCTGCTGTGTTCATCCGCTGAGGCGGGACTCCGTTGGCCAGCGGGGTTCCGGTGAGGTCGAATTCGCCGGCGGCGTTCGGGTCGGGGAACTCGGGGACGCCGTGTTCGCGGATGCACTTGGCGTACTCGCCGAGCTTGCGCACGTCCTCCGAGGAGAGTTGTGCCTTGGGGCGGAACGCCGTCGGGGGATACCGGTCCTCGATCGACTTGCACGCCTCGATGGCCGCCGGATGGTTCCGCAGGTCGCTCTTCCAGTCGTACCCGCCCTGGGGTGGGAATTGGAGGTATCCCTCCGAGCCGACGTCGGCGTCCGGCATTCGGGGCAGACCGTGATCGCGCATGCACGTGACCCACTCCTGGCCGAGGGCGAGGAGTTGCTGGCGGCTCACCGAGGCAGACGCCGACGGAGTTGGCGCCCCGGAGGCAGAATCGCCGCGGTCGCATCCGACAGCCCCGGCCCCGACGGCGAGCAGGGCGGCTAGAAGAACTCTGGACGTTGTTCTGGTCATGGCTACACGGTGCCTGCCGTAGCGATTCACCTCGTCGGACCGGAGTCGGTCCTTTGGCCGCCGCCGGTACCGCCGACGTAGCACCTGAGTCGGACGCTGCCGACGCCCTCCGTCCCTACGATGGGAGGGTGCCCCGGTTCGTGCCGCGCCACCTCCTGACCGACGCCGCGCTGGCGCTGGTGCTGATCATGCTGACCTTGGGGCCCGGGCTCGTGGCCAGGACGATCGCGGATGCCGCCGGGGAGTACGTGAAGAAGAACGCTCTCCCGGCGGACCACCTGTGGTGGATGTTCGCCGGGCTGATCGTTCTCGGCCTGCTGATCAGGCAGCACCATCCTCCGGTGGCACTGGTCCTCACCGGGGCGGGGGTGTTCGGCCATCTGTTCAGCGACGCCAAGTTCCAGCTGCTCGATCTGGCACTTCCGCTGGTCCTGTACACCGTGGCCGCGTTGGGCCGAAACCGGCGGGTCTCGCTCGCCGTTCTGGCCCTCACCATGCTGCTGACCTACGCGGCGATGCTGAGCGGCCGAATCCATGCCGAACAGCAGGAGTTTGCGAGGTCCGGCAAGCAGGTTACGCAAGAGCAGGTCGCGCAGAGGCAGGTCGAGGGGGCGTCGGCCGACGACGGGGTCAAGCGAGTGCTGGCACCGCCGTCGGTGTTCTCGGTCGACAGACTGGTCAATGTCGGCCAGTCGGTCACGGAGCTGTGGCTGCTGCTGGTCGCGGCGTTCGCCGTTGGTGACGCGATGCGTAGCCGGCGCGCGCACCTGACCGCGGTCGAGCAGCGCACCGCCGACCTGACCCGGGAGGAGCGGCAGCGGGCGGCGCTGGCGGTCGCCGCTGAGCGCGCCCGGATCACCCGGGAGCTGCACGACGTGGTGGCGCACGGGATTTCGGTGATGGTGGTGCAGGCGCAGGGTGCGTCCGCAGCGCTCGATCGGCATCCGGACCGCGCCGCCACCGCGCTGCAGCACGTGATCACAACAGGACGGGCCTCCCTGGCCGAGATGCGCCGACTGCTCGCCGCCGGGCGCAGCGATCCGGCCGGCGACGCGCGGCTGACTCCGCTGCCGGGCCTCGGCGCGCTGCCCGAGCTGATCGTTCAGCTGCGGTCCACCGGGATGCGGATCGACATGCACGTCGACGGAGTGCCCGCCGCGGTGCCCCCAGCGGTCGATCTGTCCGCCTACCGGATCATGCAGGAGGCCTTGACGAACACGCTGAAGCACGCGGGCCCGGGCGCCGGCGCGGTGCTGCGGCTGGCATTCGAGCCCGGGCGTCTCCGGATGGAGGTGACCGACGACGGCACGGGCATGACGGACGGGGCGGACGGACGCGGCAACGGGTTGCGCGGCATCGCCGAGCGCGTCGCCATGCTGGGAGGCGAACTGGAAACCGGCGCGGCCGACGGCGTCGGATTCCGGCTCTGCGCGACGCTGCCGCTGCAAGCGCGCACGATCACATCGGTACCGCGATGAGCATACGAGTCGTGCTGGTCGACGATCAGACGCTGGTGCGCACCGGGTTCCGGCTGGTGCTTGAGGAGACCGGCGACATCGAGGTGGTCGGGGAGGCCGCCGATGGGTCGCAGGCGTTGAACGAGGTGGCCCGCAGCCGGCCCGACGTCGTCCTGATGGACGTGCGGATGCCCGGCCTGAACGGCATCGAGGCGACCCGCCGCATCCGCCTCGGTGGGCACCCGGCCCGTGTGATCATCCTGACCACCTTCGACCTGGACGAGTACGTGCTCGCCGGGCTTCGCGCCGGAGCCAGTGGCTTCCTGCTCAAGGACGCGCTCGCCGCCGACCTGATCTCCGCCGTACGAGTGGTGGCCGCCGGCGAGGCGGTGGCCGCGCCCACCGTCACCCGCCGCCTCTTCGCGCACTACCTCGGCAGGACCCCGCCCCGGCCCGACACGAACGCGCGGCTGGCGGTGCTGACAGAGCGCGAGCGCGAGGTGCTGACCCTGGTCGCGCGAGGGCTTTCGAACGCGGAAATCGCGGCGGCGCTCTTCGTCTCCGAGAGCACGATCAAAACCCACCTCGGCCGGATACTGGCGAAGCTGGGGCTGCGGGATCGGGTGCAGGCGGTCATTCTCGGCTACGAGTGCGGCTTGGTGGAAGTCGACAACGATCGGTAGGCGAAACGGTATTTGTCACGTCAAACTGAGACGGTTGTTGTTTGGGGTGTCATGGGCCAACGTCGCGCTGATCCTCGGAGACTGATCAGCGGGTCGCGGCCCGCCGCAGCACCGCGACGATCTCCCTGATGTCGCTCTCGGAGAGCCGGGGCAGTTCGCCAGCGAACCGGACCGTCACCCGTACCGTTATCGTCGAGGCATGCCCCGCGAGACCATTGAATCTGTTGCTCGCTCCCGCGCCATCACCGCAGCGGCGGTTCTGCAGCAGCTGGTCGATCTACGCTCCTACCCCCACCGGCACCTTGCCGTGGCCGCCTATGCCCCCGGCGGGGACAGCATCAGCCAGGCCCTTGCCGCTGCCGACTACCTCAGCCACATGGGGTGGGACCTCATCAATGTGACGGAGGTTGGGAGCAGCAGAACACTGCACGCGATCATGAGACGTAGATGAGTCAGTGGATGTCGCGTTCCATCGGCCGTCAGCGGTTGACCTGAGTGCCTAGCCTAGAGAGATAGGCGAGCTTCCACCTCATGCTTGTACGGGAGGAAAGCAGAGTGGACGGATCTCCGGCAACAGATGTCACCACCCCGCACAGGATCACCACGATCGTCGCGATCGCCACTGACGACACCTTCGCACACGTCTACTCGGACGTGCGGCAAATGATCGAGGATGGGTTCGGTGATGCCGACACCCGTCGGGGGCCCCTGGAATTCTTCAGCGCGGCAGGCGCACAACTGGTTCCGGTATTCGGGCCGGCCTGGCAACTGGTCGACCTACGGGAGAGCCGCGACGAACCCGACGTCGACCGACTGCGCCAGCGCCTCGCAGCCGTAGTGGACCACGTCGTGGCATACCTCAGGAAGCATCCCGAGTTCGTCAAGGCGAGCGGTCTGACACTCGATGAGGCACTCCTCCATCTTCCCCGACCGGCCGAGCAGGACCTTGCCCACGTCCTGGCCCTCCTCCCGCACCACACCGACGACGACAAGACCATCCAGCCGCTCAGTCAAGGGGGCTGGTTCCACAACAGTCTTCACGCCGCCGGCTGGACGCACTGAGGGCGACCATCGCGCCCCCGCCATCTGCGCGGACGCACGAGCCACGTACTCCCACTGGGTTCGCCGCCTGAGGCCTCTACAGAACCCCAGCTCCCGGGTGCAGCTGTTGACCCCGGACAGCTGCCGCTCGCGGTTCACGTCGCGCCGTGGGCGGTAGTTGGCCGGTTTCGACCTGTTGAACCACGCCGCCGACCACACATGGCACACCGACGAGCAGGATCATCGATCTCGTTCCAGCCCGGCCGACATCCCAGGCGGCCGGCCAAGACCATGACGCAGCCCGAGGGTCGCAGAGCGTTACGACCTCGGTATGGACCGGAAACAGTGCCCGGCAAGCATCGGACGGGTGAGCGCATCGTCCATGATCGATACGCACTGCCCCTACTGCGCCATGCAGTGCGGGATCTCCCTGACGATCGGCGACGGGCCGCCTCTGCTGGCGCCCACCGAGTTCCCGGTCAACAGGGGCGGTCTGTGCGCCAAGGGATGGACGGCTGCCGACCTTCTCGACCACAAAGACCGGCTGCTGAGCCCGCTCGTCCGTAAGGATCCCGCCGACCGCACCAGCCCGTTGCGACCGGCAGGCTGGGACGAGGCCCTCGACCGTATCGTCGACGCCATCCGTGCCAGCCAACACCGGTACGGCCCCGACAGCGTCGGGGCCTTCGGTGGCGGCGGGCTGACAAACGAAAAGGCGTACGCGCTGGGCAAGTTCGTCCGGGTGGCGCTGCGGTCGGCGTCGATCGACTACAACGGCCGGTTCTGCATGTCGTCCGCGGCGACCGCCTCGAACCGCTCCCTGGGGATCGACCGTGGCCTGCCGTTCCCCCTGGCCGACATCGCCCAGGCGCAGGCCGTGCTGCTGGTCGGCGCAAATCCGGCTGACGCGCTGCCGCCGTCGATGCAGTACTTCGACGCCGGACGGGCCGCCGGTGCGCGACACGTCGTCGTCGACCCCCGCCGTACGACCACCGCGGGGGGAGCTCATCTCCACCTGCAGCCACTGCCCGGCACGGACCTCGCACTGGCGAACGGGCTGCTGCACGTAGCGATCCGCGAGGGCCTGGTCGACGAGACGTACGTGCGCGACCGTACGAACGGGTTCGACGCGGTCCGGGCCACCGTCGCGTCGTACTGGCCGGACCGGGTGGAGCGGATGACCGGCGTACCGGAACGGGACCTGCGGGAGACGGTACGGCTGCTGGCGGCCGCGACGTCGGCGATGGTGCTCACCGCTCGCGGCGCCGAGCAGCACAGCAACGGCACGGACACCGCGCAGGCGTACCTCAATCTGGCTCTCGCCCTGGGCCTTCCCGGACGGCCCTTCTCCGGCTACGGCACGATCACCGGGCAGGGCAACGGGCAGGGTGGCCGCGAACACGGGCAGAAAGCCGACCAACTGCCCGGCTACCGGCGCCTGGACGACCCCGCGGCGCGCGCACACGTCGCGGCCGTCTGGGGCATCGACCCGGACGAGCTGCCCCGGCCGGGCCGGTCGGCGTGGGAGATGCTCGACCGGCTCGGGACCGACGACGGGGTACGCGTGCTGCTCGTGCTCGCCAGCAACATCGCGGTGTCGGCCCCGCACGCCAACCGGGTGATGGACCGGCTGCGGGCGCTGGACCTGCTGGTCGTCTCCGACATCTTCCTCTCCGAGACCGCAGCCGTGGCCGACGTGGTGCTGCCCACGGCCCAGTGGGCGGAGGAGGACGGCACGATGACGAATCTCGAGGGGCGCGTCATCCGCCGTAAGCGGGCCCTGTCGCCGCCGCCGCAGGTCCGCACCGACCTGCGGATGCTCGCCGACCTCGCCGGGCGGCTCGGGCGCGGCCGCTACTTCGACGACGATCCGCGCCGCGTCTTCGACGAGTTACGCCGGGCCAGCGCCGGCGGGACAGCGGACTATGCCGGAATCACCTACGAGCGCATCGAGGCGGAGCAGGGGGTCTTCTGGCCGTGCCCGAGCGAGGACCATCCCGGTACGCCCCGGCTGTTCACCGACCGATTCCCGACCGCCGACGGGCGGGCGAAGTTCTTCCGGGTGGAGCACCGCGATCCGGCCGAACTGCCCGACGCCGACTATCCGTACGTGCTGACCACCGGCCGCAACATGCAGCAGTACCAGAGCGGCAACCAGACCCGTCGGGTCGGCGCCCTGACCATGGCACTGCCGGACGCCCGGGCGGAGCTGCACCCGGACCTCGCCCGCCGGCACGGCATCGCCGACAACGACGTGGTGGAACTGCGCAGCCGACGCGGGCGGGCTCTCTTCCGGGCGCGCCTCACCAACGGCATCCGCCGCGACACCATCTTCGCACCGTTCCACTGGGCCGGCAGCTCCGCCGTGAACGCGCTGACCGACCCGACGCTGGACCGCCATTCGCGGATGCCGGCCTTCAAGTCCTGCGCGGTGTCGATCGCGCGCGCGGGCGGCCCGGACGACACCGACCTGTTGATCAACCCACCGCCCAATCCAGCATCTCTTTGAGCAAGGGAGCGTCGCTGTGCACACCACTCCCCGTTTCTTGCAAGGCGTCTACAGCTTCGAGGGCAAGGGCCTCGACCGGCCCGGCCTCGTCGACGGCACGCTCAGCTACGTGGTGCCGGGCGGCGTCGTCGCCCAGCCGGTCTACTTCCGGGGCGGCAATGCCAGCGACGAGCTGATCTGTGTCCTGCTCATGCGCGACGGCCAGCCGATGCGGTACTTCCCGATCGGCGCGAAGTCCGACGTCCACGTGCCGCTGCGGGTGGTCGAGGACCTCGACTCCGGCACCGGTATCGAGGTGCACGTGGCGGCGCCCGCCGGGGTGTCCGGCACCGTGATCGTCGACCTGGGGCTGGTCGAGGTCTGATGGACGCCGTCGACCAGCGCCGGCGCCTCGTCGTGGTGGGCAACGGGATGGCCGGCGCCCGCACGGTCGAGGAGATCCTCGAACGCGGCGGGGGCGACCAGTTCGCCATCACGATGTTCGGCGAGGAGCCGTACGGCAACTACAACCGCATCCTGCTCTCCAACGTGCTCTCCGGGGTCGACGACGAGGCGGGCATCTTCCTCAACGACATGTCGTGGTACGCCGAGAACGGCATCACCCTGCACGCCGGCACCCGGGTCACCCGCATCGACCGCTTCGCGCGACGGATCTACGCGGACGACGGCACCGAGACGCCGTACGACAAGCTGATCATCGCCACCGGCAGCCGGGCGTTCGTTCCGCCGATTCCCGGCATCCACCGCCCTGGGCGCGGCTACCACCAGGGCGTGTTCGCGTTCCGCACCATCGACGACACCCGCAACATGATCCGGTACGCCCGCGAGCATGAGCGCGCTGTGGTGATCGGCGGCGGCCTGCTCGGCCTGGAGGCCGCCCGCGGCCTGCAGAATCACCTGGCCCACGTGACCCTGGTGCACGCCGCCGACCATCTGATGAACGCTCAGCTGGACGCTCAGGCGGGCGCGATCCTGCGGCGCAGCATCGAACGGCTCGGCATCGAGGTCGTCCTCGGCGCGCACACCACCGAGGTGCTCGGCAAGCACGCCGTGACGGGGGTCAAGCTCAAGGACGGTCGGACCGTGGCCTGCGACGTCGTCGTCGTGGCCGCCGGCATCCGGGCGAACGCCGAGATGGCCGCGACCAGCGGGCTGCCGGTGGAGCGGGGCATCGTCGTCGACGACCAGATGCGCGTGCAGGACGAGGTCGACATCTACTCGGTCGGCGAGTGCGCCCAGCACCGCGGCGAGACGTACGGCCTGGTGGCTCCGCTGTGGGAGCAGGCGCGAGTGCTCGCCGACCACATTACCGGGACGAACCCGAACGCGGCGTACCACGGCTCTCGGCTGGCCACGAAGCTCAAGGTGGCGGGCGTGGACGTCGCTTCGATGGGCCTGAAGGAGGCCGAACGCGACGACGACGAGACGATCATCTTCGCCGAGCCGCGCAAGGGCGTCTACAAGAGCATCATCATCCGCGACGACCGGCTTGTCGGCGCGACTCTCCTCGGCGACGTGCGGAAGGTCGCGTTCCTCATGCAGGCCTTCGACCGTGGGCTTGCCCTGCCGAAGGAGCGGGTCGAGATGTTGTTCGACCTTGGCACGCCGTCGGCCGAGGTGAGTGCCGCGGAGCTCGCCGACGACGTGCAGGTGTGCAACTGCAACGGCGTCACCAAGCGGGCGCTGGTTGGCACCGTGCAGGGCGGCGTGAAGACGCTCACCGGTGTCATGGACGCCACCCGTGCCGGCAAGGGCTGCGGGTCGTGCAAGGGCCTGGTCGCCCAGATCGTCGAGTGGGCCGCTGACGGCAAGGTCGAGGACGACCCGGCCGCGAGCTGGTATGTCCCCGGTGTGCCGATGCCCAAGGCGGAGCTGATGGCGGTGATCCGCGAACACGGCCTGAAATCCGTCTCCGCGGTGTTCGCCACCCTCGTGCCCGGCGGCGAGGAGGACGCGAAGAGCAAGATGGGCCTGGCCTCGCTGCTGCGGATGATGTGGGGCGACGAGTACGTCGACGAACGCGACGCCCGCTTCATCAACGACCGGGTGCACGCCAACATCCAGCGAGACGGCACCTTCTCGGTCGTCCCGCAGATCAAGGGCGGCGTGACCACACCGGCGCAGCTCAAGCGGATCGCCGAGGTGGCCGAGAAGTACTCCGTACCACTGGTGAAGATCACCGGCGGCCAGCGCATCGATCTGCTCGGCATCCGCAAGGAAGACCTGCCGAGGGTGTGGGCGGACCTCGACATGCCGTCCGGGTACGCGTACGGCAAGAGCTTCCGTACGGTCAAGACCTGCGTCGGCTCCGACTTCTGCCGCTTCGGCGTCGGCGACTCCACTGCTCTCGGCATCGCGATCGAGGACCGGTTCAAGGCCATCGAGGGCCCCGGCAAGATGAAGCTCGCCGTCACCGGCTGCCCCCGTAACTGCGCCGAGGCGTACGTGAAGGATCTCGGTGTGGTCGCCATCGACGGCGGCAGGTGGGAGATCTACGTCGGCGGGGCCGCCGGCGCCCACGTACGCAAGGGGGACCTCCTCGCCGTCGTCGACTCCCCCGACGAGGTCATCACGCTGACCGGCCGGTTCCTGCAGTACTACCGGGAGAGCGCGAACTGGTTGGAACGCACGTACGCGTGGGTGCCCCGGCTCGGCATCGACCACATCCGGGCGGTGGTCGTCGACGACAGCGACGGCATCGCGGCGCGGCTCGACGCGGCCATGGCTGCCTCCGTGGCCGCGTACCGGGACCCGTGGCTGGAACGGCGCGACCCGGTCACTCCAGGGCAGTTCCGCACCTCCCTGCCGTTGGCGGTCCTGCCTCAGGTGCCGGTCCGCGAAGCCGTACCGGTCGCTGTCCCGGGGCCGGTGGTGCCGTCGATCGGCTCCGCCGTGCCGGGGGGCGGCTCGGCCGGCAACGGACACGGTGGCAACGGCCACATGGGGCGCGGCGACAACGGCAACGGTGCCGGTCCGTCATCCGCGGGGCGAGCGTGATGGCCAGGCTCATCGCCGTGGAACACCGGCTCGGGCCGGTCGACGAGATCCCCCTCGGGGAGGGACGTGCCTACGCCGTGGGTGACGACATGATCGCCATCTTCCGGCTGCGTGATGGCAGCCTGCGCGCGGTGTCGGCGGTCTGCCCGCACGCCGGCGGGCCGCTCGCGGACGGCCTGGCGGACATGACTGTCGTCGTCTGCCCCCTGCACCAGAACACCTTCGAGTTGGCGACCGGCTGTTCGACCACCGGACAGCCCCCACTCACCGTGTACCCGGTCCGTGCCGACGCCGACGGACGCCTGGTGGTGGGTCTGCCGCCGGCCTGAGGAGCGAACCCATCACGGTGTCGAGCGGACCGAGGACTCACCTGGGAGGAACCATGACCACGGCCGTGCCCGGCAGCATCGAGCAGGACCGGCGCAGCCTGACCCTTCGCGGACACTGGATCGACGACTGGCGGCCCGAGGACCCCACCTTCTGGGAACGCCGGGGATCCCGCATTGCCCGGCGCAACCTGATCTTCTCGATCTACTCCGAACACATCGGCTTCTCCATCTGGACGATGTGGTCGGTACTGGTGCTGTTCCTCGGGCCGCAGTACGGCATCGATCCGGCCGGAAAATTCCTGCTCACCGCCGTGCCCGCACTGGTCGGGTCGATACTGCGGATCCCGTACACCCTTGCCGTGGCCCGGTTCGGCGGCCGCAACTGGACGATCATCAGCGCGTCGCTGCTGCTGATCCCGAGCCTGCTCGGCGCCTTCCTGATCCGGCCCGGCGTCTCGTACTCGACGCTGGTGCTCATCGCCGCGCTGGCCGGCGTCGGCGGCGGGAACTTCGCCTCCTCGATGGCGAACATCAACGCGTACTACCCCGACCGGCTCAAGGGCTGGGCGCTCGGCATCAACGCCGGCGGCGGCAACCTCGGCGTCGCTGCGGTCCAGCTCGTCGGCCTGCTCGTGCTGGCATTCCTGGGAACGGCCAGTCCCGGCATCGTCGCCGGCATCTACCTGCCGGCGATCGTGCTGGCAGCACTCGGTTCCGCGATGTTCATGGACAACCTCAGCCACGCCCGCAACGAGAAACGGGCCATGCGTGACGTCACCCGCGAACCGCACACCTGGATCATGTCCCTGCTCTACATCGGCACGTTCGGGTCGTTCATCGGCTTCGGGTTCGCCTTCGGCCAGGTGCTTCAGGTGCAGTTCGCCGACACCTTCAACACACCGGTGAAGGCCGCGTACCTGACGTTCCTCGGACCGCTGCTCGGCTCGCTCATCCGTCCCGTGGGCGGTCTCCTGGCCGACCGGCTCGGCGGGGCACGGGTCACCTTCGTGAACTTCGTGGCGATGGCGGCCGGCGCGTCGATCGTCCTGCTCGCCTCCCAGCAACATTCGCTGCCGTTGTACCTGGTCGGCTTCATCGCGCTGTTCGTGTTCAGCGGCATCGGCAACGGCTCGACGTACAAGATGATCCCGGCGATCTTCCGGGCCAGGTGCGGTGTGCAGTTGACCGCCGGCGGCGCGGCCGACCCGCACGACCGGGCGGCGGAGCACGAGGCCCGGCGACTCTCCGGCGCGCTCATCGGCGTCGCCGGTGCCATCGGCGCGTTCGGCGGAGTCCTCGTCAATCTTGCCTTCCGGCAGTCGTTCCTGGCCTACAAGACCGCGGATGCGGCCTACATCGCCTTCATCGCTTTCTACGCGATCTGCTTCGTCATCACCTGGTTCGTGTACATGCGCCCGTCGCCCGGGAGACTTAAGGGCGTCTGACAGCCGGCAGTAAACGGGGGCCATGAGCAGGTCGTCGGTGTCCCGCGGGGATGTTCGTTGCACTCTTGTACGGCGCGGCTGTTGAGGTCGGCAAGGCCGAACTCAGTGAACAGCAGCAGATCGAGTTCGTCGACGCTTGGGCGTCCGTTGTCACGACTATGCAATCTCGTGCTGGCGCGACGACGCTTTCGCCGAACCGTCGTTCATGCCGAGCTCGGCGGGATAGCTGCCGAAGCTCTTCAGGTTGAACTTGCGTACAGCCACCGCCCACGGATTATGCGTGGCCATGCAGACGAGGTGCTCGAAGTGTGACAGGTACGTCTCGCCGCGCTGGGCACGCTCGGCGAGGATGTAGGGCTCCAGGACGCGCCAGGCCTGCCGAGAGCGGTAGCTGACCGTACCCACGAGGAGCCTCGGATCGACCGCCGCAAAAGCCAGCATCTGGCCCAGACCGTTGTAGTACATAGATAGCCGGACCACATGGTGACGGGCCTCGGCCGGCAGGTCACTGACGCTGACATGGGGTGGCGGGTGTCGGACGGTCAGCTCATTGAGGACAAAGTCCTCGGCGCGTAGAAACTGGTCGCTGGATCGGTCTCGGGTCAGCAGCTCAATCGCGACGAGGGTCTGGTTGGCGGTCTGCGCCGAGCGCAGCTGGCGTAACGCGAATACGACCGTCACGACAACCGCGATGGCAGATCCGCCGGCCGCGACGACATTCGCCAGGTCAGCTATCACAAGTCCTGAGGGTAGTAAGTTGAGGCGAGTGTCGATGGCTGTATCCCCGCGCTTCGGACTAACGCGACCACGAGCCACATTGGTCGCTGGGGTCAGTCGGCGGGGCGCGAAGCGTACCGACCGTGCGCCACCAGGTCGGTGAGCAGGTCCGGCGGGATCTCGTACAGGAATCCACAGGTGCGGTCCACGGCGAGAGCGCCGCCGTCGACGCCGGAGATGTCCGCGTCCAAGGTGGTGTCGCAGCGGTCGCAGTGCACCCGGGGCCGGGGGTTTCGGCGGCTGCCCCCGACCTGCGCAGTGGGGGCCGGCAGACGGGTGAGTCGCTGGGCGACCGCGACGCGACCGGTACGGATGTCGATGCTCAGGTCACTGGCGCACCCCTGGCAGGTGAAGGACTTCACGGCGGGATGCGCGCCGTTGCCCTGCAGCACGAACGGGGCCCGGCAGCCGGCGCAGGTCAACGGTCGCCGCCAATGGCCGGCGGGCGGGTTGTCCGGTGCGGCCGGCGGGCTGCCCGGGCGTGGACCGACCAACCGTGTCGAGGCGGGTCCCGGCGCGGGAAAGCCCGTCGGGGTCGGCCGGTCGGCCAGGCGCGACCGTACCCTGTTCCACGCGCCGGTCGCCGGGGCCGCGTCGAGCCGCGGCTGCGCCAGCGGGCGCAGCTGCGCGCGGTGCACCTCGTCGGGGTACGCGTCCCACAACCGGACCCAGAGGGGCGCGAAAACCTCCGCCGCCAGGCCCGGCAGCAGCTCCCGGGAGAACCGCCACGCCGCCTCGGACGGCGCCACCGAGATCAGCCACCGCCACAGGACAGCCCAGACCTCGGTGCGCTGCCAGGTGGTCAGCTCCCGCTGGGCGGCCTCGAGCGACTCGGGCCGCGCCTGCCACTCGTCCACGATCCGGTCGATCACGCCGTACGCCTGGTCGACCGGGGCGTTGGACTCGACCGCCGCCCGCACCACGTCCAGGTCGGTCGGATCGTCGCTGATGAGGTCCTTGGCGATGAGCGCCCAGGACGGCCGTGTCCCGTTGCGGCGCAGCCAGTTCGCGACGACGACACGGAAATCCCGGTCCCGCAGCAGGTGCCGGCACGGCCCCTCGTGTATCGCGATCCGCCACAGCGGGCCGGCCGAGAACTCGTATGTGTCCGCCGCGCTGAACCAACGGTGCACCAGCTCGCCCAGGTGCGTGCCGTCGAGGTCGCCGGCCGTCGCGGCCAGCACCCCCGCCCACCGCTTGTCGGTCATCTCGGTCAGCAGCCAGGGCAGCGCCAGGGCGCGGGCCCGGTCGGCGGGCAGTGACGGGCGGATGGCGGCGTAGACGGCGCCCCACGCCGGTCGAGGGACGGCGAGCCACCGTTCGGCGTGGACCAGCACGGCCGGTTCGGCGGGGGTGCCCGCCGAGGCGGTGGTCGCGACCTGGAGGAGCTGCGCCGCGCGACCGGACGCCGGGTGGGCGCGTACCCAGTCCAGCAGGGTGCGGGCCGTCCGTTCCCGGTGCTCGGGGGCCGTGGCTCGGGCGATCCGGGAGGCGAGGTCACCCCACGCGGTCTCCTCGTCGGGGTAGCGGGTGAGCCAGAGCAGCGCGGTGTCCGCCACCTCGGCGCGCCGCGCCGGTGGTGCGACGCGCAGCATGCCGGCGAACACGTCAGCGCAGTGCAGGGCGTCCAGGCCGCCGGTCAGGCGGTCGGCGCCACGGCCGACGAGCCCGTCGTCCGGCTCCACCATGTTCAGGCAGAGATGGCTGTACACGCGGGGCCAGCGGGTCGAACCGGGGTTGTGGTCCAGCCAGTCGATCGCCGCGGCCCGGATCTCGGGTTGCCGGACGTGGGCCGCCCGCAGCTGCACGAACAGCAGCGACCAGGCCGGGTGGTCGGCCGTCAGCAGGCCGACCAGTCGATCCCGCAGCGGCGGGCAGAGCTCACCGTGCCGTTCCAGGTGGGCACGCAGCACGTCGCGCCGCCAGCCGCCCCGGAGAAACCAGGGCCAGCTGACCAGGCGGGCGAGGGCGTGGCCGGTGGCGACGTCGGTGGGGAACTCCCGCATCCACGCCCCGAGCGCCGGCAGCAGGTCGACCGGTACGGGCGCGGCGAGGATCTGCCGCCACACCAGGGCCTGCTCCCGGCGCGGAGGACCGGCCAGCCAACCGTGCACGACGCCCTGGTGGTCGGCGCCCCGGCGATGCAGGGCGGCGACCAGAGGCGCGAGCGACCCGTCGGTCGCGATCCCGCCGCGGACCAGCCGGTGCGCCACCTCCAGCAGGGGGCGGTACGACCACGGCTGGCGCAGGACGGCCACCAGGGTCTGTAGCGCGTCACCGTCGGCGCGGCCGGTCGTCGTCTCGATCAACACGTCGAGGTCTTCGTCGTCGGGTCGACGCTCGACCAGCCGGCGTGCCGTGGAGTGCCAGGCCGGCCAGCTCCGGTTCGCCCGCAGGAAGGCCCACACCGCCCGGTCCGCGACCGGATCGCGCAGCCGTACCAGCGCGTCGACCAGGTCGGTCAGCCCGACGTCGGTGCCGGCCGACGTGGTCAGCCGGTGCAGGGCGTGGGCCAGCGGGCTCCAGCCCCGGGCAAACCGGACCTGACGCTCCAGGCCGACCCAGACCGCGAGCACCGGGTGGGCGAGGCGGGTCAGGTCCGCACCGATCGCCTCGGCGGCGGCGAGTACGGCGACTTCGGCGTCCAGCCGGGAAAGCGGGGACGCGGCGTCCGGACCGTCGGCGCGACCTGCCGGTTCGGTCGGATACTGACTCAGGGCGGCCCGGGTGACGGCGGCGAGCAGCTCGCGTAGCAGGGGCAGGCTGGCCCAGCCGCGCGGGTTGACCCGCACCGCGCCCAGCAGCGCGTCGCGCAGGTGCTCCCGCCGGACGGCGGCGTGCCCCGCCACGGGAAACCAGACGTCGTACATCAGGCCGGCCAGCAGGGGATGGGCGAGTCGGTAACCGGGGCGACCGTCGTCGGACGGCAGCACGTGCAGGTCGGTCCCGTAGCCGTCGAGGGCGTCCCGGACCTCGGCGGGCAGCAGGTGGAACGACTTCTCGGGGTAGCCGACGTCCAGCCGGTTGACGGCGAGCAGGTCGACGAAGAACCGGTACAGCTCCGGACTGTTGGTCGCGGTCACCCGCGACCGGAAACGCCGGGCGTACGCGGTGATGCCCTCGCCGTTGTTGCGCCACTCGAAGAACAGCTGCGCGGGCAGGGGAACTCCCCCGTCGGGCAGCGCGGGTGCCGGGGTGCCGGTGCGCAGGGCGTACCAGTCACGGAGCTGTTCGCGCAGCGTCGTGTCGTACCCGTCGTGGCGGTAGCCGCCGGTGACCACGTCGCCGTGCCGCCGCTCGAACATCGCCCGCTGCTCGGTCGGGGCGCAGCAGACGAAGACCGGCAGGCTGGTCACCGGCTCGGTCTGCGACCGGTGGGCGAGGATGTCGAAAGCCTGCCGCCAGGGGTCGGGCCCCTGCCCGTCGCCGACGGTGAGCGGGTCGTCCACCCCGATGACCACGTGCCGGGTACGACCGAGCCCGTCGGCGTGCCGCGCGGCGTCGGACAGGTGGGACCCGCCGGCCGGGCACAGCACGGACACGCCGGCGCGGGCGTTGAGCCGGGCCAGCAGTTGCAGGAGCAGGATGCTCTTGCCGGCGCCGGACGGCCCGGTGACCCAGAACATCGGAAGTCGGCCGGCGAGCTGACCCGCGTCGGCCAGGATGACGTCCTCGTACCAGGCCCAGTAGGCCCGTTCCACCTCGTCGACGGCGTCGGTGGGGGCGAAGAAACCCTCGCGGAGGTGGGCCAGGGTGGGTTTCTGGTTGACCAGGACCCCGCCGGGACGGGGGACGACGTGCTCAGGTGCCCGGTCCCGGCCGGTCATCATGACGACGGGCGCGGGGCCGGCCTCCCCGAGCATGGTCCGCAGCAGCTGATCCGGGGGCTCGCCCAGACCGGAGGCGAAGATCTCGCTGACCAGCTTCGGTGCCCGCGCCGCCGGTTGTGCCCACCCGCCGTTGTGCAGCAGGGCGATCAGCCGGCCCTGCGGGTCCGCGCCCGGGTGCAGGTCGACCCGGTCGATCAAGTCGTGCAGGGCGCGCTCGGCGTCCTCCAGCTCGTCCGTCGGTTGGCCGGCCAGCATGTCCGTCAGCCACCGCCGCATCTCCGCGTGCGGGTCGGCCACCGCGATGCGGGGCGCCTCGATCCGGTACCGCAACCGGGCGCTCGCCCGGGGCAGCGCCGCGACGGTCGAGTGCACCCGGGCCAGCTCGTCGAGCAGCTGGCGCAGGACGCCCACGTCGAGGGGTCGGCTCGTCGCCACCCGGTACACCGGCTCGGCGGCCTCCGAGCGTGTCAACTCGGTGTGGATCCGCTCCGCGGCGGCACTGGGATCCTGCGGATCCGCCGTGGCGAAGGCGCGCTCCAGCACCTCGTACAACTGGATCGCGAAGGTGCCGGGACGCCGCGCCGCCTCCGGCACGCGGGGATTCTGCCGCAGCTCGTCGTGGACGGCCCGCAGGTCGTCCAGCCAACCGGCGCTGGCCCCGTTGCCCGGCAGGATCGGCGCCGCGGCGTGGTCGGGCACACCGAGCAGTCGCCACCACCGCTGCGGGTCCGGGACGCCCGGTCCCCATTCCGGCCACGCCCGTTCCGGCTCCAGCAGGGTCAGCGGCGCGCAGAGCAGGCGGCCGGTACGCGGTGCGTGCTCGACCACCACACCGACCAGGTGGTCCCGCACGATCACCGGGCCGCCGGACATCCCGTCCCAGGCGGAGTTCGGCGGGTGGAGGAAGCCTCTCGTCCGCGCGCCGCCGGGCTCGCCGTCGGTCACCGGGGGCAGGCGGACCTCAACCAGGCCCGATTCCAGCTGCGACGCCCGGAGCAGCGAACCCCGTTCACAGAACGACAGACCCCGGTTGGTCTCGGCGAACGCCGGACAACCCCACACGTCCACCCCGTCGAGCGGCGCGAGGTCGGTGCCGGCGCGATCCAGCCGGGCCACCGGGAAGGTGCGCAGCCCTGTTCCAAGCCCGGGTACGCGGAGGAGGGCGAGGTCGGGGCCGTCCGGGCCCGGCGTCCAGATCGCGTCCGGGCCACACGGGACCGTGTGCCGGGCTCCGTGCAGGTCGACCGCGGCGACCGTCCGGCCGGCGGCCACCACGTGCGCGCAGGTGAGCACCACCTCGGGCCGGACGACGAAGCCGCTGCCGTAGACGTAACCGCCCTCGACCCCGACCTCGATCCGCACCAGCCGCTCCGCCGAGGACAGGCCAGCCGACGGTGTCACCAGGACCGGCCTCCCCTCACCGCAGCCGGGTCGCGCTCACCCGGTTGACCTGCACAGGGTTGCCGCTGGCGTCGACCGGTGCCCCGAACTCGATGGTGATGGTGTGGGTGGCCTCGCGCGAGTAGCTGGCGCCCCCGCCCAGTTCCGCCTCGATGACCGGGATCTTGAAGCCGGCCCGGCCGTCGATGTCGGTGGTGGCCACCGCGCTCAGCTCCACGGAGACGGCGTTGATGGGAAACCGGATCTCCGCGCTGGCCGCCCTGGTCTGGGCGAGCGTCAACTCGCGACGCAGCTCCTCGATGGCGTCGGCCAGGTCGAGGCCGCCCTTCCTGGTCATCCGCACCTCCGGGTGATCACGATCGGCGTGCGCCGCCTGATCGGCGTTTCGACAGCATCGCAGGTGGCAGTCGATCATCTGGTGCGGATGCGGTGCGAGGGAGTGTCCGATTTCCGATTGCCGTAGGCCGACGTTTCCGCGCCCAGGCGCTCATCGCCCCTTGTCACCGTTCGTCGACGATTGGCCGGGGTTTTCGGGGGGTAAACGGGGGACCCACAACCCGCAAGGTCCGACCGCCCCTCCGCATCTGCCACGGCGCTCTAGACGCCTCACGGCATGCGCACTGATCGAACCTGTGTCAGCCCTTCCCCGGTCAGCACAACCGTCACCGGACCTCACGCGACGGTGGCCTCGAGAAGGCCGGTCCCACCCGCACGGGCGGAACGCGCCACGGTGGTCGCGGCATGACCTCGCTCGCGCAGCACGTCCACGACATGGGCACCGATCAGACCACTGCCACCCACCACAAGAATTCGTACGCTGAATCGTCCATGGTGGACGCCACCGATTGTCAAGGGGCGATCGACGCCCGTCGGAATCAGGCTGAGCCCGGAGACCTGGTTAAGCTGTCTTCGATCTGGGCGGGAGCGGCCTTGGATGGGCTGGTCGTTGGGGCGTACAACTGCTGTGTCGCCCAGAGCGCGAGCAGGCGCAGGTTGTCGTGTGAGCTGCTGCCGGGATCCGTGGTGTAGATGAAGAGTGTCTGGTCGTCGTCGCCGGGTAGTGCCAGCGCCTCGTATCGGATGGTCATCGGTCCCACGGCGGGGTGGACCATGTGCTTGGTGCCGTGGGTCCGCTCGTGCACCCGGTGGTTGTGCCACCACGTACGGAACTGCGGGCTCTTGATGGTCAGCTCGCCGACGAGTTCGTTGAGCTGCGGATCGTCGGGGTTCCGGCCGGCGTAGAGGCGCAGGGTGCCCACGACGTCAGCCGCCACGGTGGCCCATTCGGGGTAGACCTCGCGGGCGCCGGGGTCGAGGAGGACCCAGCGCGTGTAGTTGCGCTCGCGGGGTGGCAGTTGGGTCCAGTCGGTGAGGAGGGCGCGGGCCAGCAGGTTCGACGCGAGGATGTCGGTGCGGCGCCCGACGATGAAGGCCGGGTGGTCGACCATCGAGGCGATCATCTGGTGCATCGCCGGCCGGACCCGCTGGCCCGGCACCTGCCCGGTGCGGTGCCGGGCCGGCCGGGCCAGGTCGACAAGGTGAGCCCGGGCGGCCGCGTCGAGTTGGAAGACACGGCCCAAAGCGTCGATGACCGCCTCCGACGGACTGGTGTGGCGGCCCTGTTCGAGTCGGGTGTAGTAGTCGACGCTCACCCCGGCGAGCTGAGCCACCTCCTCCCGGCGCAGGCCGCGGACGCGTCGCCCCGACAGCGGGAGGATTCCCGCTGCCTCCGGCGTCGTGTCAGCCCGGCATTTCCGCAGGAAGCCGGCCAGTTCTGTGCGTCGCACCATGTCGCCAATGATGCCGCGCGCGGCGGGCCGCGCCCAGGGGCTGGGTGGGCATGTCGTTCCCAGGTACGGCTGGGCCTGGCCAGAGGTGTTCGGCTCGCCCGCCCGGCAGCAGCATGAAATGCGTTTCCGGCAGGGCACAGCGCTGCCACTCCAGTCACAAGGAGAACACCGATGTCGTACCCCACCACCCGACCCGCCACCTGGTTCGTCACGGGCACCTCCCGGGGCCTCGGCCTGGAGTTGGTCAAGCAGCTCCTTGAGCGCGGTGACAACGTCGCGGCGACGACCAGGTCGGCTGAGCGTCTCGACGCGACCCTGGGATCCGTGGACCGGGCCCGGCTGCTGCCACTTGAGCTGAACCTCGCGGACGAGCCGGCGGTCGCGGCGGCGATCCGTTCCACCACCGACCGTTTCGGCGCGATCGACGTGGTCGTGAACAACGCCGGCTACGGCTTCCTCGCCGCCATCGAGGAGGTCACGGACGCCGACGTCCGGCAGATGTTCGACGTGCAGATCTTTGGGCTCTGGAACGTTCTTCGTGCGGTGCTGCCGTCCCTGCGCGCCCAGCGCAGCGGTCACATCATCAACATCTCCTCGATCCTCGGTCTGACCTCCTTCCCGGGCTGGGGTCTCTACTGCGCCGCAAAGTACGCCCTGGAAGGGCTGACCGAGTCACTGGCCGCGGAAGTCGGCGATTTCGGCGTGCAGGTCAACCTCGTGGAGCCCGGCTACATGCAGACCGACTTTCTGCGTACGCACTCCCTTGGCCTGCCGCCGACCACCGTGTCCGGCTACGAGTCGATCCGGGAGATGACCGAGGCGCACCTGGCGATGCCGGGCACCCAGCTCGGTGACCCCGTCCGAGCCGCAACCGCCATCATCGAGGTGGCGGTCTCGGGTAAGGCTCCTCTGCACCAACTGCTCGGCTCGGACTCCTACTCGCTGGTCAAGGCCCGGATCGATGCACTGACCTCCGACGTGGAGGCGGGCCGCGAGCTGGCGTACACGACGGACATCCCGCAGCACAGCTAAGGGCTCTCCGTTGCCTCCTGGCGTTGCCCGGCCTGGTCTCACTGTCCAGGCCGGGCCCGCCGCCGTTCAGCACGTGACGAGGTCGAACTTCTCCCGCTTACGGTTCCCGGGCCGTAAGCCCTTCGACGACCGCAAGGTTGCTCATCTAGGACACGGCTGCGTTAGGCCGCCGTGTCAGTCATAGCGCTTGCTCTTCGACGAGACACCGACGGAACCGCCGAGACCTAGCTGTACTGACCATGGACGTTGGTGACGGGGAGATCTTGATATAGGTGAGGGCCTTCGGGTTCGGTGTGGATTGCGACGTCCTACCCCGAACCAGCGGAGGCCCTCATGCCCCACCGTAATGCACCCTTGTCCGAGACCGGCCGGCTGCGGCTGGCTCGCTGTGTCGTTCGACGGTGCCCGCCGTCCTACCAGCGGGGCCTCCCGTCACCAAGAGAACGACGTATCCCTTTCATCGCGACCCGCCTACCGCAGGGCATGGGGGTGCGAGTCGGTGAGGCGACACGAACCATTGCCCAACACCGGCGATGCACTTCCCATCGTCGGCACGAGCTGGAACAGCGTAGGGTCGGCGTGCAGCGAAGACCTCGCGCACGCCGCGCGGGTCTTCCGTCACCTGCACGCCTCGATCAGGCGAGTACCACGCTGCACGTTCACCGACCTGCTCCAGGAGGTTCGATCATGTCCAAGGACTCGACGAGCAAGGCGAACGTCAAGAAAAAGGGTAAGACGACCAAGGAGAAGCAGACTGCGAAGCGCCTGAAGCGCGACGAGCAGAACGGGCATTCCTCAAACATCGTGCCCACCGGGCGCTGACGCCGACGGCATCGCTCAATTGTCCGAACGCGGCGATGAAGGTGGGGGCTGACGATCGTCGGGTCCCCACCTACCGCTGCGGCCCTAAAGTTGCGGCAGCGCCGCTCAGTGGTGCACAGGGCACAGGCAGGCGCCCGGCGCTGGTCTCCAACCGCTACGAACGGGCTCGGGCATCAGGTCCGCGGACTTACCTTTCGGGTGCGTCGTGGGCGCTGTCCGTCCGCGGCCGAGTTGGCAAAGTGGCCGCACTGACCACGGTCTGGATCCCTGCACGGGTCGCCGGTCAGCCGCTTGTGTCGAGCGGGACGTGCAGCGAGAGGTGCGAGGACAGGGCGCGGAGGAAGTCCGGGGTGTCGAAGACCGCGCCCGCGGAGGCGACGCCGGTGGTCCTGGTCCGGCCGGTGAGGATGCGGTCGACGGCCTCCACCGCGAGCGGCGCGCTGATGGCGTAGATGTCCTGACCGGCGGCGACCACGCGGCGTTCCGCTCCGCCGGAGCGGACGAGGACGTCGACGACGAAGGTCTGCGCGGAGCGGCCGCGCTCGTCGACGGCGGTCGGTGCCGAGGCGTCAGGAGCGGACAGGTCCGCCACCGCCTTGGCGGTCATGTAGGTGCGCACCTCCGGGATGGCCAGGTGGCTGGGAATGGTGACGACGTCGGCCATGGTGAACTCTCCGATGACGCTCTGGGGGCCGAGCGGAGCCGGGAAGGGCCACTCCAGGGTCGGCAGAGTGTCGTCGTGGTACTCCAGCCGTCCGCCGGTGTAGCGGACACGGCGGCCACCCCGTCGCTGCCCCGAGACCGCGCCCGCAACACGCGTCCCGGCGGTGGGGTGCCAACTGCTCAGGCCGTAGGCGATGTGCGCCTCGTCCGCCGCCGTCCAGTCGCCCATCGCGGTGGTGACCAACAGGTCGCCGAGGCCGCCGTAGAAGGCCATCGCAGGGACCACCACGGTGCCCGCGGCGCGGGCGCGCTCCGCGAAGTGCGCGAACGTGTCAAGGTTCGCCTCGATCTCGGCGGCCACGTCGACATACGGGATGCCGGCGCGCAGCGCCGCCTCGACCAGCGGGGCTGCGGTCGTGGCGAAAGGCCCGGCGCAGTTGATCACGGCGGCCGCGCCGTTCAGCGCGCGGTCGAGCGAGGCTGGATCGTCGACCGACGCCTGCCGCGCCTCGAGCCCCGGTTGGGCCTGCGTCAGCGCCAGCAGCTTGTCCTCGTCGCGACCGAGGAGCAGCGGGACGTATCCGCGCTCGCGCAACTCCGCGACCACGAACCGCCCGGTGTGCCCGTAGGCCCCGAACACTGCCACGTTCCGACCTGATCCCATGTCTGACCCCGCGTGCTCGAAGCGATCCACTGTGGAATCCTGTCCCCGTTTGCCCATCGGTGCCAGTGTCCGGAACGACATGACCCGTACAATTCCCGACATGAGCTCTGTCCCGCGTTCCGTCGCGGTCGCCGCTACCGACGGGATGCTGCACTTCGAGCTGGCCCTGGCCTACGAGGTCTTCGGTTCCGCCCCGGCCGCCCTGCCAGGCCCTTGGTACGACGTCAAGGTGTGCGGCACGCACGCCGTCCGGGTCGGCCGGTTCCTGCTGGAGCCGGACTGCGGGCTCGACCGGCTGGCGCACGCCGACACCGTGATCGTCCCCGCCTTGGCGGACGTCGACGAGGACCCGCCGGCCGACCTGGTCGAGGCGGTGCGAGCGGCCCACGAGTCGGGCGCGCGGGTGGTCTCCCTGTGCACGGGCGTGTTCGTGCTCGCCGCCGCCGGCCTGCTGGACGGGCTACACGCGACCACGCACTGGGCCCACACCGATTTACTGGCCGCGCGCTATCCCCGGGTGAAGGTCGACCCGGACGTGCTCTACGTCGACAACGGCAGCGTGCTCACGTCTGCGGGCAAGGCCGCAGCGATGGACCTGTGCCTGCATCTAGTCCGCCGCGACCACGGCTCGGCGATCGCCAACGTGGTCGCCCGCCGCCTGGTCGTGCCGCCCCACCGGGCCGGTGGCCAGGCCCAGTTCGTCACCACACCGGTGCCCACCCAGGACGGCCATCCCCTAGCCGAGCTGCTCCCCTGGGTGATGCGGCGGCTGGACCAGCCGCTCACCGTGGAGGACCTGGCCCGCCAGGCGAACATGAGCTCGCGCCACCTGGCCCGCCACTTCCACTCGGTAACCGGCACCACCCCGCTGCAGTGGCTGCTGACGCAGCGGATCCGCCGCGCGCAGGAGCTGCTGGAGACCACGGACGACAGCGTCGACACCATCGCCTCGGCCGCGGGCATGGGCACGGCGACGACACTGCGCCGCCACTTCCACCGCACGATCGGCGTACCGCCGGACGCCTACCGCCGCACGTTCCGGGCGTGAGGCTGCGGTCCTCGCCTTGACGGCTCTCGCCGTCTCAGCAGCGCCCTCCGCCAGCTCGGCGCCCAGGTCCCCGTCATCGCCGACGCCCTCGGCATCCACCAGACGACCGTGACCAGACAAGCCATCAACGTCGGCACATCTGCGCGAGCGGATCGCCAACGACCGCCCCCACGGCATCGGCGGCGAAAAGCTGCTCTGTCTGCTCTGCATGGGCTACCGGGCCAAGAGGGGACTCCCCCGCGCACCGGTCTGGCTGACCTTCGTGGAAGGGCGGCACGGCCCGATGCTCCGGCACGAGGATGGCCGCTCGCCGCACCCGGAGCACCAGCCCGAGACTGACACCCACAAGGCGCTCAGAGAGCGCAAGGCCCGCACGTGGGAATCAGTCGGCGGCGCCGTAGAGGTCGGGGTGTGGCGGCCGCGCGCCCGCCGCCGACCAGACGTCCTCGCCATCGGTCCGGTCCTGACGGTAGCCGGGGAGGTCCAGCACTCCAAGGAGACCCCTCGGACCATCCGGGCCCGGCGACGAGCGCTGCGCAAGGCCGGAGACTCACGGTGCAGCCGTTTTTGTTTTGCGGGCTACTGCCCGTCTGACTGGACTGCGGGTGGGGCGTCGTCACTCTCCAGCGCGGCACCTACCTTTTGGAGATCCTCGATAAGACCTGCCCACTGCTCAGCGGCCAGCGTGGGCCTGCCCCGGCGCGACGCAACAGGGTCGCGGTGACGACGCTGCCCGCGAGCGCCGCGACAGTGGAGGTGACTGTGTCCCGGTGCAGGTGCAGTGCCCCGTAGCTGCCGGACAGGAACTGGCCGGCGAAGACGGCCTGATCGAGGGACAGAACCGCAGCGGTGGTGATGGTGAGCCGGAACAGTCAGATCGGCCACCGCCGCCTCGACGACATGGGTTGGGACTGCGGGGATGGCGTGGTCCGCGTGGTCGTCACGATGCGTCGAATGCCAGGGTGTGGTGGGAACGGATGACCTGCACGTCGGCGAGCAGACGAGAAGCCGCCATGCTGGAACGGCCGCCAGGGCTGGCCAACATTGCCGCCAGGGCGTCGTCGTCGCGCCAGCGTGCGTGGTGGATGACGTGTCGCCCGTCGTCGGATCGGCTCAGTGTCGAGCCGAGGAATCCGGGCGTGTGCTCCAGGACGTCGTGGCCGTTGGCGGTCAGCAGCGCGTACAGCTGGTCCTGGTGTTGTTCGGTCACGGTGAAGACGCTCGTCACGGTCAGCTCGCCGCCAGCGGCTGCCGGATTGTCTGGTCGGCTGGCCGGGCGCTCGGTGGGGGCGGTCATCGCTGAGCCGCCAGGGTCTTGCGGACGGCGACGATCGTGACCGCGACGAGGGTGGCGAAGACCGGTCCCGTGGCCGCGTGGGCGACGGCGAGCACGATGGTGTCGCCCCGGTCGTAGAAGATCACCTGCACGGTGGCGTTGATGATGTTGATACCGATCGCCGTACTGGTAGCGATCAGGTGGACGCGGCGCAGCGCGGCGTTGCGGTACCAGTCGTGCGGGCCGCCGGTGACCCGGTTGAGCAGCAGTCCGGTCAATGGGCGGCGCGCGATGATGCTGGCCAGGCACGCCATGATCACGGCGAACGGGATCAGCGTCGGGACCAGGAAGAAGCCCCGCGCTTCGCCGGTAACCGCGGCGACCACCGCGCACACCGCCACCACCAGGATGCCGATCAGTGCCGACCTCGGCGACTGTCGGCGCGCCAGCCGGTAGCCCAGGCCGGCGAGAGCGGTCACGGCAGCGGCGGTGATCGCCGGGTACAGGGAGGCCACCACATTCGCCGCGACAAACACCAGGCCCGGGGCCGCGGCCACGAGGATCCCGACCCAGCGCTCAGGGTCACTCCAGGTTTGCCTGATCGCCGCCCATCCTGACTCCGGTCCCTGGTGGCGGCCCTGCTGCGGGCCAGGTCGGGGTGGTGGTTCGGGGTTGCGGCTGGCGTCGTCCTCGGGCATTCGATCGCTGATCGTCAGGGTGGCTCGTTGGTTGCTCATGGGCAAGATGGTTACACGTGAAACGGTTTCTTGCAAACCTGTGTCTCGTGAGATAGTGTTCGGGCGTGCCTAACGAACAAGCTTCCGCCGACCAGTCAGCTACGTCCGGCACTCCGGAAAACCCGGAGGAGGGGTCGCCCTTTGCGATCGGGCTACTGCTGCGTCGGGCGCACGATCGCGTAGCGGCGGCGATGGACGGTGCTTTGGCGCCGTTCGGCATCGAGCGGCGCCACCTGATGGTGATGATGCGGCTGCACGCCTCGGGGCCGCTCAGCCAACGTGACCTCGTCGCGCACACAAACCACGACAAAGCCTCGATCGTCCGGATTGTCGACGACCTCGAACGACTCGATCTCGCTTCACGCCAGCTGGTGCCCGGTGATCGGCGGCTGCGGGCCGTCACCCTGACCGACCACGGCCGTGAGGTCTTCGCCCAGGCGCACCAGGCTGCCGAACCCGCGGCCTCGGCCGCAACGGCTCCCCTCACTGCTGCGCAGGCCCAGCAACTCCAGCGGCTCCTGCGCACGATGGTCGCCCCCGTGAGCCCACCCGCCTGATACTCCGGCAGCTCACCGCCCGTCTCGGGCCGCCCGGTGTCGACCGGCGGGCCCTCCCGCCAGCTCGCTGGCACGAAAGGCAGCACCTCATGCGCGTTCTCATCATCGGCGGGGGCCTCGGCGGCCTGACTCTCCTGCACGGACTACGAAGCGCGGGAATCGACGCCCGCGTGTTCGAACGGTCGGCGCACCGCGCACAGCAGCCGGCCAGCTACGGGATCCACCTCAACGCCGACGGCCTGCGTGCCCTGCACGCCTGCCTCCCCGCTGAGAACTGGAAGATGGTCGACGCGGCCGGGACTCCCGTACCGCTGATCGTCCGGTTCCACGACCCCCGCCGCGGCGTCCTGGCCACCATCGACAAGAGGTTCCCCGAAGACACCACCGACCCGATCACCAAACGCCGCGCGATCAGCCGCGGCAAGCTCCACGAAGCCCTCCTGCACAACACCCGCACCGACGACGACGCGGAACCTCTCGTGCACTGGGACAAGAAGTTCACCCACTACGAGCTACACAACGACGGCGTCCGGGCGTACTTCGCCGACGGCTCCCACAGCGACGGCGACATCCTCGTCGGCGCAGACGGCAGCAACTCCCAGGTCCGCAACCAACGTCTTCCCGGCCTGCAACGTCAGGATCTCGGCATCATCAACATCGCCGGCCGCGCCCCCCTGGCAGGCACCGTCGCCGCCGCCCTACCAGCCGACTTCACCGACGGCGGCATCAACAACGTCGTCCCCGCCCGCAACGGGTGGATGTTCCTCTCCACCTGGCCCACTGGCGATCCCGACAACACCGACGTCAGCAACGGCGCCCCCGAGTACGTCGTCTGGGCCTGGGCCGGATCGGAAAACTCGTACCCGCAGGGAATGAAAGATCTCAACGGAATCCTGCTCAAACGACTCGTCACCGAACGCGTCCGCGACTGGGCAGCACCGCTACGGACCCTGGTCGACGCCACGGACGCCGCGACCATCACCACCGTGCCGCTACGGACCATGCCCCAGCTCCCCGAGTGGGCACCCTCGCGAGTCACACTCCTCGGCGACGCCATTCACAACATGACACCCATGGCAGGCATCGGCGCCAACACCGCCCTGCGCGACGCCGACCACCTCCGCCAAGCCCTCACGACCGCCACCGATCCGGTGAAAAGCATCGGCGTCTACGAAACGGCGATGCGACACTACGCCAACCAAGCCCTAGCCCTCTCCACCCGAAACGCCACCAACGCCGCCCTCGCCTCACCAGCGAACCGGACCACGTTCCGTGCGCTTCTTCGTGCTAGTGCGACCGTCCCCGCCCTACGGCGCAAGGTCTTCGGCCCATCCATCTAACTGAGCAGACCCGGTTCTGTCTCCGCGGCCGATGAATGACATCGTGCCCGATGCCGTCTCTCGAGATCATGCCGATCTCTATGTTGCAAGTATCAGCGTCGCCGTCGGTTCCGAGAGCTTGTCGTGTCGGTCAACAGAACTTCCGTTCACGGAAGGTGACGAGTCGCCCGAAGCTGAACGCGTGTTGTCAGCGGCAGAAGAGCGTACGCAACAAGGTGCCGGCTGTGCCGGTCTGTGATGGCGGCTTCGGCACGAGGGGTGCCTGGCGGCCGACCGGGGTCAGATCAGTCGGGTAGCGTCTCACTGTGTATCAGGCGATCTTGCTGGACGTGTACGGCACGCTCGTACACGATGATGAGAGCTCGGTCAATGACGTCTGCGTGCAAGTAGCAGATTTGATCGCAGTCGATCCGTCTGCTATCGCGGCGGAGTGGTCCCGACAGCTGGAGGCCAGCGCCGAAATGGCGTATGGGGCCGGTTTTCGTACGCTCGCAGACCTGACGCTCGGCAGCCTCACCGAGGCTGTGGCGAACTTCGGGGCATCCGTGGAGCTTGAGCCGATCTGCCGCAAGCAGATGCACTCCTGGCGTCATCCACCGTTGTACGACGACAGCCGGCCGTTCCTCGATGCGGTGAAGGTGCCGGTGTGCCTGGTCTCCGACGTCGACCAGGACGACCTGACGGCGGTGCTGCGGTGGCACGGCATCGCCGTCGCCGCCGCGGTGACCAGCGAAGAAGCCCGCGCATACAAGCCCCGCCCTGAACCGTTCCAGCTCGCGCTGGCCCGCCTCGGCCTGGGCCCCGGCGACGTGATCCACATCGGCAACTCCGCATCGTCCGATGTCGCCGGAGCCGCCGCTCTGGGTATCGACACGGCATTCCTCGACCGTGCTGGAGTCGGCCTGCCGCCGGGGGTCACGGCAACCTACACCGCGGCGACGCTGACGGCGCTGCTGCCCCAGGTGTTGCCGTGTTGAAAATCCTGGTCAGCGGCTGCCTGGGCGGCGCACCGATCCGGTTCAACGAGACTGGCGTGCCGGTCGCCTCTCCGATCTGGCAGCGGTGGGCTTCTGAAGGGCGCCTCGTGTCGCTGTGTCCAGAACTGGTCGTCGGATTCCCGGTACCGCGCCCGCCAGCCGAGATCGTCGGCGGCAGCGCGGCCGACGTCCTCGACGGCCGCGCCCAAGTGCACGAAGCATCGGGCCGTGACGTCACCGAACTGTTCCAGGCGGCGGCGCAGCGGGCGGTCGACAAGGCGCTGCAGGCCGGCGTCGGGCTCGCCATCCTGGTCGAGGGCAGCCCTACCTGCGGTAGCACCTACGTTCACGACGGAACCTTCACCGGCGTCACTGTCGCTGGGCGTGGCGTCGCGGCCGAGGCGTTGCGCCGCCGGGGCATCCCTGTGTTTTCTCACTACGACCTGGACAGGGCAGCGGCTGCTCTGGCGGAGCAGGAACGGCAGCACGGCAACGGCTGACGCCCGCTCGACGCAGCGCGGGGCCTTCGCGATGGTTGGAGGCCAGCGTGATGCCGTGCACAGATGCCAAGTATTCGTAGGAGTGGCGCAGGTATTCCGGTGCTGAAGACCCGGCACCGCTGCTCCACGGCGTATCCGACCTGAACCTCGAACTGCACGGCCGGGACGTCCGCGGCCGGCTGGCGGTGGTCAGGCAGGAATCTGGTCCACCAGCACCCACCTGCTGACCGGCCCACCGGCGGGCGCTGGTGCGCCCGACCCGGACCGGGCGTCCTGCCTGACGGGTTCTGATCTGCCCCTGGCGAGGGTAGGGGTAACTCCCAACCCGACTGGGAGGTAGCAGGATCGAGCAAGATTCAGAAACCGTGGAAGCTCATTTCCATGACCACGCAGAAGATCTTCCGGTTCCATCGGGCCGCCCTGGCTCTCGTCCTTCCCGTCGCCGTGATAGCGGCAGTCGCCGGGTGTGATGACTCGGCGGCGCCGAAGGCCGCGCCAGCGGCCAGTTCGGTAGCCGCGGTTCCCTCGACCTCGACAAACGCGGCCGGCCCGGCAAGTGCGGCCCCCGCAGCGGGCTTGCATATGATCGCCAACAACGGGCATCAGCTTGCCTTCCACGTCACGCCCGGAAGTTCTCCCACCATCGTGCTGGACGCCGGCGGTGGCGAGGACTCCTCGTACTGGGATGCCCTGGTGCCGCAGCTGTCGCAGGCCACCGGATCGCAGATCATCACCTACGACCGGGCCGGTCTGGGCGCCAGCGAGGAGGTGAAGGGCCCATGGGACCCCAAGGCCGCCGCCTCCGACCTGCAGGCCGGTCTGCGTGAACTCGGCGTCACCCAGAACGTGGTCCTCGCGGGCCACTCGCAGGCAGGAGAGGTGGCCCACTACTTCGTCCTCGCGAACCCCGGCGTTGTCACCGGGGCGGTGCTCATCGATGCCAACGTGCCGCAATTCTTCACCGACACCCAGACCCAACGCCTCGTCGCGCTAACCGCGCCGCAGATCGAAGAGCTCAAGAAGGCGCCGTCGACGAAGGCGAACCGCCAGCTCATCGCCACGGCCGACAACTTCGGTCCCACGCACCAGGCGTACCACAAGGTCTCCTGGCCCGACGGCGTTCCCGTCATCTATATCGTGTCGGACAAGACACCCTTCGATGGATCTCCGCAGGACGCTCAGGCCTGGCGCGACGCGGCAGCGGCGTTCACCAAGGCGGGGCCCGACCGCACACTCGTCATCGCCGAGGGAAGCTCGCACGACGTTCCCCAGGACAAGCCCGCCCTGGTGCTCAAGGAAATCGAACAGATGACCGCCACCGTCAAGTAAAGGCCATCGGGCCGACGGCTGACAGGACCGGCGAGCCTGGTTGACCGGCGCTGCCCCGGCGTTCTTGGTCAACCAGTCTGCGGAGACGACCTCACCGCGTGCGGTCACCGGTAGAGCGAGCACGGAGCGTCCGCCGACTCGGAATTCGTTGTGGCGCAGCTGCCGATGACCGGGGCAGCGCCGTAGGCGAGCGCGACAAGCCACACGGTCCGGATCCCGATGACGGCGAGGTGGTGGTCGAGATTCGGGGAGCGGACCGGAACTGCTTACGCGATGGGTAGCGTGTGTGCGGGTGTCGATCGATCGAGCCGTCGATCGGCGACGCGAGCCTCCGTGGACCACGGACGGACACCATGGTCGCTGGATCCCGCGCGACGTGGGGGACACCGACCGTGGGGAAGTGCGGATCGCCGGCCAACATGAGTCACCAGCCCGGCGGTTCGGCACAATGCGCAATGATGGAGTGAGATGACCGATAACAGCGGAGCCTCCCTGTCCGGCGGCTCCTCGCCCTCGCGGGAGGGCTCCGGGCCGGGTCGCGTCGCTCGCAGCGGTCCGATTTCGCGCTCCGCGCTGGCCCAACGGATGAGCCTGCTGGGCTGGTCGCTGGTGCTGCTGGCGGGCGCGGTCCTGGGTGCCGTGCTGGCCACACTCTGGATCACCTCGATATCGATCGCCGCGCTTGGCGCCGGAATCCCACTGACCCTGCTCGCGACCGTACTGGTGCGCTGGTTTGCCGACCTGCATCGCCAGTGGGCCGCCGACCGGCTCGGCGAACCGGTGCCCGCCCGGCCCTATCAGCCGACGCCGGACGCCGGGTGGCCGGTGCGGCTCTGGACGATCCTGCGCGACCCGGCGACGTGGCGGGACTGGATCTGGTTGGTGGTCAACTCGATCACCATTTGGTTGAGTTGCGGACTGTCGCTGCTGTTCTTCGTCGTCGGATTCGTATACCTGACCTATCCGCTCATCTATCAGCTGACGCCTTCTCAGGTATTCCGCACTCCGATGGGGGAGGGCTTCCGGCTGCACAGCGTCGCGCAGTCGTTCGGGCTGGTACCGCTCGGTCCGGTTTTCCTTCTGCTCTGGTACGTCACTGCGGTGCGCCTCGCGAACCTCAACGCTCGGGTGATCCGCGCTCTGCTCGGCCCCACCGAACAGGCGCGCCTGCGGGCCCGCGTCCAACAGTTGGCGACCTCGCGAGCTGAGACCGTCGACACCCAGGCCGGTGAACTGCGCCGAATCGAACGCGACCTGCACGACGGCGCGCAGGCCCGGCTGGTGTCGCTGGGTATGAGCCTGGGCTTGGCCGAACAGTTACTGCCCAACGATCCGCAGGCCGTCCAGCAGTTGCTGGCCGAGGCCCGCGAGTCGACCTCCAGCGCCCTCACCGAGCTGCGCGACCTGGTACGAGGCATCCATCCGCCGGTACTGGCCGACCGTGGCCTGGACGGCGCACTCAAGGCCTTGGCCCTGGTCAATCCGATCCCGACCACGGTGGTGACCCGCCTACCCGGACGGCTGCCGGCCCCGATCGAGTCCGCGGCCTACTTCGCCGTCGCCGAGGCCGTGTCGAACGCCATCAAGCACGCCCAGGCCCAGCAGATCGGGATCACCGTGGAGTTCGCACCCCACCGGGGCGGCGCTGCCGGGGAACTGACGATGCTGGTGTCCGACGACGGCCGTGGGGGTGCTTCGATCGATTCCGGCACGGGCCTGCGTGGCATCGTCCGTCGCCTGGCGGCCTTCGACGGCACGCTGACCGTTGACAGCCCGCCGGGCGGACCTACCGAGGTGAGGATGTCGCTGCCGTGCGTATCGTGATGGCCGAGGACCTCGCCCTGCTCCGCGAGGGCCTGATCAGGATCCTGCGGGCCAATTCATTCGAGGTCGTGGAAGCCGTTGACAACGGCCCCGCGCTGATCCGGTCGCTGACGACGCACCGCCCCGACGTCGCCATCGTCGACGTGCGGTTGCCGCCGACCTTCACCGACGAGGGGCTGCGTTCCGCGATCGAGGCCCGCCGCCAGATTCCAGGGCTGCCCATCATGGTGCTATCGCAGTATGTCGAGCAGATCTACGCCAGGGAGCTGATGTCAGATCGCGCGGGCGCGGTGGGCTACCTGTTGAAGGACCGCGTTACGGACGTCGACCAATTCGTCGCCAGTGTCCGGCAGGTCGCTACCGGCAGCACCGTTATGGACCCCGACGTGGTGAGTGCGCTACTCACCCACCGCTCCACCGACCCTAAGCTCCTGGAGCTGAGCCCACGCGAGCATGAGGTCCTCACCCTGATGGCCGAGGGCCGCTCGAACGCTGCGATCGCCGCCCGGATGTTCGTCACCGAGAAAACCGTCAGCAACCACAGCAACAACATCTTCACCAAGCTCGGTCTCAAGCCCTCCGAGGACGACAACCGCCGCATCCTGGCGGTCCTCGCCTACCTGCAAGGCTGAGTCCTTGGCCTCCGCCCCACCATCGTGCTGGCCGGCGTGAATACCGGCCACCTCGGCCGGTGGTCGACTATCCGCTCTGGACGGCCCGACCGCAGCCGGCCGGGCCGTCCAGCTCGAACAGCGGCATCCGGGCATGGTCGGGGTGTGCCAACTGGGCCACCAGCACGGCGGTACCGACATCGCCCTTGTACAGGCTGTCCCGGCGCATCGTCCATTGGCGTACCTCGGCCACCGCCTCGCCGGTCAGCGCCCGGGCCCGGTTCAGCCAGGCCGGCTCACCGCTGTGCCGGTACTGGCACAGCAGCGCGTACGCCCGGCCGGCCGAACCGCAGCACAGGTCCCCGGCCCTGGCCCCAGCCGCGTCGAACGTGCTCCACGCGGCCTGCCGGGCCAGCCGGGCGTACGCCGCCTCGCCGTACTGGCCGTGCGCCAGGTTCCACAGGTGTACGTACCCGGCGGTGCCGTTGCACCAACTGGTACCGAGCCCGGGGTCGGGCGCGGGCCCACCGACCTGGTACGCCCAGTACACCCCCCGACCGGCCGGGACAGCCTGTGCGGCCAACTCCGCGAGCCGCTCGGCCACACCGTACGGCGGTGCGGTACCGGCCGCGGCGCTCCAGCACAGTAGCGCGTAGAGGTAGCCGGCCCAGCCGTGCGCGACGCCCAGGGTGCGCAGCTCCGCCGCACGGTCCAAGGGCGGCTGCTGCGCCAACCGGCGCCACAGCGCGTCCCGCAGCGCATCGCCGAGCGCCACCAGGTTGATCAGATCGGTGGCGGCCGGATCGGCTAGCCGCTGGACCAGCACGGCGCAGCCGAGCAGCAGGCCGGACCGGCCGAAGGCAAGGTCGAACTCGCCGGAACCGGGGCCGCGCCGGGCCGGGTCCAGCTCCGACTGGGCGATGGCGAGATAGTCGGCCAGCGCGAGTCGGCAGCCCAGCTCGTCACCCCGGGCGTCGGCGATCAGTGCCTGGACCGCGTGCACGCCGGTGATGCTGTGATAGAACGAGCGCTCGCCGACGGACCCCGGGTTGATCTCCAGCTCGTCGCTGACGTAAGCCCGCTCGTCACCGGAGGCTAGCAGCGCCCGGGTAGCCCACCGGTCGGCCCCGGCCAGCAGTTCGGCGTCCTCGCGTTCTGCGGCGATCTCCAGCAGCGCGTACCCGAGGCCGGCGGCGCCGTTCATCACCGGCGCGACTGGGGCGACCAGGTCGTCCTCGAAGCGTTGGTCGGCGCGGGTCAGCCGGGCCAACACGTCGTCCACCAACTGCTGCCCGGACCGGCTGCTGTCGGAGGCCGGGGCGCGACGGTCGCGCGCGGCCGCGGTTCGCAGCGCCGTGCGGAAGTCCGCGACCGAGGGATAGCGCCGGGACGGTCGGTCAGCCAGCGCACGCCGGACGGTGCGCTGCACGGCCGGCAGGTCGGCCACCCCGTGCTCGGCGAAGGGCGCGGGTGGCCGGCGCGGTAGTCGGGAGTCCGTCAACGCCGGTGGGTGCGGCTGACCGCCGGTGAGGATCAGGTACACCAGCCGGGCGACGCTGTACTGCTCACCGGCGGCGCTTGGCAGCCGGGTCGGACCGCCGGGGCGACGCGCACCGGACAGCTCCGGTTCCCGGTAGAGGTCCACGCCGCCGGTGGCGACGGCGCGGACCGTCCCGTCCGCGTCGACGGTGGCCGCGAGTCCGAAGTCAACCAGCGTCACCCGATCGTCGGCGGTCACCAGTACGTTGCGCGGGTGCACGTCGCCGTGGAGCACGCCAGCGCTGTGCAGGTGGGCGTAGGTAGCCAGGACCCGGTCGGCCAAGTCGATCAACGCGTCCCGCCGGGCTGACCCGGGCAGTCGCCGGACACCGGTCGCGGCGCGGTGCAGATCCACCCCGGCGATCCAGGCGGTGACCAGGTACGGGCGGTCGTCGTACTCGCCCGCGTCGAGCAACGCCGGGCTGACCACGCCGGCTAGCCGGGCTAGTACCGAGGCCTCATGCTCCAGCTGGGCGCGCACCTGTGCGCCGAACCCCGGTCGGGCCAGCTTGACCGCCACCGGGGTACCGTCGGCCGCGCTGCCCCGATGCACCTCGGTGTCGATCAGCACCTGGACCGGCTGGTGCACGGTGTACCCGCCGATCCGCTCCGCCGGCCGCAGCCCGGTACCGATCGGCGCGGCCAGGGCGGAGTCGGCCACCACCAGTACCCCGTCGTTGATGAACCCGCTCAGCAGCGCGAACGCTTCCTCCAAGGTCTCCGCCGGATCTACGCCGTTGGCCAGGCTGAAGGCCAGCACCGCGTCGGCGATGGTGGTCGGCTGGCGGAACTCGCCGAGCAGCGCCGCGCCGGCCGAGTCCACGATGGTCGAGGCGGTCCGGGCGTTCGGCCGGGTCACGCAGTGCTCGTCCGGCTCCTGCTGGAGCTGGCCGCGCAGCTGCGCCGGCAACTGGGCGACCGGCGTGATCGTCACGTCCGGCGGGAGCACCAGCGGGCCGAGCAGCGGGCCGGTCATCGGCCACCCGGCGACGTCGCCCACAGCCCACGATCGGCAGTCCAGGTACGGGTGTCCACCCCGGACAGTCGCAGCTGGTGCAGGGCGAGCCGCCACGGAGGTGTAGCGCCCGGGTCGGCGAGTTGGGCCGCCGCGAGGTACCGGGCCAGCTGTGCCGTGACCCAGCCACGCCAACTGGTCTTCGCACCCGGCGGATCGGTACCCCAGGACAGCAGCCCGTCCCCGGTGAGTGCGGTACTGAAGGTGACCCCGTCGGCGGGTAATCCGGACAGCTTTTCCCGCAACGCTTCGGCGCACGCGGTCAGGTCGGTGGGCTGGTCCAGGTAGACCACCAGCCGGTCCGGTCGGCACAGACCGACATGGTCCGCGCCGACCTTGAAGCCGCTGACCCCGGGTAGCCCGGGAACCACCTGCGCCACCGCCCGCACCGCGTCCGGCATGACGGCGAGTGTCGGGCTGACGTAGAGCTTGTACCCGCTGGTGTGCTGCGGGGCGAACGGATCGGCCGGAGGCGGGGCGTGCCAGTGCCACCAGTGGTGATGCTCTGCCGGCGGGGCCGGAGCCGTCCACCGCGCGCCGGACAGCTCGCGCACCAGTTGCCCGTCCGGGGCCAGGCCCAGGTGGTCGGCGATGGCCGAGCGGTTGGGCAGCCGCTCGCGCAGCCGGGGGTGCACGGGGGTCCGGCCGTAGCTGTAGAGCCGGCCGGCGAGCAGCGGCGCGGGCAGGTCCGCCAGGCACTGCGCGTAACGCAGCGCGGCCCGGGAAAGCTCGCCGATCCGGCCGGTGCCGCCGTCGTCGGGGTCGGCGTCCGGCCAGCCGGCCGCCAGCGCGCCGCTGGTGAAGCCGCCGTCCCGGGCGATCTCCAGCACACCGTCGAGGACGAGCCGGGTGGCGATCCAGCCGAGCTGCGGGCCGAAGCGGGACCGGGCATACCCGGGCAGCGGCCCCGGCTCGATCAGGCTGAGGTAGAGCAGCGCGAGGTCCGGGCTGATCGGACGGGTTGGCAGCGGCGAGTCCCGGCCGGGTACAAGCAGGCCGTAGCACTCGCTGTCGTCGAGGGCTGTGGCCGGCAGAGCGGCGCGGTCGGCGGCTGGCAGCCGCTCCAGCGGCACCAGGGTGTACCCCGGATTGGCGCGGTACACCTGCGCCACCGGGCTACTCCCGTGCCGCGCGGTCGCGTAGGGCCCGTTCGGCGACCTCGATGTGGGCCAGATGGGTATCGATGGCGTCCCGCTGTGCCTGGGCGACAACATCGATCTCCAGCCGCCGGGCCTCCAGGTGCGCCCGCAGCACCGGCAGGTACTCCTCGGTCACGCTGAGGACGGTGCTCCCCCGGTTCATCATGAAGGTGGCACTGCCGTACTTGGTGCGGACCACCGGGTCCGGCGCGCTCTGCAACTCGGCCACGACGCACTCTGTGCCCCCGGAGCCACCGGTCGGCAGATCCGGTTGGCTGACTGGACAGGTGTAGGTCATCAGCGGGCCGCAGTGCACCAGGTCCGGGATGCTGACCGAGTCGCACGGGTGGTGGATCAGGGGGTCTCCGAACGGGCTGCCCTGCAATGGACAGAACCACCCGTCCGGCTCGTCGGCGGCCTCGATGATCGAGTTCTCGCCGTCGCACGGCAGTTGCACCCGTAACTTCCTCGCCCGGAAGGCCACCGCGCACCTCACTGCCAGAGTCCGACTGACTACTCTGATGAGTACAGCAGGACAGCACTGCGCGAGGCAAGGAAGACGCAACGTTCCGCCGGTGCCGTCAGCTCCGCAGTGGGAATGCCAGCACGACGGAATCGCTCTGGCCGTCCAGGTGCCGGTGAGCTCCGCAAGCGCGGCGGCAGGGGCCGGCCGTCAAGCGCGCGAATCATACGCAGACATTCGCCCTGCCTGGATCACCACAAACGGCAAACCCGTGCGCCGGAGCAGGTCCGCGGCGCCGTGATCCGCGTCGGAACCGTGCGCGGACATCGGCACGACCGGACATCGTGTGTGCCGGTCAAGCAGCATCACGCTGTGTCCAGCCTAAAGCTGCTTGGTGTGTCCGGGTAGCTCTGCGTCGGCGAGGCCGGTGAGAATGTCCCCCAGCGAGAGTGGCTGTTCGACCAGGCACGTGTCATTGGACAACAGCAGCGTTGGTACCTTCGTGGCGAGCTCGGCCTCGCTCAGCAATGCGGCGAGGGAGCACAATGCCTCCCCCTGCACGCGGATGCGCTCCCGTAGGCCTGCTTCGCCGCTGGCGAGCGCGATGACGCGGTCGAGGGTCCACGGGTCCTGGGACAGGCGGTTGTCGTACGTCGAGACCGTCGCCGAGGCGACTGCAGCAACGCTGCTGATGGTGGCCGCGCTGACGAGCGAGACGTGGGCCAGGATCTGCTCGGTGTTCCATTCATCGGGCGGTGGTACGGCTCGCGGGGCGGCGGCCAGCAAGGCGTCGTAGGCCTGCCGGAGGGGCGTGGTATCCATTGGGTCGGGTTCCTCTCAGGCGTGTGTGCCGGTCATTTTCCACGGAGCTTGCGGGAGCACGTCGCCGGTCTCTAGCAGGGACTTCAGGTTCGACAGGACCGCGGGCCAGCCGCGCGAGATACCGTTGAGCATGGCGAGGTTGGCGAGGTTCTCGTGGGTCACCGTGAGACGCACGATGTCCTGGTGCGGTTCGACGAGGAACGTGACGACCGAGGGCTCCCGTTCCTCGTTCGGGCTGTCCTCAAAGGTGATGGCCAGATGCGTCGGCGGCTCGGCGGTGAGCACCTTGCCCACGACGTCGGCCACGCCCGATCCGTCGGTGCGCTGGTGCTCCCATGCCGAGCCGGGCTGCCAGTCGGAGACGTTGGCGTGGTCCCAGTACCGCGCGGTCAGGTCGGCGTCGGTGAGTGCCTGCCATACCTGCTCGGCGGTGGCGCGGATGTAGGTGACGTATACGTAGGTCGGCACGGAGGTCATGCCGTACTCCTCTGCTTGGTCTTTGATCATGCTGAGTGCTCGCAGACGAGGCTTGTCGAAGCCGGAGATCCAGCGCTGCTCGATTTCGTGGATCGGTGCGGGGTTCAGGTAGTGCAGGCGCTCCCGCCCTCGCCGCACGACGGTGACGAGATTGGCCCGCACGAGGATGTCGAGATGCTGGGTGGCCGACTGGCGGGCCATGGCCAGGTGCTCACAGAGCTCGCCCAACGTCTGGCCGTTGCGTTCGCGGAGGCGGTCGAGCAGAAGCCGCCTCGTGGAATCGGCCAGCGCCTTGAAGGTCAGCTCCGTGTCGCTCACACCCCCATTATGCAGGTATCTACCTGCATAATGTCAAGCCCAGTCGCCGCACAGCTGTGATTCGCCCCCACCGGTGCGTGCTCCCACCCCGCTCCCGGAGAAGGGCACCATCCAAGCTCGCGCACTGATTTGCCGCAGAGCACTGCGACGCGCAGGCGCTATCGACGGACCCTCAACTCGCACCTGCCCGACTCCGCTTGATCCGTTACAGGGTGGCTTCATATGACGCCTGACGCTCCCCCAGCGATGGCTCGAGCCCCACGAGTCCAAACCTCCGCGAGCTACGCGACGATGATCCGGTGGACGAACAGCTCGTCTTTACCGACCCGTGGTGGGACCTACGCCGAGGTGGTCCAACCGAACAACGACAGCGTGAGGCACTGCACGCGGAACTTCTGACCGAGGTGGCCGCCGGGCACCCCCTACACAACCAACCCGTCGAGGTGATCGGCAGGTCCGGGGCCTCAGACGACATCGTTGTGGAACTGGCTTCTGGGGGCTGGGCCCTCGTTCACCTCACCTGGAAACGCGCGGCCGAGAGACAACCCTGGCCCGAGACCACCTTCTACAGCACCATCAAGGCCCTCGAAGAGGACATCCACGAGCCGGACTGGTGACACGCATGATGATCCTCTAGAACTGTTCAGCGCGCTGAAGAACGGCGTGCCACCGCCCACCAGAACCGGGTAGGGGAACAGCACGTACTCGTTGATCAGCCCGGCCCGCATGTCCACCCCGGCAAGCGTCGCGCCAGCGATGCCCGTCGGGCCGCCGTCCTCGGTTGAGGCACTGATCCGCAAGGACGGTCGGTTGACTCTGACCTTCGCCGACGACGCAGTCCTCGTCGTCGAGCCGGACGATCAGTACGAGGCGTTCACCGTCACGAGTATGCCGCCGCCGGGGTTCCGGGGATTTCGCTTCGTCGCTGTCCCCGGCCGCGGTCTCGCCCACTGGTAGCCGAACACCGACAGTGATGCACACGCCTTCACGACCAGCGGCAGATCCGTGCGCCCGATCATGGCGGCGGTCCGTTGGGGTCCCGGGTGGCCGATCTGCTCGGCCAGCCAATCGCGCACGTCGTCGCGGACGACGTCGGCGTCCCACACCGCCGTACGCAGCAGCCGCTGCATCGCCTGCGGATCGGCGTGCCCAGCCCGCTCCGCAAGGGACCAGCAGGTCTTCCGTTCCACGCCAGACAGCAGCCCTTGCGCGAACTGCCCCGCCGTCGCACGCGGCTTCGCCCGCACGAACCGGTCAGCGACCCGCGTCACCGCCTCGTCCAGGATGACCCGCCATCTCGCGGGGTCCACGCTGTGGCCCACGGCCACCGCGCGATCTTCGATTGTCCTCACAAACCATCGATGATCAACGCGGTGGCCGTCCTCATGCCCACGCCAGGCCCAACACCAAAACCAAGTGACGTTGGACTAGTAGGCCCCACTCGCAGCCTCTGCCCCTACGTCACTCCGGCGAGGTGGCAGGGCAGTCCAGCGCGGTCGTTTGGCGCCGAATCAAGCCCAGTGATATTTCTCGGATACGAAATACCCCGAACTCCTCATGTACCAGTAATTGCCGTAGCTGTTGATGCAATAGTAGGTGATGAAAACCTTACCACCACCGCGAAAGGAGACTGGGCTACTACCATAGGGCTCGATATGCCACGGCGCATCCGGGGCGAAATTCATGTTCTGTCCCCACTCGTAACAGTCGTAGCCGGCGGCTGCGGCCACCTCACGCCCGGCAGGCGCAGCCACAGCGGGCGCAGGATTGACCCCCGCCACTAATCCGAACCCAACCACAGCACCAATAATGGTGCGCCTGATCTTCCGCACAGGATTACCCTTTCTCGCAATCAAATGAAACCGAGATAACTTGCGACGCGTGGTACGCAGGTCAGCTGTACCGCACGGGTTCAGAAGCGTCCCAGGTTGATGGCGTTCTGCACGGCTCGCACCGTGCTCGGTCCCCACAGTGCGTCGACCGTGAGCCCGGCTCCGACCATCCGGTTAAGGTGCTGTTGCAGCGCTCGCACGGTGGCCGGGCCCATCCCCCCGTCGACGGCGAGGCCGGCGTCGGCCCAGGTGTTGAGGTGGTGCTGCAGAGCGCGGATCGACCCGGGTCCCCACTGGCCGTCGGGTGCCGCGCCGATGGCACGTTGCAGGGCGGTGACGGTGGTCGGGCCGAACACGCCGTCTACGACGATCCGCGCTCCCTCGTCGGCGTACCCGTTGTAGGCCGCGTCGGTCGTCGGCCCCCAGAAGCCGTCCGCGCTGACGCCCACCCTGGCCTGCAGCCAACGCACTCCCGCGTCGGTCGTCGGCCCCCAGATGCCGTCCACGACCAACGGCGGGGTGTAGCCGAGGCGGTTGACCGCGTTCTGCTGGTAGGCGACCGACCGGACCGAGGTCATACCGCCCCCGCTGGACGTGTCCCCGGTGAGGCGCCGGTACGCCGCCTCGGTCTGCGGGCCCCAGAGCCCGTCGGCGTCACCGCCCGCCTTGGCCTGCAGCCAGCGCACGCCCGCCTCGGTCTGCGGCCCCCAGATGCCGTCCACGACCAACGGCGGGGTGTAGCCGAGGCCATTGACGGCGCGCTGCTGCGCGGCGACGGTGCGGACCGAGGTCATGCCGCCGCCCGCGCCGCTCGTGCCGTCGGTGATGGGCAGGTCGTCACCCTGCATGCCGCCCTGGACCCACGCTCGTAGCGCCGAGCCGGGGCACTGGGTGGCCTGCCCCGACAGGCCGCCGTGCCAGGTCTTGTCCAGCGTACGACCGCACAGGCGGTTGGCGTAGAGGTAGAGGGCGCGGATCGCCGCGGCGGTGCGTGCGGTGGCCTCGCCGTCGCGGCCGATGAAGCAGACGCCGATGTGGGTGGTGTTGTAGCCGGCGGCATGGGCGCCCAGGATCTGCCAGCCGCGTCCCTCATAGATGTGGCCGTCGCGGTCGACCAGGAAGTTGTATCCGATGTCGTCCCAGCCGTTGGAGTCCATGTGATAGTTCTGGATCTGCCTCGGGGTCTGGGTCGGCGGGCCGGCCGAGTAGTGCACGGTGAACCCAGTTCGGCTGCTCAGGGGCACCTGCTCCGCGCTGCGTGGCGGCCGGGCGCCCCAGCGGCTGCGGGGAATGATCGTGACTCCACCGCTGGGCGGCGGAGTCGGCGACGTGGGTTCGAGCGATCCGTTCTTCACGTACGGGTAGAGGTTGACCGGGCACTGGGTGTCGAACAGTTCGCGATGCCCCTTGATCTCCGTCCCCGCTCGCTGCTGTTGCTGGCGCAGTTGCCCGATCAGGTCACGAATCGCGGTGAGCATCGCCTGGCTGGGCTGATCCCCCGATTCGATCATCCCCATGACCGCGTAGTAGTTCTTGTTCGCGCCGGGCGTCGTGGTGCCGTTCGCCGCCGACCGGACCGCGTCGCCTCGCCCCTCGAAGACCCATCCGTGTTGGCAGACGAGGTAGTTGTAGGGGATGTCGTCGTATTCCTCATCCCCCAGCAGTTCCTCAAAGAACCACTTGTTCATGGCCTGATCCTGGATGTCCCAGACCTGCTGGTAGCACTCCTGGTGGTTGGCCTTCGGGAAGCCGGTTCCCGGCCCGTGGTGATGGATGACCACCCCGCCGAGCCACGGGGTCCACGGGTCGTCGATCGGTTGCTTCGGCACCACCGCGTGCCAGACGGAACGGGGAACGATGTACACCATGGCGGTTTCTCCGGTCGTCGCAGCGGATGAGAGAACTGGTCAGGCGGCGCCGATGACGCCACCGTCTGCGCGCCGGACGACGAAGGTGACGGGGTCGGTTCCATCCTTGCGTGACGTGCCCACCAGGGCCGGCCACGCTACGGTGACGGACATGGTCCGCTGGTCCGCAGCGAGCGCCAGTGCGGTGATCTCGCGTCCGCGGGGGACGGTGAGGAAGCGTCTGACCTCGCCGGACGCCGGGTCGACGGCGAGCACCGCGTCGTTGCCTAGCGCGCGGTACACCTCGTCCGGCAGGTCACGGTCCGTGCCGTTCAGGGCGGTGCGGATCCACAACCGGCCGTCGGCGTCGAACGACAGCCCGCGTGGACGACCGAAGGGGGCAGCTTGCCCCGTGCCCGTGGTGCCGTCCGTCTCGGCGACGACGTCCCACCGGAACCCGACCGCGGTCGCGTCGCCCGCGTCCTCGCGCCACCGCAGGACATGGCCGGAACCGGGTGCGGTCGACTCCCGCTCCGGCCCCACCGGGCCGGCGTCCGGCGCCGCGCACCGGACGTCCACCGCGCCGCCGGCGACTGCGCAGTAGACGGACTCGCCGCTCGGATCGACCGCCACCTGCTGTGGGCGGGCCAGTGGGGTGGCACCGACCGCGTCGGCGGCCAGCCGGGTGCGCAGAAGGACGTCCGCCTGGTCCAGCCAGCCGTTCCGCACCGTCAGCGGGCCCTGCCCGTGCGCCAGCGGCACCCACTGGCCCGAACCGTCGGCGGCGAGCCGCGCGACGTGCAGGACACCCTGGTCCAGTGGACTGCGGCCATCGGCCCTGAGCCGCCGCCACCCGTCGGCCCCGACGAACTTGTAGAGGTAGCCCCCGTCCTCGTCGTCACCGATGTAGACCACGACCCGGCCCCCGGATTCCACGGCCGTGATCCCGGCCGGGCTGAACCGGCCCAGAGCGGTGCGCTTCACCGGGTCGGCCGGAGTTCCCTCGGGCTTGACGGCCAACTCCACCACCCAGCCGTACCGGCCGGCCTCGCCGAGATCGGCAGCAAGGTCGGCGCCGGGCAGTTTCTCACCTCGGGCACCACCCGGCAGGTGGGGACCGAGCCCGTAGCGCAGGTCGGTCTCGCTGGGTCGCCAGTCGCGGTGCCCGACGTCGAACCAGCGCTGAAATCCCGCCTCCCCCGCCAGGTGGGACCCCCACGGCGTACGTACGGAAGCGGCCTGCGCCAACGTCACGCTCACCGGCAGGCGCGGGGGCGCGGCGCGTACCGGACCGGAGAAGGTGGCCGCGCCACGGCCGGTCAGCGGCGCGTGGCGTGCTGGCGCCTGCGCCGCTGCGCGGACCCGGTAGCCGGCCGGTACCCGGGGTGACCTGTCCGTGTTCACTGGCACCGGACGGAACCCAAGCACCGGGCGGACGGGTGTTGGTAGTGGAGCGGAAGCGAGGGCCTGGCCGTCCGGTATGGCCAACAACGCCGCCGCCGAGGCCAGACCCGCGAGGGCGGTCCGTCGCGAGACGGCGGCCGGTTGACGGGCGGGCGTGTGCTCTGCGTCCCGCATGCGTTTCTCCTCGTGGGTCGGAACTGTCGTGCGGATCGCGAGCCGGTGGCGGCGAGCGTCGGGAGGAATCGGCCCGGAAAACGGCACACTCCCTTTGCGTCGCACCGATGTCCGTGCTCGACGCGTCCTACTGTGGCCGAGCGGGAAATTCCGGTCCAGCCTTTGCCTCAGCCGGCAATGGCGCAGTTCGGCCGTCCGGTAGTTCACCGTTGAGCAACGCGATGCCAAGGCCGGTGGGCCCGTGCCACACCGAGCCACCGCACCGCCGGGTCTCTAGCAGCCCGGCGGCACGCAGCACGCCGCAGTGGCGGCTCACCACCGGATCCGCGACCCCCACCCGCCGTGCCAACTCTCTGGTGCTCCCGCCTGCCGCGGCCGCCTCCAGGACCGCCGCGCGGGTGCCGCCGAGCAGGGCGACGGTCGGTGACGTCGACTCACGCGCGAGTGCGGCGCCACGGAACAGGCCGAGCCGTGGCGCGAGCGGATAGACCAGCACGGGGGGCCGCTTCGCGTCCAGCAGCGTGATCGGCTGGATCCGGCAGAAGAAGGAGGGGACCAGGACGATTCCCCGCCCCCGCAGATGGACGTCCTGATGCATGTACACCGGTATCCGTAGCACCGGTGGCTCCCACTTCACTCGGGGGTGGAGGCTGCCGAGGAGTCGGTCGACCCCGCCGGCTAGCAGCATCTGGGCCCGGCGGGTCCGGTCCGCCTCCGCCTGCGCGCGAAAGGCGTCGCGGTGCGGCGCCAACGCCAGCCGGTGGTAGGTCGTGAACGCGGCCTCGAGGCGCCGCAGCGCGCCCGTCTCGCCCGAACCAATGGCCCGGACCCAGGTGCTGACCGGGCCTGTCTCGGCCAGTGCCTCGATGTCGGCCCCCAACCGCCGACGTGGGGTGGACAGCAGCCGGTCGAGCAGAACTTCGAACTCGGCGTCCCCCCGGCCGGGGGTGAGGAAGTCGGGTGAGTATCCCCAGGGCGGGGCCAACTGTGCCAGCAACCGCAGCGAAGCGGACCTGGTGGAATTTATCCGTCGGCGCCACTGGTCGAACTCCACGCAGGTGTCACGCTCCTGCAGCAGGTGCAGGCTGAGGAGAATCTCCCAGAGCGGATCGACTCCATCGGCCACGGTCACCCGCCGCAGGTCTTCGCTGGTGAAGTGGATGCGTAGCATGACTCTCCCTCGGCCCACCATCACTCGTCCCGCGATATCCGGATGCCGCATCCATTCCCGGTACCGGGCGTGGTCGATAGCAGGCGCCGTCGCCCGCTGACCGTTGTCAGCCGGCCAGGGCTTTCGAGCTGCGGCACACGCGGCGGGATTCGTCCAGCTCACCGCTCTCGGCAGCAACGTAGGCGAATTCCGCGTTCAGGACCGGACCGAACGGTCTCGAACCCCGTGTTCAACACCGCGCGATCTGTGACCGCCCGGCAGGCCTGCCCATTGTCCAGCACCATTGCCGGCATGTCTGTCCCGCAGGCCGCATGCCCGCTCCGGACATCGAAGCCACCGACACCACCCGGGCCAGCCGCCGAACGGGGCCTTGCGGGTCAAACGTCAACTGACCGCGGTGTCGATGAGCAAGGTGGTCGCGGCGTAGGCGCTGGAAAAGTTCACACCCAATCGGTGTACGACCGTCGACGTGATTCGCAAGTCGGCGGCTGCCAGGAGCCGGCCGACCAAGTCGCGGTCACCGACAGCACGACCAAGGGCAGTACCAGGCGCGGGCGGGGGCCGGGCGGGGCGACCCACCGGCTCGAGGGCTACGCCCGGGGATGCCGGTAGGTAGCCGCCGATGACCCGCCCCCGGCCGAGTCGTCTGCCAGGGATATCCAGCCGCGTCGCCCCCGCTGCTCCCAACCTGCTCCCCCCAACCGGCCTCGCACCGGGCCGCCCACCGATCGTGAGCTGCCAGCACAGCGGTTGGCACCAGCGGGGCTACATGGTCGTCGAGGCGACCAGCCGCCGTAGTACCACAGTGGACCGCTCGACATCGATAGCGCCGGCCCGGGTCGGCCACCCGAGCGACGGCGGTCCCCGCCCACTGCTCCTGCTTCGCCAAACCCCACAAGTCGAACGGACGGTACCCCTGCGCGATGTCCTGTCCGGGCCCTTGTCCGGGACGGCCGCACCGCCGCTGGTGACCCGTTGCGCGTCTGTCCCGGACAGGAAGGCGCGATTGCCGGTCAGCACCCACGGATATCTGATGGGTGTCAGCGAGGCAGTCACAAGGATCGCCTCAATTCACCGATTACGAGGTGAACAGCATGAACGAGAAGACGATGGGCTACGAGGCCCCCGCGCTGGTCGAGGTCGGCGACTTCACCGAGCTCACCCGCATCACCAACGTCGGCGAGTGGACCGACCTGTGGGGCGGCTGGTTCGACCTCTGAGTCGACCCGACCTACCAACCGGTGAACGACTAACGCGATAACTGACGCACGTCGAACACCGCATCAACGCGCCGGGGTGGTCGGCCAGCTGCACCAGGGCTGACCACCCCGGCGTCCTGCGTCCAGACGGACCTTGCCGAAGGGAGCGGGCAATGCGGTTCATCATCCTTTCCGACCACGAGGCATCGGCGGCCCTGGCCCGGCGACACAGCGGAGGACAGACGATCCGGCATCCGTCCGGACGGCCCTGGATCGTCGGACACTGGGAGCACGACGACATCGTCGTGGCCCGTGCCGGTGACCGGGCCCTGGCGCTCCTCGGCCGGACCGCCGAGACCAGCGAGAGCCTCACCCGGCGCCTCGACGCCGTCCGAGGCGTGGCCGACCTGGACGCCGTCGCCAGGAGTGTGCCGGGCTGCTATCACCTCATCGGATCGATCGGCGGGGTCACCCGGGCACAGGGCAGCCTGTCCTACCGCTACCAGCTCTTCACCGGAACCGTCGACCGGGTCGCGGTCGCGGCCGACCGCGCCGACACGATCGCCGCCATGACCGGCGCCGGCATCGACTCCGAAGCCGTCGTGCTCCAACTCGTCGCACCGTTCGGGCCGCCGTGGCCGCTGCGCGAGCGATGTGTCTGGCAGGGTGTCGAACAGGTGCCGGGTGGACGTTTCCTCGTCCTGCGCGGCGACGACCCGGTCGCCCGTACCTGTCGATGGTGGACACCGCCGGAGCCCGAGCTGTCACTGGCCGACGGCGCGCAAGTCGTGCGGACAGCACTGGTCGCGGCCGTCGCGGCGCGCGTCCCGCGCGGCGGCGGGTCGCTCAGCGCTGACCTTTCCGGCGGTCTGGACTCGACCAGCCTCTGCTTCATCGCCGCGGCCGCCGGGGCCGACCCGACGACGTTCCGCTTCGCGCCTCTGGACGAGTCGAACGAGGATGAGCGGTGGGCGGAGTGGTGCGAGGAACAGCTGCCGGGCAAACATCTGGTGGTACCGGGCGACGAGGCACCCTCCTGGTACGAGGTCACCGGAGATGACGACGTCGAAGGGCCCTTCCCGTTCGTCCGTACGCGGGCCCTGGCCGGTTTCATCGCTGCGCACGTCGGAGCCCACGGCTCCCGGCGTCACCTCCAGGGGATCGGCGGCGACGAGCTCTTCTCCGCCAGCACGTTGACCCTGCACGACCTGGCCCGGCGCCATCCCACCACCGCCGCACGGCAGATCCTGACCACCAAGGCGATGCGCCGCTGGTCGGTCGCCACGACGACCCGGTTCCTTCTCTCCGGCGTGCCCTACCACCGGTGGTTGGCGCGCAGCGGCCGACGGCTGACCGCGCCGCCCGGTGAGATGACACACGCGAACTGGGAAATCGCCACGACCCTCCCGCCGTGGATCACCGCGGACGCCGCAGACGTGGCGCGACGCCTCTACCGGGAGGCGGCCGCGAGCCGACCCCGACCGGAGGCCACTCCACCAGCGCAGCACGAGATGATCCGGATCACCCAGTTCAATGGAGCGGCCGCACGGCGCAGCTCGCGGGTCGCAGAACGCGACAGCGTCACGCTGGAGAACCCGTACCTCGATGACCATGTGCTGAACGCGGCGCTGTCGGTGCGGTTCGCCGATCGGATGGTCAGCGGCCGGTTCAAGCCGGTGCTCGGCGAGGCGATGCGGGGCATCATTCCCGACGGGTTGCTCGACCGGCGGACCAAGGGCGACTACAGCGCCGAACAGTTCGCCGGGCTGCGTCGCCACCGCGGCGACCTGCTCGCGCTCTTCGACGACGCCGAACTGGCCCGGATGGGTCTCATCGACACCGATCGGCTGCGCGCCGACGTCTTCGGCGTCCTGCCGAACTCAAAGCCACTGATCCCGTTCGAACGGACCCTGTCCTGCGAGGCATGGCTTCGCGACGTGGCCCGAGCCGCCTGAAGGAGGAAAATGAGATGAGTCTCGCACTGGCTCCAGAAGTGACAGCCGCCGAAACCAGCAACGGTCTCGTGCTGCTCGACCAGCGGTCAGGCCGCTACTGGCAGCTCAACGGCACCGGAGCGACGACCGTGCGGATGCTGCTCGACGGCCGAACGCCCGACGGCGTCTCCGCCGCCCTCCGCGAACGGTTCCCCGACTGCGGGGAACGCGTGGAAGCGGACGTGAATTCGCTGGTGGACGCGCTGCTCGACGCGAGGCTGGTGGAATCATGCCAGCCGGAGTGATGATCGAGCGTCCCACGACCCCGCCACTGTCGCTCGTGCCGGGCGCTGTCGCCGCCGCCGGTCTGGGCCGGGTGCTGGCGCGGGTCACACCGCACCGGCTGCGGAAGGTGCTGGAGTTCGCCCGCCGGGGCGCCCGCCCGGCGACCGAGGCGGAGGCCAGCCGTGCCCGCAACGCGATCGTCGCGGTCAGCCCCCGCTGCCGGGGCCAGTGGTGCCTGCAACGGGCCATCGCCACCGCGCTGCTGTGCCGGGCGGGAGGCGCCTGGCCGCAGTGGTGCACCGGCGTGCGGACCGACCCGTTCCAGGCGCACGCCTGGGTCGCCGTCGACGGCCGTCCGATCGGAGAGCCCGGCTCCGACATCCACTATTTCCGGGCGATGATGGTGGTGCCGCCGGTCGGGCGGGACGCGTCATGAGGGTCCTGGTGTGCACCTACGGCAGCCGGGGCGACACCGAGCCCTACGTCGCTCTCGCCTGTGCGCTCAACGCCGCCGGCCACGAGGCGATCCTCGCCGCACCCTCGACCTACGCGGGTCTCGCCGCCCGGCACGGCGTGGAGTTCGCCGCCCGTGACGCCGGGCTCCTCAACCTCATCCACGACCCCCGGATGCGCAGGCAGATCGAGGATGGCAGGGCGACGGGTCGCCATCCGGACCTGGCTCTGGAGATCCGCGACCGGCTGTTCCCCGCCCACCTCACCGGCCTCCTGGAGGCCGCGGCGGACGCCGATCTGGTCGTGCACCGTGCCGACTACGGGCACCACGTCGCCGAGAAGATCGGAGTGCCCACCGTGCTCGGCCTGCTCAACCCGCACGGGGTCACCTCGGCCTACTATCCGACCGTCGACGCCCTGGGCACCGAGGCGCCCCGACCGCGCGACGACGGTCCCAGCCGCGAGAACCTGCGCACTCACGTGCGGGCACGGCTTCGGGGCGAGCCCGCTTCGACGAGGAAGTGCGTCGAGCGGTGGCGGGAGCGGGACCTGGGACTGCCGCCCCGGGCGGGCATGCATGACCGGTTCCATCAGGTCGACAACCGCCCGGTCCCGGTCCTGCACGCCTTCAGTCGGCACCTGGTCGAACCGGCACCCGACTGGCCACCCTGGGTCCACACCACCGGATTCTGGTTCCTGCCGACCGACCGAGTGGCGCCACCGCCGAGGCTGGTGCGATTCCTGGAGCAGGGCGCGCCGCCGGTCTTCTTCGGCCTGGGCAGCCTGGTGGGCACCGACCCCCGACAGACCGGCCGGATGGTCGTCGAGGCAGCTCGCCGCGTGGGAGTGCGTGCGGTGGTCGTCGCCGGTGCCGGCGGCATCGCGATCGACGACCCCGAGACGAGCGACGATGTCCTGGTCGTCGACGACGTTGACTATGACTGGCTGTTCCCCCGGGTCCGCGCCGCCGTCCACGCCGGTGGTCTCGGCACCACCCACCACGCACTCGCCGCGGGCCTACCGCAGGTCGCGCTGCCGTTCCACGTGGAGCAGATGAGCTGGGCGACGCACCTGCACGCCCGGGGTGTCGCGCCACCGCCGATCTGGCAACGCGACCTGAGCACAACCGTGCTCAGCACCGCCCTGCGGGCCTGCCTCACCGATCCCGCCCGCACCCGCGCCGCCCAGGCGCTGGGCCGGAACCTGCGCGCCGAGGGCGGGGCCGCCGCCGCGGTCGAGGTCCTGGAAGCGATCTACGGTCCGCGCCTTCGAAGAACAGGAGAGGCAGCATGAGTACGCTCCGCGAGCCGACTGACCTTCGCGTGCTGATCCGCTCCGCGGCTGCCGGTGACGACGCGGTCGCGGAGGCCATCTCCCGGCTGGGACCGGCCCGTGTCGCGGCGACCCTGGTCGACGAGTTGATCAGCCGGGCCGACCTCGGCGAGGTCGGCCCGCTGCCAGGACCGGTGACGGTCAGGTTCGATCTGGACTTCGATGGTCGTACCCTGGCGCACTCGGTGTCCTTCGAGGAGGGGCGGGTCCGCCACGGTCACTCCTGCCCCGACGGCGCCCGACCGGTGCTGGTCGAACTGGAACTCGTCGCCTTGACCAGGGCGGTGTTCGGTGGGCCACTGGCTACCCACGCGCTGTGCCGGCGGATCGACTGGGGTGATGTCGACGACCCGAGGGAGTTCATGGTCGGCGTCGCCGCCGCTCCCGTGGTGCAGCGGTTGCTGCGCGGCGCCGCCGGCGAACCCGCGCGACTCGACGAGCTGGCCCTGGCCAACGGCTCCGACAAGTGGGGCCCACACTTCTACACGCCTATCTACGAACGGCACTTCGCGCCGCTACGCGAGCAGGAACTGACCATCGTCGAGTTGGGCATCGGTGGGTACGCCATTCCGGGCAGCGGCGGTGGTTCGCTGCGGATGTGGAAGCGGCACTTCCCCCGGGCGCTGATCTACGGCGTCGACGTGTTCGACAAGAGCGCCGCCGCCGAACAACGCGTCTTCCCCATCCAGGGCGACCTTTCCGATCCCAACTTCGTCGGCAGCCTGGCGGAGAGACTCGGCCCGCTCGACATCGTCATCGACGACGGCAGCCACGCCTGCGCCGACGTGATCCTCGCCTTCAACGCGCTGTTCCCCGCCCTTAGCCCCGGCGGCCTCTACGTGATCGAGGACCTGCAGACCTCCTACTGGCCCTCCTACGGCGGCAACGCGACGAACCTCCACGACGCCAGCACGAGCATGGGTTTTCTCAAACAGCTGCTCGACGGCCTCAACCATGAGGAGCACGACGCCGCGGCCAGCTCTCGGCCCACCCGGTTCGACACCACGCTGGTCGGTGCGCACTTCTACCACAACGTCGCCGTGCTGGAGAAGGGCCGCAACGCCGACGGCCCGATGCCCCGCTTCGTCCGGCAGCGTCCGGTGATCCGGGTCGACCGGCGGGAGGTGCCAGCGTGAGCGCCATCGTCGCCGAGTCGCTGCGCAAGGCCTACGACGGCGTCGCCGCGGTCGACGGCCTCGACCTCACGGTCGCGGCGGGCGAGATGTTCGGCTTCCTCGGCCCCAACGGCGCCGGCAAGTCGACGACGATCGCGATGCTCTGCACCCTGACCCGTCCGGACAGCGGTCACGCCAGCGTCGCCGGGTTCGACGTCGTGCGGTCGTCCACCGAGGTACGCCGGCTCATCGGCCTGGTCCTGCAGGAGAGCACCACGGACGGCGACCTCACCCTCATGGAGAACCTCCGGTTGCACGACCACCTCTACGGCCTGCCCCGCCGCACGTTCCCCGCCCGGGCCCGGCATCTCCTCGACCTCTTCGGTCTGGCCGAACGGCGTGACCGGCTCGCCAGGACCCTCTCCGGCGGCATGCGCCGGCGTCTCGAGATCGTCCGGGGTCTGCTGCACGAGCCGGCGGTGTTGTTCCTCGACGAACCGACCGCCGGCCTGGACCCGCACAGCCGGGCCGGCGTGTGGGACCACATCCACGCGCTTCGCCGCGCCCGCCCGCTCACCGTCTTCCTCACCACTCATCACCTGGAGGAGGCCGAACGCTGTGACCGGATCCTGGTGCTCGACCGGGGCCGCGCGGCCGTGCGTGGCACACCCGAGGAGCTCAAGGCGACGGTACACGCCGACGTCGTGCGGCTGAACACCGCAGACGACGCGCGCGCGGCGATGCAGATCCGGCGTGACTTCGGGTGCGACGCCACGGTCGACGCGCAGGGCGTCCGAATGGTCACCGAGAACGGCGCGGCCCTCGTACCCCGGCTGTGCGCGGTCCTCGACACGCCCATCAACGCGGTGCACGTCTCGCCCCCGACGCTCGACGATGTCTTCCTCCGCCACACCGGGCGGGTGGTCACCGAAGGTGAGTGCCTCCAATGAGACACCAGACGGTTCCGACTAGCAGCACGGTCCCGCCGGTCGACGACGCCCTGCCCACGGGTGGCTCGCTCACCCGCGAGCTGCGGGCGGTCTGGGCTCTGTGGCAGCGGGAGATGCTGCGCCTCGTACGCAGTCGGACGCAGGTGGCGATGACCCTGCTGAGTCCGCTGCTGTTCCTCTTCCTGCTCGGGCCCGGCCTTGACACCATGCTCGACACGCCGGCCACCGGTGCCGCAGGCGCGGATCGGGGCAGCTACGTGGGGTACCTCTTTCCCGGAATCCTGATCATGGCCGTGCAGATGCCGGCGCTGCGTGCCGGCGGTGCCATCGTCCGGGACCGAGAGGCAGGGCTGCTACGCGCGACCCTCGTCGCACCCGTGCGCCGCGACACCCTGCTCGTCGGCCGGTGCATGGGCGGAGCGAGCGCCGCCGCGCTCCAGGCCGCACTGCTGCTGATCCTCGGACCACTGGTGGGGCTGCCCGCCGACCCCGGCCTGCTCCTGCTGCTCTTCGGCGCGATGTGGCTGATCGCCTTCTCCCTGACGATGCTCGGCGCGCTCGCCGCTGTGCTCGTCCGCCGGGTCGAGACCTTCCAGGCGATGCTCGGCATGGTGACCCTGCCGCTGGTGATGCTCTCCGGCGCGCTGTTCCCGGTCGGTGCCCTGCCGGGGTGGCTGACTCCGGTCATCCTGGCAAACCCGCTTACCTACGCGGTCGACGCGATCCGCCGGATGGCCTCCGTGGAGGGCGTCGGTCCCGTGGGGAGCGGCCCGGTCTGGGGTGGCTGGCAACCACCTGTCGCCCTCGAACTCGCCGTCATGGTGCTACTGGGCCTGCTCGCACTCGTGGTCGCCGCCCGTCGCTTCAACCGGACGGACTGACTGTCCAACCATTCCGAACCGGCCGAGACAGAAACACCGTCGTGGCCGCCTTGTCGGCGGCGGCCACGACGATGTTCTGTCCATGGTCTCGGTGTTCAGGGGTCAGGTCGCGCTCCATCAACCGATCATGTCGACCCACTCCTTTGGCAGGCTTACGCCGTTGGTCAGAGCGATGAAGTCGCCAACCTCGGCCATCGCGGGCGGCTCGTCGGGCATCCTTCTGTCCCGGGCAAGCCGTTGTATGTCAACGGGATTGCTTCGGTAGTCTCGGACCCGAGTCCGGACAGGACAGTGACGTCCCGCCGGGTCATGCGGGGCGGTCACGCCCGCAACGCCTAACGCGGGGGGCGGCAGATGTCGGACGATGACGTCGCAATCGACATGACGGGCGTCGAACAGATACTCCTGCAACTGCGTCGACTCAAGCAGGAGTCCCGGCTGACCTACCGCGAGTTGGAGAGCCGAGCCACCGCGGTCGGCGACGTCCTGCCGCGCAGCACCCTCGCGAGCGCGCTGCGCGGGCCGGGCCTGCCCCGCCGCGAGGTTGTCGCCGCCTTTCTACGCGCCTGCCTCAACCCGACCGACGCCGAACGCTGGCTACGCGGCTTCGACCGCCATGCCGCCGCGAACGGCTACGAGCAGCGCGACGCGGGGCCCCCGGTCGCGGCAGACGCCGCGGTCGACGCGAGCACGGGTGGGCTCCTGGTCCCGTCCGGCCCGCGAGCCGCGCCGCTTCCGAGGCAGCTTCCGACGCTGGGGCGACACTTCGTGGGCCGACGGTCGGAGTTGGTGCTGCTCGACAAGGCCCTGCTGAGCGAGGACGGCCGCGTCGCCGTCGTGTCGGGAATGGCGGGTGCCGGCAAGACGGTGCTCGCCCTGCGGTGGGCCCATGCCGCCGCATCGGCGTTCCCGGACGGTCAGATCTTCGTCAACCTGCGGGGGTTCGGGCCGCAGCCCGCGCTGACGGTGACCGCCGCGCTGGGGCAGCTGCTGGGCAGCCTCGGCATCCCGGCCGACCATGTGCCATCCGACGACGAGCAGGCGGCGGCGCTGTTCCGGTCGATGACCGCGGACCTGCGGCTGCTCGTGGTGCTCGACGACGCCCATGACGCCGACCAGGTGCGGCCAGTGCTGCCGGGCGGCCGACACGCGCGGGTGATCGTCACCAGCAGGGACCGCCTACTCGGTCTGGTCGTACGCGACGGGGCGGGCTCCGTTGACGTCGGCGTGCTCAACGAGCCCGACGCGGTCGACCTGATCGGTCGAATCGTCGGCCCGGAGGTGCTCGCGGCGGAGCCCGCCGCGGCGCGCGACCTGGCCCGGATCGTGGGCTACCTCCCACTGGCGATCCGCATCGCCGCGGCCGACCTACCGAGCGGACTGGCCGACCCGATCGCGACCCGGGCCCGCCAGTTGGCCGCCGGCAACCGCCTGACCCACCTTGAGACGCGCGGCGACCCGGGCAGCGCGCTGGCCACCGCGTTCCGTCACTCCCACAGCCGGCTCGAACCGACGGCCCAGCGACTGTTCGCGCTGATCGGACTGTTGCCCATGACCGAGTTCGACCAGTCGGTGGCGGCGGCGCTGCTTGGCGTGCCAACCAGCGCGGCCGAGCCGGCCGTGCTGGGTCTGGCCGACGCGCACCTGCTCACCGTCGTCGGCTGCCGCGTATTCGTGCACGACCTCGTGCACGAGTACGCGGCCGACCTGGTCGTGCGGACGGTTCCCGGGGCCCACCGCGAGGCGGCGGTGCGCCGCGCATACGGCTACTACCTGCGCCGGCTACTCGCCGCCGGGCGGCTCCTGTCGCCGCAGCTAATCCAGTTGGAGAAACACGGCGGGGAGATGTTCGGCGATCCCGGGCACGCGATCGCCTGGCTCGACCAGGAGTACGAGCACCTGCGGTCCGCCGCTCTGCTGGCCAGCGACCGTGGTGTGCCCGACATGGCCTGGCGGCTGGCCGCCGCGCTGCGGGTACGGTTCATGTCCCATCGGGACATGGACGGTTGGTTCGCCGTCACCCGGGCCGGGCTCGCCGCCCTCCGCGCTCACCGCGCCCGGGCCGGCAACGTCCTGCGGGTCCGGGCGATGCTGCGCACGAGTCTCGCCCTGGCCCATCTGTTCCTTGGCGAGCCGGCCGAAGCCATGGACAACGCACGGTGGGGGGCGCGGTCCAGCCGCCAGGCGGGCTGGCTCCGGTGCGAGACGTCGGCCCGGTCGATCCTCGCCGTCCAGCACTCCCGCATCGGGCACATCCGGGCCGCCGAACGACAACTGATGCACGTACGCAACCGGCAGCGGGCCGCCGGCGACACGTCCGGGGCGGGGATCGCGCTCAACAACCTCGGTACCGTGCGGATGCTGACCGGCCGGCTCGACCTGGCCGCACCCGACCTGGAACGGGCGCTGACGTTGCAGACCGCCAACAACGCCCGCCGGGGGACCGCCTCGGTGCTGATCAACCTCGGCCATCTCGAACTCGAGCGGGGCCGCCTCGGCTCGGCCGCGGAGCGCCTCACCAGGGCTATCAACCTCTACGAGCGGCTCGGCGATGTGGAGGGGCAGGCTGCCGCGTCCGGATACCTGGCGGTCGTACGCCTCTTCCAGGGCGACGCGACAGTCGCCCGCCAGATCGCGGTGAGCGGTCTGCGGGCCCTGCGCGGCCTCACCGATCCGCACGCGCAGGCGTTGCTGCTGTGCGGCCTCGCCACCGTCCGCCGCGTGACGGGGCAGCACCGACTGTCGATCACCTACCTGCATCGGGCCCTGCGGCTGTCTCTCGTGGCTACCTCCGCCCAGCCCTACGCGGAGGCACTCATCGGTCTCGCCCACGGCCACCTGCGCCGGGGCGAGCTCGATCTGGCCGGCGCCCGGGCGACCCAGGCGCTGGAGTTGGCCCGCGAGGCCGGTTACCGGGGCTTCGAGGGGATGACGCTCGGCGTCCAGGCGGCAATCGCCGCCCGGGCCGGCGACCGGGCGGGCGCCGCGTGGCTGGCCCTGGAGTCCGCCGACATCCTGCGCGAGCGCGGGTTCGACCTCGCCCTGGCCCACAGCCTGATCGTCCACTGCGAAGCGACCGGGGACGCCAGCAACGGTGAAGAGATCAAGACCCTTCTGGCCGAGGCCGCAGACAGTTTCCGTTCCAGCGCCGGATGGTGATGTTCTCGCAGGACTCGGCAGGTCTCCTACTCAAAGGGCTTCGTCGGTGTGCGCGGGTCAGGTCCGGACCAGCAATTAAGTTGCCGACTGGATCGGCGAACGAACTCCGGCGCTGATGCACGGTCATCGGCATGTCCGGACGTCAACTGACACCAGAGGCCGGCCACAAAGCGTGACGACTCCGCCAGTGCTAGGTGCGCGGACGGCGGCAGATCAGTGAACCTGGTAGCGTCCGCGATCCGGCGCCGAATGCTGATCAGGGAGACGACCATGTCCGACTCCATCCGGCCCGCCTCGGTCACTCTGGGCTGTCTCGACACGGAGCTGCTGGCGACCTTCTATGCCGAGATCACCGATGGCACGATTACCAATCTGGATGAGTACTGGGCCACGGTCATCTGCCCGACCGGCCGCATGGACTTCCAGCGGGTAGTCGGCTACACGCCCCCGATCTGGCCCGACCCCGCATCGTCCGTCCAGGTGCACCTTGAGTTCTACGTCGAGGACCGCGCTGCCGCAGAACTGCGCGTGTTGAAGGCGGGAGCGAGGAAGTACGAGTTCCAGCCCAACAGCGAGCAATGCTACGTGTACGCGGATCCGGCCGGTCACCCGCTTTGTCTTACGACATGGGTCGACATGAGGCCCCAGACGAGCGGACCGGCCGCATAGGGCGGCGCGCTCTGATCGGCACGAGCGTGCGTCTGACAAGCTGATCGATGGCGTACGGGGAGTGACGGGGCGCCGGTGTCCAGCGCGCCCGCTCGGCGACAGATGGGGTAGTTGCGTCTGCGGTGGCGATGTCTAGAGTTTGCGTCGTGACTGACACTGGAGCCGATGTCGACAAGCGCGTTGCCGAGGCGTGGGCGCGGGTCGAGGCTGGCCTGAGTCACGTCCTGCCGGCTTCCCTACGGCAGCTCAACGCGCCGGCCGCGGTTCAGGCCATCGATGCGGTCGAGGCCGCCTTGGCCGTGCCACTGCCGCAGGATTTCCGCGCCAGCCTCCGCATTCACAATGGAACTAAATGGATGGTTAGCGCGGACGGACAGCATCAGCCCAGCCCGATACCGCTGGATTGCCTCTACGACACCGACGGCATCGTCGAGGCGACGCGGATGTGGCGCGACAACTACCATCCGGAGCCGAACTGGGACGACCTTAGGGTCTGGGCGTACCTGGTCGACGGCGGGAACCACCTCTTTCTGAATGGGCCGGTGCGGCCGATTGTAGGTTCGCCGGGCGCGGTGGTCGTGGGCGACATGAATGGCGACGTGACGTGGTTTCTCGACTTTGATCCGGCACCGGGCGGAACGCCCGGACAGGTGGTTCGGGTTGATGTCGAATGCGCCTCGTGGGACGTGTTGGCCCCGTCCTGGACGCAACTGCTCGTCCGCTATGCAGAGGATCTGGAACTGTTCGCGGCTGATCCTGACAGCTCAACCCTGGAGATAGATCAAGAGTGTGGGCCGGCGTGCGAATGGGGCAGCAGCACGCCGTCGGATTCTGCGGGGGTGCGTCCGGCGTGGCTGCTGGACGTTCAAGCTCGTGATCCGTACCCGTACCACCGGGCGGAGTGTGAGGCCACCAGGATGCAGTGGCACAATGAACGGAACGAGCGATGCACGGTCGACGGTGAGCACAAGCCGCACGTCTTCCGCTCGACGGACAGGCACAATCCGTGTGGCGGCGGCCAGACCAGCGTTGACAGAGACGCCGACCGCCGACGGTGGGATCACTCGTAGTAGGCCAGGCGAGGTTCGTCCCTGATCTTGATCTGGAACTACCGGCACGCCGACACGGAGTATCGTCTCCAGCCCGTCCGCCGCGCGCTGCGGAAGTCATCTCGCACGGCGGCCTTGGCCCGTGGAACAGCGTCTACCGCGACGGGTACCGGTGGCGTTCATCGACTGGGATGCCGCCGGCCCGTCGACCCCGTCGTGGACATCCGGTCCCGGCTCCGACAGTTTGTTGACGCCTACGGCAGCGTCAAGCATGCGTCGGTGGCCGCTGCGGAGGCGGCCGCAGCGCACTGCTGGACCGCTACTGCGCCGAAATCGGTGGTGCTCACTCTGGCCGGTGACCGCCTACGCGGCATGACCCTGTTCCTCCACGACATCTGAGCCCGGGCTCAAGCCGGTGCTCGGCGGCCACGGTTACCGCATCCGCCAAGATCCCGAGAGCCCGAACGGGCTGCCACGGTGGCGGTTGACGAAGCAGTGCCGACGGTCAAGATCGGATGCCCTGATCTCGGCATGTCCGGACGTCAACTGACACCAGAGGCCGGCCACAAAGCGTGACGACTCCGCCAGTGCTAGGTGCGCGGACGGCGGCAGATGCGGACATCGGTGGGGTGCTGAAGGGCGCCTCGTTCCCCAATCAGCGTGATGTTGTGACGCACCTTCAGCTCAAGCTGCCGATGGCCTTGGCGTAGTAGAGGGACTCCTCCAGATGGAAGGCGATCTGCCGAACCGACCAGGCACCGGCTTGCCGCTGGTCGAGCTCGGCGTCCGAGAGCCGTCGAAGCCTGACCTCGAAAATCTGCGCGAGCCGGGTTAAGCGGCTGCGTGCCTCGTCAAGATCCTCGGGAGTGAACGGCGCCAGGTCGGCGGTTGTGGTGATCGCGGAAGCGTGCCAGTGATCCGGGATCGTCGGTACGCCGGCGATTCGCGCTTCGACCTCGGCCAGGTGGTCGATGAGATGGTCGGTGACACGCCGGATTGCCTTGTGCGGGCTGTAGACCCGGTCGTCCACCGACCGCGGCTGCCCGTCCCAATGCGTCCATGTCTGGGCCATCTCAAGGACCTGATAAACCATGCCAGTCACCACGCCAGCGGGGTCGCGGGCGTCAGTCAAGGGAGTGTCGGACATCGAAAGCTCCATCCTCGCCGGTCAGCGCTGGGATGGTATCGGCCCACACAGACACTTCGCGGGTCGGCGGTAAGCCATCCGCCTGTCCGCGGTTGCCGCATCATGGCGGTCCGCCGTCGCCCGGCCGGGGTGCTGACGAGCCAGTACCTATCTTCTGGACACCCCGCCGACGTCGAGTGACCACACATCCGCAACTCGGCATGTGCGAGCGTCGCCACCCACCAATCGGCTGCTCATGATGCGCGGACAGCGGCAGATCCGTGCACGTGATCATGAGCTGGGGCCGACTCGACGGCTCAACCGCCGGTGACCAAATGGCGGGAGATGAAGTCACGCCAGAGACCGCCCGTGCCTGATGGCTGCCCGTGTTGTCGAGGACCTGTACAAGTCGATGACGAGGATGTTTCCTCGCTGACGATCAGCCTAGGCACTGCGGTCGGCGACATTGACGATGTGAAGAGTTCGCTTCCCGTGATGCTTGAACTTCCTGGTCATCGCCACCGACCTCGGGCTTGACGTGCGCGCGGACTGACGGCAACGTCCGTTGCCCCGATCATGGCCGAATGCTCGTCGATCGGGGGTCAAAGCACGTACATCAGGCGATGATCGGCGCAAGCTGTCCACGGGGGACGCCGGTCGGGCGGCTCAGCTCCGCCAGGAGGGCGTCCACCGCGGGCCGTTGCGGCGTGCCACCGAGGGCGCGGGTGACTGCGAAGATGCGCCGCTCGGTGACCGGCTCGACCAGTGGCTCCACGTGCACCCCCGGTGGCACGTGGCGCAGTGCCAACTCCGGCACCAGCGCGGCGCCCAGCCCGGCCGCGACGAGGTCCAGCGTGAGCGCGAAGTCGACGGCACGGTGCCTGATGTCCGGCTCGAAGCCGGCGAGCCGGCAAGCGTGCAATGTGGACCGTAGACACGGCGTGTGCTCGGCGCTGGCGATCCATGGCACGTCACTCAGCTCGCTCAGCCGGCCGGTGCGACGGCGCCACGCGACCGGGGTGATCAGGTGCATCGGGTCGGTGGTGACCGGATGCCGGTCCAGGTCATTGACCAGCGGCGCGGGCACGTGGTCGTACTCCTGCAGCACCACTACATCGAGGGTGCCGGAGCGCAGGTCGAGGCGGCTCTGCTGGTCTTCGGCCTCGATCACCCGCACGTCTAGTTTTGGGTGCTTCGCCCGCAGGCGTGCGGCGGAGGGGGCCACCAGCGCGCCGGCTGCGGACGCGAACGCGCCGACCCGCACCGTACCGCTGACGCCGTGGCGGAGCGCGGCGAGCCCGGCCACCGCCTGCTCCACCGCGCCCAGCACGTCCTTCGCGTGGCTGGCCAGCACCTGGCCGGCAGGGGTGAGGACGATCCCGCGCCCGGCCCGCTCGACCAGTTCGTGCCCGGCCTCTCGGGACAGCTGAGCGAGCTGCTGGGAGACCGCCGACGGAGTGACGTGCAGCGCCGCGGCGGCGGCGGTGACGCTGCCGCGCAGCGCAACCTCGTGCAGCACGCGGAGCCGGCGTACGTCAAGATTCATGTAGCCACGCTACATCAGCGATGAAGAACATTGAACTGGTCCTTAAGCGTTGCCTCGGGCAGCGTAGCCGGCATGAAAGCATCACACCGACTTCTCGCCCTGCTCGTCGCCGCTATCTGGGGCGTCAACTTCGTCGCCATCGAGCTGGGCCTGCGCGACCTGCCGCCGCTCGTGCTGACCGCGCTGCGCTTCGTCGCGGCGGCGGTGCCGCTGGTCTTCCTGGTGCCGCGCCCCAGCGCCCGGCTCCGCTACGTGATCACCTACGGGCTGGTGCTCGGCGTCCTGAAGTTCGGCGCACTGTTCACGGCGCTCGCAGCCGGCATGTCCGCCGGTCTGGCCTCGCTGGTGCTGCAGGCGCAGGCGCTTATGTCGGTGCTGCTGGCTGCGGCAGTGCTCGGCGAGCGGCCGGCGCGGGCGCAGGTGGCCGGCGTACTGGTCGGATCGGTCGGGATCGGGGTGCTGGCAATCGGCAGCGGCGGCCACGCCACGGTGATCGGCTTCGCGCTGACGCTGTTCGCGGCGGCCAGCTGGGCCACGGCAAACCTAGTCATGCGGGCCAGCGGCGAGACGCGACCGCTCTCGCTGCTGGTCTGGTCGAGCCTGGTACCGCCGTTACCGCTGCTCGGCCTGGCCGGCGTGGTCGACGGCGGACAGGCGGTGCTCGATGCGATCACCGGCCTGTCGTGGCGCGGACTGCTAGCCGTGGCGTACATCGCGTACGTGTCGACCCTCGTCGGCTTCGGTATCTGGAACCGGCTGATCGCCCAGTACTCGATCGCGAGAGTGGCGCCGTTCAGCCTCCTGGTGCCTGTCTTCGGGCTCAGCGCGGCGTGGCTGCTGCTGGATGAGCCCGTCGGCGTGACGGAGCTGGCCGCGGCCGCCATCGTCATCGCCGGGCTGGCGCTGGTAGTGCGGCGCTCCACAGCGGACCCCAACAACGCCACGGATGCGAGCGAGGGTCGCGAGCCCGAGTACGCCCCGGCCGCGACTGCCTAGGGTCTGTCCTGTCGATCATGGAAGCCAGATGGCGGCAGCGATCAGGATGAGGCTCGCGCGGTAGAGGGATGCGCGTTTGGCGTAGCGGGTGACCAGGTCACGCCACTGTTTGAGCCGGTTGAAGCAGCGTTCTACGACGTTGCGCTTCTTGTAGATCGCCTTGTCGAAGGCTGGTGGTCGTCCGCCGGTGCTGCCCTTGGCTGCCCGGCGGGCGGACCTGGTCGCTGCGTTCGGGGATGACGTGCCGGATTCCTCGCTGCCGCAGGGCTCGACGCGTCGAGTCAAGCGCGTAGCCCTTGTCGGCGATGAGCACCTCGGGGCGCTTGCGGGGTCGTCCAGGTCCGGGCTCGTTGACGCGGATCGCGTCGAGCAACGTCAGGAGCTGGGGATTGTCGCCGGCCTGACCGGGGGTGAGCAGGAGCGACAACGGTCGGCCGCGTCCGTCGACCGCGAGGTGGATCTTCGTGCTCAGCCCTCCACGGGATCGGCCGATGGCCTCGCCATCTCGCGCACCAGGCGTCGCCGGACTTGTTGCGGAGCCCCTTTTTGCGGGCACCAGCGGCATGCTGGTGCGCCCGCACGATCGACGAGTCGATACTGATCGTCCACTGCACCGCTGTGCCGTCGTCATGGACCTGCACCGCGGCCAGGATCCGATCCCACGTGCCGTCAGCGTTCCACCGCCGCAGGCGCTCATGGCAGGTCTTCCACGGCCGAAGCGTTCCGGCAGGTCACGCCACGGCGCGCCCGTACACAGCTTCCACAGAATCCCATTGATGACCTGCCGATGATCCCGCCACCGCCCCCTCGAACCGCCCGACTCGGGAAGCAGCGGCGCGATCACCACCCACGCCTCATCGGTCAACTCACCACGACGTACCACCGGCACATCGTCAACGATCAACCCCCACTCACAGGTCGGCAGGACGCGCCCTAGTCCGCGGCTACGACACCTCAGCACGCTGGTCGCAATCAAGACGGATACCGGTACGGTGCTCGACCGCAGCGAGCATTCCTGCCACCCACAGACTGGGAGTACGCATGGCGCCGTAGCGATCAGCAAGCTCGGCGTCGAGCGCGTCGGGTCTGACGCCTCCGCGTGTCCAGCCAGCTTCCATCGCGGTGATGAGCTCGCCCTACGTGGCAAAGCTGAACCGGTGTCACCGCGTTGACGTTCCATTAGGCACTGCGAACCTCCGCGTCGACGCTGAACGCTCGCAGCACCTCCGGGCGGGCTCCCTGGAAGCCGTTGTTTGCGAAAATGGTGACAGCAGGGCCTACCTGATCGAGATGCAGGACCCATCCGTCGTTCGGGCCGATTTCGTAGGCTTCGGACAGGTCAAGCACGTCGAGATCGTCGGGGGTCGCCACCAAGGCGGGACGCGACGTCCTCGAGGGTCAGGGCAACGCCCAGCGGCCGTGCCACCGTCCAGCACATCGCCACCGGCAGCCCAGTGGTCGCGAGGTCTTTGTAGTAGGCACGAACGTCGGAAAGCACGCAACCATTGTCGATCACTCCCGACCGGCGCGCGCCCTCCTACCAGCCCCCCGTAGCGTCCAAGGTCACTTCGGCGGACTGGCGCCGCGAACAAATCGAGCGGATCGCGGCATGTGCGGACGTCCGTGGCAGCTGGCCGTCGGGAGCCTCGAGGACGTCAGGATTCGCGGATGCCCGTCAGTTTTCAGACTGTCGCGGCCACGTCCAAGCGGGGACCTCACGGATCGGATGCAGCTGGTCATCGCTCTCGGCACGCGAGTTCTGCTGGGCCACGCGGGCGCCGAACTCGAGGTGTTCGCGCACGGCCGCGCGGAAAGCGTCATCGTCCGGTAGGCCGGCTTCATCGATCGCTTCGAGGTAAAGGGCGACGAACCGCTCCCGCTGCTCGTCGGTGATCTTCAGGTGGCGGTGAACGTCAATGATGTACTGAAATCCCAGTCCGGTGGTGAACCTGTCGGGGCCGCCGAAGGACTCGGCGGTAAACCAGGTGAGGTGTTCGACATGGCTCGGCTGGCGAGCGGGGAACACGCTGCGCAGCACGGGGTCGTCCAGCACCTTGGTATAGAACAGTTCCTCCAGACGATGCAGCGCCGCGTCGCCGCCGGCAAATTCGTACAGAGTGGACATGGACTCGTCCTTCGTTGCCGGGACTGAGCGACTGGTGCTCCCTGAAATCCGATCGCTGCGACCGTACCTCGCTGTGACAAGCATGGTGGCCTACGCAAAGCCGCAACGTCCGGTCATCGACAGATGCGCGCGTCGGCTCATCCGCGGCCGTCGCCATCGGGGTCTACGGAGGTTGACTGAGCGACCATGCGCTGATCGCACGATCAGCGGTTCGCCGCCAGAAAAACCGTGGGGTCGGCCAAGTAGAGAAGGAGGTTGCCGGCTTCGGTCAGCGTGCATACTCGAGGCCGCGACACCGCGACCGACCTTGCGGCATGGGAACCAGTCGAGCAGTACCTGCCCCAAGCGTGGCCGAGTGACCAGAGCCCTGAGCAGGCCTTCCGCCATACCGACAAGTACGGAGGAAGCCTCGGCACGTCGACACCAACACCCCCCGAGCGACACCCTCGGCAGTCAACGACGCGCAGCGCAGCTCGACAACCTTCGCCGCGCAGGCCACCTGCTAACTTTAATGACGACCGGCCAGGAGATGACGAACCAGGGTATGCAGGACACCGGCGTGGTGGAGACCTGGAACCTCGAAGAGGGCTGGGGAACGGTAGCCCTTGATCACATTGATCTGACCGTCTGGGTGCACTTCAGCCACATCGTTGCAGGGCCAACTGAGTACCGGAGCCTGACGCCGGGTCAGCGGGTGCGCTGCTACTACGAAGTCCCCGGCCAGGACGGCTACGCCGCCCGAGCTGTCGGAGTCTCCACTCTCTGACCCGGCGCAGCGCCCGCAGTAGTGCCGAAACAACTCGTCGAGGAAACACACCGCCCTGGGGATAGCGCCGAGTTCAGGTAACAATGTCCGGCCTAGACTGGCTACCGATCGGCGACCGCCTATCACTGCCGGTGCCCGAAGAACCTGCCCGGGTGGCGCCCATTTCAACCTGCCGAACTCGGTCCGCGCCGATTGGACTACTCGGATCGGTACAGTCCGCGCGGCGTCGCCGTCGACGGATCGCCGTATGGCTGTCGACCGGGTGACCGCTCGCTGGCTAGGAGGCGCAAGTGCGTTTGCGCCCGGAGCGGTTGGCGGTCGGCGGGTGTCGGCGCGGCGAGGTGGTTACCTTGTTCGCGTTCGGCACCGGCAGCCGGACCAGGTCCTACGCCTGGGTCTTCGCAACTGCTCGACGGCAATGCTGTAACCCGGCCCCTCGGTGAAGATCCTCTGCGACTCCGGGGTCTGCCGCGCCGCCTTGGTGGACGGCAGGTAACCGGTGTCGACTGACCACTACGCGACGTTCTCCGGCTTGGCGGCGAACCGGTCGAACTCGAACGCCGCGTCCTTACGCTCCTTATGCGGGCCAGCCAGCATCACCAACCCGCTGCCGCCGGTCGGGCAGCCGAACGCCTTCTGCTCCGGCAGGAACGCGGCGCCGAAGGCAAACGTCGCCTCCTTGGTCAGCGCCGTCATCACCCCGGTGGAGTCCTGGAGCCTGGCGACCAGCCCGTTGGTGAAGTCGAAGCCCCGAGTACGGCGCACCGCTCAGCTTCCGGAACTACCGATGTGAATGCATCGCCTACAGTGCACCAGGCACCGCCGGCTCAACCAGGACAGACCGGTCGTCCTCCAGCTCGTTGCGGCTTCTTCGGCTGGGTCCGGCTCGGAGTGCGCCGGGTCAGTCTGACGCTGGCCGGAGTTCGGCGATGCTGTCGGATGTGTGGTCTTGTCGCTGTCCGCGAACCAGTCGTCGAACGTGGTCGGCGCGATGCGGGTCCCCTCGCCGGCAGCAGCACGGTGCCGGCCATCGCCGGGCCGAAGATGCACAGCGTGACTCGATGCCGGCTGGTGCGGGCGGCTGCGCGACGTCGGGCCAGCCACTACTGAGGATGGGAGTTCGTTTGTGTGCCGTCAGCCGGTGCGCGACGTTGCCCGTGCGCGCCGACCTTCCAGATGCCAGCGTTTGCGGCGGTCAACCGCAGGTCCCACTTCATGACAAGAGTCGTTCGAGCCGGCCAGCGGCGCGCTGCTGTCCGGCGATCCAGCCGTCTTCCACGTGGCTCTGCAGCAGCTGCTTTGGCGACGTGGGGTATTCCAACTGTCCGAATACCCCTGTCTATCGGGTCGAGGACGGCGCTTTTCTCTCGTCGGGTTTGAGGATGATGCGGGCGATCTCGTCGATGGACGCTGCGGGGAGATGCCAGGTTGGTGTGAAGTCCTCGGGCAGTGTGGCGCCGACGTAGATCGAGATTCGGGCTGCGCGAAGCATCGGTACGTCATTTGGAGTGTCACCCACGGCCGCGATTTGCTCGGGGGAAACGTCGAGGGCGTTGGCGTATTCGGCGAGCAGGGTGGGTTTGGTTGCCGGGAAGACGTGGCGGTATCCGCCGTGTCCGTCGGGTTCGGTGCCGAAGTGTGCGTTGACGCCGAGGCGGCCGGCGAAGTAGGCGACGTTGGGGGCGTGGGTGAGAGACGCGATGATCGTGGCGATGCCGGCCGTGTGTAGCGCGGTGATGCCCTCGATGGCGCCGGGCGCCAGCGGGATGTCGGCGAGCACCGCATCCATGTCGTCGATGCTGAGGTGCTTGAGGTGCTCCCACATGCCGAGGCGCGCCGCGATGAGCTCCTGTTCGGTGCGCGACTGTTCCCAGACGGACATCTGAGCGGCGAACCCGAACGCGTCGGCGAGGGCCTCCATGCACGTTTGCCCTCGTGTGAGGGTGCCATCAAGGTCGAAGGCGACCAGCCGGATCCCGGCCGGGGCGTCGGCCTGGGCTCGCTGGTCAGAACTAGTGCGTTGGTACGGCATCGATTCTCCGAATCGGGTGTTGTTCCGGCGGCTGACATCGGCGGCGTAGCTGGTCCAGTCGCCGCCGCTGGCGCGTTGCCAGGCGACAGCGGCCGGGATCTCGCACTCACCGTCCAAGACGCCGCCTGCCTCGTCAAGATCGCCGGACACAGCCAGGCATGGATTGTGGACCGTCGTGACTGGGCGGCCTGTCTGCCACTTCACCTACGCGAAGGCTGAAGCTCACGCTGCTCAACACGTCTACCACCAACGCTTCTTCGAAGCTGCGCCAGTCCCTGACGGGCGCCGTCTCCGCATGGCTGATTGGGAGCACTGCCCGCCGCAGGCATGCTTGAGGTGCCGGGTACATCTGGTTTATCGTCGTCGCGAGGTGTCATCGCGTCTGGCCGCAACGACGTTGTGGTGATGGAGGTGGCACAACGTCAAGGAACGACTATGCCCGCGTCACTGCACCACATGATCATCCCAGTGTCTGATCGCGACGCTGCCGCCCACTACTTCATGGGCCTGCTCGACCTGCGTGAACCCTGGGAGAACGGTTTCTTCCAGTCCGTACAACTCGATGATGCGGTTGTCATCAACTTCGCGGCTCCGCCGGTCGAGGTGCAGCCCCAGCACTACGCCTTCCTGGTAACCGACGAACTTTTCGACCGCATCAAGTCCCGCTTTGACAGCGAAGGTACGCCGTACACAGCCGACCCGCCCGGGAAGCGGCCTTCCGAGGTCGGCGAGGTCAATCGCGACGGAACCGGCCGACGACTGTATTTTCTCGGCCCGGACAAGCACATGCTTGAAGTGCTGACCGCTCGCTATAACGACGTGCCACGGCGGTCTCGGCCGCAGTAACCGAGCCAGCAGCCGCTGGGCTCACGCGGCGTCTCACGCAAGTCCCTTCCCGCGAACAGCCAAGGCGGCCCTGCCAGCACGAGGCGCTGTGCGGGGCCGCCTGCTCTGCAGCGACCCATTAAGTCAATTTGGCCATAGAGCGTGGTTCATGGGCGATGGGACGAGTGCTGCGGGGGCCATCCGCGGGTCGCCCATGGTTCCAGTCGGCGTCCCGATTGACGTTCAGAGGGCTCTGTAGCGGTTGACCCGGCCGGATCACGTCGTCGACATGACTGCCGGCCGGGCGGACGCGCTGGTTAGGAGGCGCAGGTGTTGAGCATGCTCTGTAGTGCGGACTTCTCCGAGGACTGCAGGGTGAGGCTCGAGTTGTACTTCACGGTGATCCACATTTTGCTGTAGGTGCACCGGTACGACGACAGGGAGGGCTGCCAGGTGGAGGGGTCCTGGTCGCCCTTGGACTGGTTGACGTTGTCGGTCACCGCGATCAGCTGGGGGCGGGTGAGGTCGTTGGCGAAGCTCTGTCGGCGGCTGGTTGTCCAGGAGTTGGCGCCGGAGCGCCACGCCTCGGCAAGGGGGACGACGTGGTCGATGTCGACGTCGGAGGCTGCCGTCCAGGTGGCACCGTCGTAGGGGCTGTACCAGCGGCCCGAGGTGGCAGCGCACGAGCTGTC
>NZ_JBEZZW010000016.1:0-158193 GCF_040639415.1 Micromonospora sp. NPDC023888 | reverse complement strand
CCGAGGTACGCCGTTCCAGGACGGTGTCGGGCGCGGCATTCTGGTCCGCCTCCCGGATGTCCGATTCGGCGAGGATGGCCTCGGCCAGGTCCCGGCGCGGTTCTTCGCGTGATGGCAGGCCCACCGACTCCGAGCCGCGCACCGCCGAGCCCGGCATCGGGGGCATCTCCGGTGCCCGCGCGTACACCCCACGGGGCCGGACCGTCCGCGACGAGCGCGGCACGCCGCCGCGGGGGGTGGGCGGCGAGCAACGGCGTACCCCGCGCAGCACCCGCTCCGGCGACCCGTTCCGGCCGGCGTTGCAGGTGCTCGACGGTGGTCGGGCCGCGGCCCGGGCCGGTCGACGCGACGCCCCGGCCGCCGGACGGGGAGGCGTGGTGCGCACCGTCGCTCCGCGTACCCCCCGTGGGCCGGGCGTCGACGAGCCGCCGCCGCGCCGACGGACCACACCGCGCGCGCCACGCCGCGCCGACCGCCCGGCGGCCCGGCGGCCGTCCCGCAAGCCACGGCGCCCGCCGAAGCTTGCCGACTCGCGGCTGCGGCTGCGGCTGGGCACCGCCCTCGCCCTGACCTTGTTCGTGACGATCGGGATCCGGCTGATCTTCCTCCAGGCGATCGACGCCCCGGCGTACGCCGGCGGCGGCGTCGCCGACCGCACCCGCACCGTCGAACTGCCGGCGCCGCGGGGCGCGATCTACGACCGCACCGGCGCCCCGCTGGCACGCAGCGTCGAGGCACGGTACGTGTTCGCCGATCCCACCGAGGTCGAGGACCAGGCCGGCACCGCCAAGGCGCTCTCACCGCTGCTCGCCATCCCGGCGTCGAAGCTCGCCGAGCTGCTCAAGCCCCGCAAGCTGGAGAACGGCCACCTGTCCCGATTCACCTACCTGGCCCGGGGGGTGGAGATCTCCACCGCCAAGCGGGTGCAGGCGCTGGAACTGCCCGGCATCGGGGTGCACCGCGACGAGCGCCGCGAGGTGCCCGGGGGTGACCTGGCGGCCAACCTGATCGGCTTCACCAGCCAGGACATGGTCGGGCTGGAAGGGCTGGAGGCCCGCTACGACGACGTGCTCGCCGGGCAGGACGGCCAGCGGCGGTACGAGGCCGGCCTCGGTGACCTCGCCGCGGCGATCCCGGGCGGCTACAGCCAGACCACGCCCGCCAAGCCGGGCAGCTCGCTGGGCCTCACCATCGATCGCGATCTTCAGTACCGGACGCAGCAGATTCTCAGCGAGGGCATGGCCCAGCTGCGGGGCGGCACCGGCGCGGCCGTGATCATGGAGATTCCCTCGGGTGCGGTGCTGGCCCAGGCCAGCAACCCCACCTACAGCGCGGCGAAGCCGGCCGACAGCGACCCGGTCGAGCGGGAGGACGCGGCGACAAGCATGATCGTCGACCCCGGTTCGGTGCACAAGGCGATCACCTACGGCGCGGCCCTGCAGGAGGGAGTGATCACCCCGGACACCACGCTGCCCATCGCCAACAGCATCAAGATGGGCGACACCTGGTTCTCCGACACGCATCCGGCCGGCGGCAAGCGGATGAGCATCCCCGGGATGCTCGCCTACTCGTCGAACGTCGGCACCATCACGATCGGCGAGAAGCTCGGCCCGGACCGGTTGATCGACTACCAGAAGCGGTTCGGGCTGGGCAAGCCGACCGGCGAGGGGATGCCGGGGGAGGCCAGCGGGCGACTGCTGCCGGCCGACGAGTGGAGCGAATCGTCGCACGGGTCGGTGCCGATCGGGCACAGCGTCGACGCCACCCCGCTGCAGATGGCCGCCGCGTACGCCGCCATCGCCAACAACGGCACGTACGTGCAGCCGCACCTCATCAAGGAGGTGATCGGCCCGGACGGCAAGCGCACCCCCGCGCCGGCCCCGGTCACCCGGTCGGTGCTCAGTCCGCAGAACGCGGCGGCCCTGCGCACCATGCTCGAGGCGGTCACCACTGTCGACCACGCCACCGGGCTCACCGCCGCGGTCCCCGGCTACCGGGTCGCCGGCAAGACCGGCACCGGCTCGCGGGTGGTCAACGGCAAGATCGAAACCGATAAGGTGTCCTCCTTCATCGGCATGGCCCCCGCCGAGAACCCCCGCTACGTGATCGCGGTCTTCGTGTACGCGCCCGGCGGTGGGGGCGCGGCGATCGCCAATCCGGCGTTCCGCGACATGATGCAGTTCACGCTGCGTCACTATCGCGTGCCGCCGTCCACCGGCGGTTCGGCACCCAAGTTCGTGGTCTATCCGCACTGAGCAGCGATGGCGGGACATCATCGGTGAGTGCCGACGAACCACCGGGGCGGCTGTACGGCCGGAACCGGGCGACCGGGTAGGGTCTGACGCCGTGCCCGGCAATCCACGTCCACGTACCGTGACCGGAGTCCGGCTCGGTGATCTCGCCGTCCGGCTCGCCGTCGACCTCCCGGCCGACGCCGCCACGGTGACCGTCACCGGGGCCACCCACGCCAGCCAGGAGGTTCGCCCCGGCGACCTGTACGCGGCGTTGCCCGGCGCCCGTCGGCACGGCGCGGAGTTCGCCTCCGCCGCCGCCGAGGCCGGCGCGGTGGCCCTGTTGACCGACCCGGCCGGCGTCGAGTTGGCGGCGGCGAGCGGTCTGCCCGCCCTCGTGGTGCCCGACCCCCGCGCGGTCCTCGGCGAGCTGGCCTCGGCGGTCTACGGCGACCCGACCGCCGCGCTCACCGTGATCGGCGTCACCGGCACCGCCGGCAAGACCTCCACCGCGTACCTGGTCGAGTCGGGGTTGCGGGCCGCCGGGCACACCACCGGGTTGATCGGCACCGTGGAGACCCGGCTCGGTGATCTGGTGATCGACAGCGTGCGCACCACCCCCGAGGCGACCGACCTGCACGCCATGCTTGCCACCGCGCGCGAGCGTGGGGTCACCGCCGTGGTCATGGAGGTCTCCAGCCACGCGCTCGCCATGGGCCGGGTGGGCGGTGTCCGGTTCGCCGTCGGGGGATACACCAACTTCGGCTCCGACCACCTGGACTTCCACGCCGACAGCGACGACTACTTCGCCGCGAAGGCGCAGCTCTTCGACGGGCGCTGTGCGGTCGAGGTGCTCAACCACGACGACCCGGCGTTGCAGCCGCTGCACAAGCCGGCGACCGTCACCTACTCGGCGGCCGGTGACCAGGGTGCGACCTGGTGGGCCGACGGCGTGGACGGCGAGGGGTACGCCCAGCGGTTCACCGCGCACGGCCCGAACGGGGTGGTCCTGTCCGCCGGGGTGGCGCTGCCCGGCCGGCACAACGTGGCGAACGCGCTGCTGGCCATCGCCGCGCTCGTGGGCGCCGGGGTGGACCCGGCGACCGCGGCGTCCGGCGTGGCCGCCTGCGGTGGGGTGCCCGGCCGGTTGGAGCTGGTCGACAGCGTCGGCCCGGTGCGCGGGGTGGTCGACTACGCGCACAAGTCGGACGCGATAGTGGCCGCGCTGGCCGCGCTGCGCGAGCTGAGCGTCGGCCGACTGATCTGTGTGATCGGCGCCGGCGGAGATCGGGACCGGGGCAAGCGGCCGGTGATGGGCGCGGCCGCCGCCGAGGGAGCGGACGTGGTGCTGGTGACCGACGACAACCCGCGTACCGAGGACCCGGCGGAGATCCGCGCCGAGGTGCTCGCCGGGGCGTACCGGGCCGGCACCGCCGCCCGGATCATCGAGGTGTCCGGTCGGCGTGCCGCGATCGACGAGGCGGTTCGGCTGGCCGAGCCGGGCGACGTGATCGCGCTGCTCGGCAAGGGGCACGAGCGGGGCCAGGAGGTGGCGGGCGAGGTGTTTCCGTTCGACGACAGCGTCGAGCTGGCCGACGCGCTGCGGGCCCGCTTCGGGGACCTGGCGGGTCGGCGATGATCGCGCTCAGCCTGGCCGAGGTGGCCGCGGCGGTCGACGGGCGGCTGGTGGGCGCCGACCCGGCCGCCACCGTCACCGGTTCGGTGGAGTTCGACTCGCGCAAGGTGGGGCCCGGTTCGCTCTTCGTGGCCTTCCCGGGGGAGAAGGTCGACGGGCACGACTACGCGGCCACGGCGGTCCAGGCCGGGGCGGTGGCGGTGCTCGGCAGCCGTGCGGTGCCCGGGGTGCCGATGGTGCTCGTTGACGACGCCCTGGCCGCGATGGGCCGGTTGGCCCGCGCCGCGGTGGACCGGCTGCCCGAGTTGACGGTGGTCGGCGTGACCGGCTCCTCCGGCAAGACCACCACGAAGGACCTGATCGGTCAGCTCACCGCCCGGCTCGGGGCCACGGTGGCGCCGCCCGGGTCGTTCAACAACGAGCTGGGGCACCCGTACACCGCGCTGCGGGCCGGGCCGGACACCCGCTACCTGGTGATGGAGAAGGGCGCGCGCGGCATCGGGCACGTCCGTTACCTGTGTGAGCTGGTGCCGCCCCGGATCTCCGTGGTGCTCAACGTCGGCACGTCGCACATCGGCGAGTTCGGCTCGCAGGAGGCCATCGCGCAGGCCAAGGGTGAGCTGGTCGAGGCCCTGCCGCCGGACGGGCTGGCCGTGCTGAACGCCGACGACCCGCGGGTGGACGCCATGGCGAGCCGGACCCGGGCCCGGGTGGTCCGCTACGGCGAGGCGTCGGACGCGGACGTGCGCGCCGAGGACGTCACGCTCGACGAGCGGGGGCACCCGTCGTACACCCTGGTCACCCCGGAGGGGCGCGTGCCGGTGCGGCTCGGGCTGACCGGGCGGCACCAGGTCGGCAACACTCTCGCCGCGGCGGCGGTGGCCCGGGAGCTGGGCATGCCGCTGGCGGAGCTGGCGACGGCCCTCGGCGAGTTGGGGCTGGTGTCGACCCGCCGGATGGACGTCTTCGACCGCCCCGACGGGGTGACTGTCATCGACGACTCGTACAACGCCAACCCGGCCTCGATGACGGTGGCGGTGCGGGCGCTCGCCAGCATCGGCCAGGGTCGGCGTACCGTCGCGGTGCTTGGTTACATGGCCGAGCTGGGTCCGTTCGAGTACGACGGCCACGCCGAGGTCGGCCGACTCGCGGCCGAGCTGGGTGTCGACCGGCTGCTCGTGGTGGGCGAGCCGGCCGCGCCGATCCACGAAGGCGCGACAGCGGTAGCGAACTGGGGAGGAGAGTCGGTGCTGCTCACCGATCAGGCGGCGGCCGTCGAGGTGCTGCGGAGCGAGCTACGACCGGGCGATGTCGTCCTGGTCAAGGGCTCCCGGTACCGGACCTGGGAGGTGGCCGACGCCCTGCGCGCCGACGCCGGTGAGGAGTCGACCCGATGAGGGCGGTCATCGTCGCCATCGGGGTGGCGTTCATCGTGTCGCTGTTCTGCACCCCCATCGCGATCAAGGTGTTCACCCGGCTCAAGGCCGGTCAGCCGATCCGGACCGACGGCCCGGCCATGCACCAGGGCAAGAAGGGCACGCCCACCATGGGTGGCGTGGTCTTCATCCTGGCCACGGTGATCGCGTACGTGGCCGGGCACCTGGCCCTGACCACCCTGCCGGACCAGCAGATCGCCCAGGTGGAGCCGACCATCACCGCGCTGGTGCTGCTGGGGCTGATGGTCTTCTCCGGCGCTGTGGGTTTCCTCGACGACTTCCTCAAGGTGCGCAAGCGCAACAGCGCCGGTCTGAACAAGCGCGGCAAGTTGCTCGGGCAGATCCTGGTCGGTGCGGTCTTCGGGGTGATCGCGCTGTGGTTCCCGAGCACCATGACGAACGGTTCGGGCCTGGCGACGAACACCGAGACGGTGGGTAGCACCACGCTGAGCTTCATCCGGGACATCGACGCCCTGGAGGTCAGCAAGGTCGGCGCGGTGATCATCTTCATCTTCGTGGTGATGGCCGCGACGAACGGCGTGAACCTCACCGACGGCCTGGACGGTCTCGCCACCGGCGCGTCGGTGATGGTGCTGGCCTCGTACGCGCTCATCGCGTTCTGGCAGTACCGCCACTGGTGCGCCGACCCGAACTACACCCAGCCGTACTGCTACGAGGTCCGCGACCCGTTGGAGATCGCGCTCATCGCCGGGGCGGCGGCCGGGGCCTGTGTGGGCTTCCTCTGGTGGAACACGTCCCCGGCGCGGATCTTCATGGGCGACACCGGGGCGTTGGGGCTTGGCGGTCTGATCGCCGGCATGGCGATGTCGACCCGCACCATCCTGCTGCTGCCGATCATCGGTGGGCTCTTCGTGATCATCACGATGTCCGTGGTGATCCAGATCATCTCCTTCAAGACCACCGGTAAACGGGTGTTCCGGATGTCACCGCTACAGCACCACTTCGAGTTGGCCGGCTGGAGTGAGGTCAACATCGTGGTGCGCTTCTGGATCATCGCCGGCATCGGGGTGGCCATCGCCCTGGGCCTGTTCTACAGCGAGTTCCTCGCCAACATGACCTGATCGTCACCCCGTTCCGGCAGGTCACCGTCCTGGTCGTGACAGTGCGCCGGCGTGGTGGCGAGGGTGTTCGGTTGCCCTTTGCTCTGCTCCCACGGAGGCGACACCCCCGGTCCGGATACCGGACGAGGGGTGTCGCGCGGGTGGGAGCAGAGCAAAGGCGGCGATGCGCGGGCGCCGTCCCCTGGTCCGACACGCCCGGTGCGTCGTTGTGGGCCGCTCGGGCGCGCCAAGCGGTGATGATGTCGGGGTGGGGGAGGATTCAGGCACCGACGACAGGACAGCCGGTCGGCCGCGACGGTCACCGGGCCCGGCGCGTACCGCGGAGGCCGTCGCGCCGCCGGACGACACCCGTGGCCCGGAACCGGACGCGGCACCGCGCGCGACGGAACCGGCGTCGCCCGTGCCGCTGCGCGGGCTGGACGCGGCCGGCGGGATCGCCGCGCTGCGCGGCCTGCTGGACCGGCCGCTGGCCTCCTACTATCTGCTGCTGTCAAGCGCCGGCCTGCTGCTGCTGATCGGCCTCACCATGGTCTTCTCGGCGACCAGCGTGAAGGACTACGCCGAGGACGGCAACGCCTCGGCGTCGGTGACCAAACAGGCGATCTTCGCGGTGATCGGCATCGGGGTCTTCTGGGCCTGTCAGCGCCTGCCCGCCAGCACGTACCGGTCGCTGGGCCGGCCGCTGCTGTTCAGCGCGATCGGGCTGCTGCTGGTGCTCAACCTGCTGCTCGCGTACGCGCGCCTGACCCAACAGGATTCCGCCCGGATCGGCCCGATCGAGGCGCGGCTGCTCTGGCTGTTCATCGGCGGGGTCCAGGTCCAGCCCTCCGAGCTCGCCAAGTTCGCGCTGGTGCTCTGGGGCGCGCACGTGATCGCCCGCAAGGGGGCGGCGCTGGGCTGGTGGCGGGAGCTGGCCACCCCGCTCTTCCCGGTGATGGGTCTGCTCTTCGTGCTGGTCGGCTACAACGACACGGGCACGATGCTCTGCCTGCTGGCCCTGGTGGTCGGTCTGCTCTGGGCCGCCGGCGTACGGATGCGGGTCTTCGGCACCCTGACGGTGGTCGGTCTGCTCGGCGTCGGCCTGCTCATCGCGGTGGCCTCGCTGGGTGCCGGCTCCGGTGAGCGCGGCGCGGACAACTACCGCCTGGCGCGACTGACGCTCTTTCTCAACCCGCCGCCGCCGGACGAGTGCGGAGACCCGTGTTACCAGGTCTACCAGGGCCGACTGGCCATCGAGCACGGCGGCTGGTTCGGCGTCGGGCTGGGCAAGGGCAGCCTGAAGTGGGACTGGCTGCCCGAGGCGCACAACGACTTCATCTTCGCGATCATCGCCGAGGAGCTGGGCGTGATCGGGTGTGTCGTCATCCTCAGCCTGTTCGCGGTCCTCGCGTACACCGGGTTGCGCATCGCCCGGCGGGTCGACGACCCGTTCCGTCGGCTCGCCGCCGCCGCCGTGACCACCTGGCTGGTCAGCCAGGCTGTGATCAACATCGGTGGGGTGGTCGGGCTGCTGCCGATCACCGGCCTGCCGCTGCCGTTCATCTCCGACGGCGGAAGTGCCCTGGTCGTGACGTTGGCCGCGATCGGCATGCTGGCGTCCTTCGCCCGCGCCGAACCCGATGCGGCCAGAGCACTGCATGCCCGTCCGCCGGCCCGGTGGGTCCGACTACTCTGGGCCCCGTTGCCGCCGCTACCCGGCCGGCGCCGCCGACCGGCGACGCCGCCGGCTGGCCGAGGGTCCGTGCCCCGGTCCCGCGAGCGGCGCCACGACGACCAGGCCGCGCCGCGCGGGGTCCGCCAGGACCACAACCGTGGGGGTACGGCGAGCGAGAGGAGACGCTGATGGGTCCGCTGCGTTCGGTGGTGCTCGCGGGAGGTGGCACCGGGGGGCACGTCTACCCGCTGCTCGCCTTCGCCGACTGCCTGCGCCGACACGACCCGGGCGTCCGGATCACCTGCCTCGGCACACCGCGCGGGATGGAGAACGACCTGATTCCGCCGCACGGCTACGAGCTGCGGCAGATCCCGGCGTACCAACTGCCCCGGTCGGTGAACATGAACCTGGTCCGTACCCCGGGCCGGATGTGGACCGCGGCCCGCGCCGCGGGCAAGGTGATCGACGAGGTCAAGGCCGACGTGGTCGTCGGCTTCGGCGGGTACGTCTCGGTGCCGGCCTACCTCGCCGCCTGGCGCAGGGAGCTGCCCATGGTGATCCACGAGGTGAACGTGCCACCGGGCGTGGCCAACCGGCTGGGCATGAAGTTCACCAAGAACATCGCCGTCGGCTTCCCCCACCAGCCGAGCCAGGCCGAGTCGCTGCGCGACGCCACGATCGTCGGGGTGCCGCTGCGCCGCACCATCGCCGGACTGGACCGGTACGCGCTGCGCAACGCCGCCCGCGCCCACTTCGGGCTCCGCCCCGACCTGCCGGTGCTCTTCGTCTCCGGTGGCTCGTCGGGCGCCCGCTCGATCAACCTGGCGGTCTCCGGGGCGGCCAAGGAGCTGGCCCGCAACGGCGTGCAGGTGCTGCACGTGATGGGCGCGCGCAACGAGCCGGTGCCGATCCCCACCGACCTGCCGGTGCCGTACGTGACGTTGCCCTACCTGTCCGAGATGGAGCTGGGCTACGCCGCCGCCGACCTGATGCTGGCCCGGGGTGGCGCGATGACCGTCGCCGAGGTGGCCGCGATCGGGCTGCCCACGATCTACGTGCCGTACCCGCACAGCAACCAGGAGCAGCGGCGCAACGCGCTGCCCGTGGTGGAGGCCGGCGGTGGGCTGCTCGTCGACGACGCCGAGATCACCCCCGACTGGTTGGAGCGCACCGTCATCCCCCTCATCCGCGACCCGCAGCGGTTGTCAGCGATGGGCGCCGCCGCGGCGGCGTACGGGCGGCGCGACGGTGACGAGGCGCTGCGCTCCTTCGTCATCGCGGCGGTGGCCCGGTGACCGCGCAGTTCACCCCGGCCGGCACGCTCACCGCGGAGGACCTGGGTGCCGTCCACCTGATCGGGGTGGGCGGGGTGGGCATGCTCGGCGTGGCCCGGCTGCTGCTCACCCGCGGCATCCGGGTCTCCGGCAGCGACCTGCGGGAGTGGCCCTCGCTGGAGGGGCTGCGGGCGCTCGGCGGCACCATCCACCTCAGCCACGAGGCGAGCAACCTCGACGGCGTGGACACCGTCGTCTACTCGTCGGCCATTCCGCAGGACCACCTGGAGTTGGTCGAGGCGCGGCGGCGCGGCCTGCGGGTGCTGCACCGCTCGGAGGCCCTGGCCGCGGCGATGACCGGCCGTCGTGCGGTGGCGGTCGCCGGCACGCACGGCAAGACCACCACCACCTCGATGGTGACGATGGTGCTCCAGCAGGCCGGTGTGGACCCGTCCTTCGTGATCGGCGGGGAGATCTCCGAGGTCGGCTCGGGCGCCCACCACGGCACCGGCGAGCACTTCGTGGTCGAGGCGGACGAGAGTGACCGCTCGTTCCTCATCTACCGCCCGTACGTCTCGATCATCACCAACGTCGAGGCCGACCACCTGAACACCTACGGCGACTACGCGACGCTCGAGGCGGCGTTCGTGGAGTTCGCCCGCCTCACCGACCCGGACGGGTTCATCATCACCTGCGCCGACGACCCGGGCGGTCGGCGGCTGGCCGAGAGCCTTCGCACCGAGGGGCGGCGGGTGTTCACCTACGGCGAGGCCGCCGACGCCGACCTGCGGTTGACCGAGATCGTCTCCTCCGCGCGTGGGGTGCGCTACCTGGCCGCGATCGACGGCCGGTCGCTCGGCGAGTTCCGCCTGCCGGTGCCGGGGCGGCACATGGGTCTGAACAGCGCCGCCGCGGTGCTGGCCGCGTACCTGCTGGATCTGCCGCTGGAGGCGGCGGAGGCCGCGTTGGCGGTCTTCCCCGGCGTGCGACGGCGCTTCGAGCGCAAGGGTGTCGCGGACGGCGTGCTTGTCTACGACGAGTACGCCTACCACCCGACCTCGATGACCCTCGCCATGCAGACGTTGCGCGAGGTGGCCGGCGACGGACGGCTGATCGTCGTCTTCCAGCCGTACCGGCTGTACCGCACCCGCGACAACCAGGCGGAGATCGCCGAGGCGCTGGCCATCGCCGACGAGGTGGTGCTGCTGGAGGTCTTCGGGCCCGGCGAGCTGCGCCAACCCGGCGAGGGCTCGGCGGCGCTGATCGCGGCGGTGGATCTGCCCGCCGACCGCAAGGTCTTCGTCGACTCGTGGGAGGCGGCGCCGGTCGAGGTGGCCCGCCGGGCCCGTTCGGGGGACGTGGTGGTCACCATGGGCGCCCCGCCGATCTCGCTGATGGGTGACGAGTTGCTGGCGGCCCTTGGTGAGCGGACGGCCGGCCCGGCGCCGACCGCGACAGTCGACCCGGCGGCCACGGCACCGGTGATCGCTGATTCGGTGCGGGGTGGGCCCACGGCTGGCGGCGACGGAGCGGCTCTCGGTGGCACCGCCGCGCCCGGCGGCGCGGCGCCCCTGGCCGGATGAGTCCCGGTCCGGCCCGGGGGCGGACCAGCGCCGCCGACGGTGGTGCCCCGCGCCGTGGTCCGGCGCGGCGGTGGCAGTTGGTCCGGGCGGGCCGTGACGCGGTACCGCCCTCGACCCGCCGGTTCATGGCTCGTGCCCGGCAGCGTCGGATGCGTGCGGCGCTGCCGTGGGCGGTGGCGGGCGGGGTGCTCGCGGTGGCCGGGCTGGTCGCCTGGACGGTGCTCGGCACCGGGCTGTTCGGGGTCCGGGAGGTGCGGGTGGAGGGTGCCGGGCTGGTCACCCCGGTGCAGGTGCACGACGCGGTGGGCGTGCCGGACGGGGTGCCGCTGGCCCGGGTGGACCTGGCCGCCGCCGCCCGCCGGGTCGGTGCGCTGCCGGCGGTGGAGCGGGCCACGGTTTCCCGGGACTGGCCCGGCGCGCTCGTGGTGCGGGTGACCGAGCGGACTCCGGTGGCGGTGGTGCCGCAGGGGGCGGCGTTCGCCGTGATCGACCGGAGCGGGGTGGCGTTCCGGACGGTGGACCGGCGTCCCGCCGATCTGCCACAGGTGACGGTGGGTCGTCCGGCCGCCGACGACCCGGGCACCCGGGCCGCGCTTGAGGTCCTTTCCGCGCTGACCCCGCAGCTCCGCGCGGAGTTGGTGGACCTCCAGGTGGAGGGGTTGGCCCGGATCAGCCTGCGGTTGCGGGGAGGCCGGACGGTGGTCTGGGGCGACGCGACCCGGGGTACGGACAAGGCCCGGGTGGCTACCGCACTGCTCGATGAGGACGCCGACCGGATCGACGTGAGCGCGCCGGATGTGGTGACCTTTCGCTGATCGGGGAGCGCCCACGGAGGTGACCAGTCGCGCTCGGCTCGGCGACACGCCGGTCGGGTCCTTGGCTCATCGCGCGGTGGCGCTTACGTTGCCCGGAAGAGGAACAGTGGTTGACATAACTGTAAGCCTCTAGTAGAGGGTGAGGGTTCACCTCTGAGCCTCGCTGGTGACAGCTGTCGTCGGCCGCTGGTCTGGCCACGCCGTACCCGGTCGGCCGAAGCCAATCTCGAAGGAAAGGACCGGAGATGACACCTCCGCACAACTACCTGGCGGTCATCAAGGTCGTCGGCATCGGGGGCGGCGGGGTCAACGCCGTCAACCGGATGATCGAGGTTGGGCTCAAGGGCGTCGAGTTCATCGCGATCAACACCGATGCCCAGGCGCTGCTGATGAGTGACGCCGACGTCAAGCTCGACGTGGGCCGGGAACTGACCCGCGGCCTGGGCGCCGGCGCCAACCCCGACGTCGGCAAGAACGCCGCCGAGGACCACCGCGACGAGATCGAGGAGGTGCTCAAGGGCGCCGACATGGTCTTCGTGACCTGCGGTGAGGGCGGCGGCACCGGCACCGGTGGCGCGCCAGTGGTGGCCAACATCGCCCGCAAGCTCGGCGCGCTGACCATCGGCGTGGTGACCCGGCCGTTCTCCTTCGAGGGCAAGCGCCGCCAGGTGCAGGCCGAGACGGGGATAGACGAGCTGCGCAACCAGTGCGACACGCTGATCGTGATCCCGAACGACCGGCTGCTGGCCCTGGGTGACCGCAACATCAGCATGATGGACGCGTTCCGCACGGCGGACCAGGTGCTGCTCTCCGGTGTGCAGGGCATCACCGACCTGATCACCACCCCGGGTCTGATCAACCTGGACTTCGCCGACGTCAAGAGCGTGATGAGCGGCGCCGGCAGCGCGTTGATGGGCATCGGCAGCGCCCGCGGGGAGAACCGCGCGGTCGAGGCGGCCGAGGCGGCCATCTCCAGCCCGCTGCTGGAGCAGAGCATGGACGGCGCGCGGGGCGTGCTGCTCTCCATCGCCGGCGGCTCCGACCTGGGTCTGTTCGAGATCAACGACGCGGCCCAGTTGGTCACTGACGCGGCCCACCCGGACGCCAACATCATCTTCGGCGCGGTCATCGACGACGCGCTCGGCGACGAGGTGCGGGTGACGGTCATCGCGGCGGGCTTCGACGGCGGGACGCCCGCGTACAAGGCGGCCGAGCCGACCCGCAAGACCAACACCAACCAGCCGGCGCCGCAGAGCACCCCGGTGCCGGCACCGGTGAGCAACCCGGCACCGGCCCAGTCGCCGCGTCGCGTGCTCTTCGACGACGTGGACGTCCCCGACTTCCTCAAGAACGGGTCCTGAGCACCGCCGATGACCGACAGCTCAGCCACCGTACGACCGGACCGGCACGCCGAACTGGCGGCCGGCCTGGCCCAGATCCGGTCCCGTATCGCCGACGCCTGCGCGCAGGTCGGTCGGGACCGCGCGGAGGTCACGATGATCGCCGTGACGAAGACCTACCCGGCCAGCGACGTGGTGGCCCTGGCCGGGCTCGGGGTGACCGACATGGGGGAGAACCGCGACCAGGAGGCGGCCGGCAAGGCCGCCGAGGTGGCCGCGGCCGGGGTACGCCCCCGCTGGCACTTCATCGGTCAACTGCAACGCAACAAGGTCCGCTCGGTGGTCCGCTACGCCGACGCGGTGCACTCCGTGGACAGCGTCCGGCTGGCCCGGGCGTTGGCGGCCGCGACCGTCGACCGGGAGGTGCCGCTGGACGCCATGGTCCAGGTGAGCATCGACGGCGACGCGGCCCGGGGCGGCGCGCTGCCCGGTTCGGCCGATCCGGGCGCCGGGCTGGAACCGGTGGCCGAGGCGATCGCCGACGCGCCGGGGTTGCGTCTGGTCGGTCTGATGGCGGTGGCTCCGCTCGGTTGGGAGCCGGACCGGGCCTTCGCCCGACTCGCGGAGGTTGCCGGTGTGTTTCGGACGGTCCATCCGGGAGCCACCGGACTGTCCGCGGGGATGAGTGGAGATTTCGAAATCGCGATCCGATACGGCGCGACACATCTCCGCGTCGGTAGCGCGTTGCTCGGAATGCGTCCCACGCTGCGGTAGCCTGACCGCGAGACAAGCAAATTACATCAGTGTTGTTTCAGGGGCGGCGTCTCCTGGTCGGGGTCGTGCGCGCGACGCGAATCGCGCGCTGGGGGGATTGCGGTTCCGGTCCGATGGGCATGGTTGTCCACTCGCGACGGGCGACATGGCACGGGGGCGCGTGCCGCACGGCGGACGGAAGGGCGCGGGATGGGTGCACTGCGCAAGGCGGGGGTCTGGCTCGGTCTGGTCGAAGAAGACGACGAGCGGGCCTACGACGACGGTGGCTACGACAAGGGTGGCTACCGGGACTCGCGGTACCGGCAGAGCCGGTACGCCGAGGAGTTCGCCGACGAGGACGAGGACGACACCGAGGAGCCGCCGGCTCCCCGGCCGCGCGCCACTGAGCGGGGTCGACTCTCCGAGCGGTCGGGCGGACGGTTGAGCGAGTCCGAGCGTGGTGACGGCGAGCGGGCGGAACGGGTCGAGCGGTCCAGCGTACGGTCGATCACCCGGTCGTCGGCGGGCGAGACGTCCGGTGCGCTGACCTACCACACCCGGGACAACCTGGCCCTCGCGCCGCAGGTCACGTCGCGGGAGCGGGCACTGCCCGAGGAGGAGCAGCGTTACCAGATCACCACGCTGCACCCGACCACCTACCGGGAGGCGCGCACCATCGGCGAGCACTTCCGCGACGGCGTACCGGTGATCATCAATCTCACCGAAATGGATGAGGCGGATGCCCGCCGTCTGGTTGACTTCGCGGCCGGGCTGGCGTTCGGCCTGCGCGGTACGATCGAGCGCGTGACCAATCGGGTGTTCCTGCTCTCACCGGCTAACGTCCAGGTCACCGCTGAGGACAAGGCCAAGATCGCTGAGGGCGGCTTTTTCAGTTTGAGTTGACCCCGCCCGACCCGAGGGACGTCGCTGACCGTGTTGTCGATCTTACTGCAAGTGCTGTACCTGATCCTTTATGTCTTCCTGCTTCTTCTTCTGTCCCGGTTCGTGTTGAGCGCCGTCCTGCAGTACGGCCGGCGCTGGCAACCGGGACGTGGCGCATCGGCAGGATTGGAATCCGTGTGGAGCGTCACTGATCCCCCTCTCAACGCGTTGAGGCGTGTGATCCCTCCGCTGCGAATTGGTACCGTGAGCATCGACCTGGCCTCCCTTGTGCTCCTGGTTATCCTGTTCGTGCTGATGGAGTTCGTGTTAGGGCCGTCGATCAGGGCATCTGCCTGATGACCGACGCGCTTTCGCGGCCGCAACTGACCCGAGGAGTTTCGATGCCGCTGACCCCGGCCGACGTCCACAACGTCGCCTTCAAAAAGCCGCCGATCGGCAAGCGGGGGTATGACGAGGAGGAGGTCGACGCCTTCCTTGACGAGGTCGAGCGCGAGCTTGCCCGTCTCATCGAGGAAAACAACGAGCTGCGCGCCCAGGTGGAGCGCGGCGGCCGTGGCGGCGCCCCCGCCGGCCCCGGCGGCGACGCCCGACTGGCGGCGGAGCTCAACGACGTCAAGGCCCAACTGGACCGGGTGCAGCGCGACAAGTCGGCGGCCGAGCAGGCTGCCCGCGCGATGCAGGCGGAGCTGGAGCAGGTCCGGGCGACCGGCGGCCCGGCCGGCGGCGTCACCGGTGACGGTGAGCAGCAGGCCCTGCGCGTGCTGATGATGGCCCAGCGCACCGCCGACGACCACGTGTCCGACGCGCGCCGCGAGGCCGACCAGTTGCTGTCCGAGGCCCGCGGTAAGGCCGAGGAGGTGACCCGCGAGGCTCGCGCGAAGGCCGACGCCCTGGAGCGGGACGCCCGCCAGCGGCACCAGGAGGCCATGGGCGGCCTGGACGCCAAGCGCACGGCCCTGCAGAAGCACATCGAGGAGCTCAAGCAGTTCGAGCGTGAGTACCGCACCCGGCTCAAGGCGTACCTGGAGAGCCAGCTGCGTGACCTCGACGGTCGCGGGCAGGGCCTGGAGGCCGAGATGACCCGCTCCGAGGCAGGCCGGGTCGCCGGCGGCAACGGGCTGGCCGCCGCGGGCCTCGCCGGTTCGTACGGCAGCGGGCGTTCCGGCGCCCTCGAAGCCGGACGCTGAGCGCCGGCCGGCGATCGCTCCCCGCACATGGTGACGGTCGCCGGCCTTGTCTGGACGGTACGAAGCGGCGGGGGTGAGCCGTGATAGTCGCAAGTCTCCTGCTCATCCTCGTCGCGGTGGTGCTCCTGGTGCTCGGCCTGGCCGGGGGCTCCAGCTTCATGTTGATCATCTCTATCGCGGCCAGTCTGCTGGCCGCCGTGGCGTTGGTGGTGGGTGCTCGCCAGGCAGCCGCCAACCGCGCGATGGCGGATCCCGGCCGGACCGGCCGGCGGCAACCCGACGCACCCCGCACGGCCAGCCAGGCCACACCGGGTGTCGCGTACGGGCCGCCGCTGGTCGAGCCGGAGGTGCCGGTCCAGCACGTGCCCACGACGTTTGGTACCGGCGGCACCGGGTGGCGGCAACCACCCGTGCCGCCGGTCGACCACGCGGCACCCGCTGACGCGCTGCTCGACGACGCACCCCCGTTCGACGCGCGCGTCGACGACGCCACCCCGTTCGACAACGACGCCACCCCGTTCGACGAGGGGCCGCCGTTCGTGACGCCGGTCGACCACGCGTCCCCTGCGGTCGGCCCGGTCAGCCCGGCCACGTCGACCGACGACGATCTGAGCCACGGCGCCCCGGCCGCCGACGAGCCGGCCGAGCAACTGGTCACCCCCGCCGAGGCCGCCCGGGTGGCGCTACTTACCGACGCCGTCGAGGTGGTGGACGGCCATCCCCGCTACCACCTCGCGAGCTGCCCGCATCTCGTCGGCCGGGTGCCCGAGACGCTGCCGGTCGCCGAGGCCGCCGAGCTCGGCTTCACCCCGTGCGCGCGCTGTGCGCCAGCTACCGCCCTGCTCGCCGACGCCCGGCCGATCTGAGCGGCCCGGTGCCCGCGCCTGACACGCTCACCGTGGCGGTACGCGTGAAGCCCGGCGCATCGTCCGCCCGGGTGGGCGGCCGCTTCGACGGCCCGCACGGGCCCGCCCTGGTGATCGCGGTGCACGAACCGGCAGTCGACGGTCGGGCGACCGAGGCGGCCCGCCGGGCCTTGGCCGCTGCCCTGGGTGTCCGGCGGGCCGAGGTCGCGCTGCGCGCCGGAGCGGCCAGTCGGGACAAGCTCTTCCTCGTCGATCGGCCCAGCCCCGAGTTGTCCGAGGTGCTGCGCCAACTGCGCGACGGATCCGCCGAGTGAGGATCGCCCAGGCCAGGCAGCCGTGACGCCCGGGTTTGATCTCGCGCTGCTGCTGGGAGCGGCCGTGCTGCTGGTCGCCGTCGGCGCGGTGCGACTCTCCACCCGGCTGGGTGTGCCAAGCCTCCTGGTCTACCTGGCGCTGGGCGTGGCGATCGGCGAGAGTGGCCTGGGTATCCGCTTCGACGACGTCGAGTTGACCCGTACCCTCGGCTTCTGCGCGCTGATCGTGATCATCGCGGAGGGCGGCCTGACCGCCCGGTGGTCCACGCTGCGACCGGTGCTCGGGCTGGCGTCCGCGCTGTCCACGGTGGGCGTGGTCGTGAGCATCGTGGTGGTCGGCGTGGCCGTACACCTGTTGCTGGGGCTGGACTGGCGGTTGGCGCTGCTCTACGGCGCGGTGCTCTCGTCCACCGACGCGGCGGCCGTCTTCGCCACGCTGCGCCGGCTGCGGTTGCCGCCCCGCCTGGTGGCGACGCTGGAGGCCGAGTCGGGCATGAACGACGCCCCGGTGGTGCTGCTCGTGGTGCTGCTGTCGCACCAGGGCTGGTCGCACCCGTGGTGGTACGAGGTCGGGCTGGTCTGCTACGAGCTGGGCGTCGGTGCGGCGGTGGGCGTGGGCGCGGGTGTCGCCGGCACCTGGGCGCTGCGCCGGGCCGCGCTGCCCTCGGCCGGGCTCTACCCGATCGCCGCGGTGGGCATCACCGTGCTGGCGTACGCCGCGGGGGCGGTGCTGCACGCCTCGGGGTTCCTCGCCGTCTACGTGGCCGGGGTGCTGCTGGGCAACGCGCGGCTGTCCCACCGGCAGGCGATCCTCGGCTTCGCGGACGGGCTGGCGTGGCTCGCCCAGATCGGGTTGTTCGTGCTGCTCGGGTTGCTGGCCTCGCCGGGCCGGCTGGACGCGGCGGTGCTGCCGGCGGTGGTCGCCGGGCTGGCCCTGGTGCTGCTGGCCCGCCCGCTGTCGGTGGCCGTCTCGGCGCTGCCGTTCCGGGTCGGCCTCCGGGAACAGGCGTTCCTGTCCTGGGCCGGGCTGCGCGGGGCGGTGCCGATCGTGCTGGCGACCATTCCGCTCTCCGAGCGGGTGCCGGGGGCGGAGCGCCTCTTCGACGTGGTCTTCGTGCTCGTGGTGATCTTCACGCTGGTGCAGACCAGCACGCTGGGGCCGTTCGCCCGCCGGTTGCGGGTGACCGCGCCGGCGGAGGCCACCGAGATCCATCTGGAGACCGCGCCGCTGGAGCGGATGCGGGCGGACCTGCTTCAACTGGAGGTGCCGCCGGGCTCGCGGTTGGCGGGCGTGCACGTGGACGAGTTGCGGCTGCCGTTGGGCGCGTCGGTGACCCTGGTGCTGCGCGACGGGGTGGGTTTCGTGCCGACTCCGGGCACCCGGCTGAAGACCGGCGACAGTCTGCTGATCGTGGCGACGGCCGGGGTGCGCGACGCCGCCGAACGGCGGCTGAGGGCGGTCAGTCGGCGGGGTCGGCTGGCCCGATGGTTTGGCGAGTACGGCGATGAGGCGGTCGGTTGACCTGCTAGCGTTCCCTTTGCCCCAGTTAGGCAGGGCTAGGGGTAGTTGAGCGGTGCGACGGTGCGGCACGTTGTCGGACGCCTGTACGTTCCGTATTCTTGCCAACCTCCGGAGTGCGCGGCCATCGTCGCCGTGCGCCCCTTTTCGTACATCTAGGGGACGTTGTGGTTGACGCCCCCTGACCAGGTGCCGCGGACAACGCGGCTCCCCGGCCGAGGGAGCGACCCATGGCGAAGCCAGCCGACACCAGGACCGCCGGGCGTAAGCCGGTGGCCAAGGCCACCCGCAGCACCGCGGAGACCGAGAAGATCCGGGCGGCGCTGGCGGCGCGGCGGGACGAGCTGCGCGCCGAGTACGATCAGACGCTGAGTGAGATCACCGAGCTGCAGCGCGATCGGCTGACCGACTCGGCCGGGGACGACCAGGCCGACACGGGCACCAAGACGCTCGAGCGGGAGCAGGAGATCTCTCTCGCCAACAGCATTCTGGAACGGATCACACAGGTCGAGCGCGCTCTGGAGCGTCTCGACGAGGGTGGTTACGGCTGGTGCGAGCGGTGCGGCAACCCGATCCCGGTCGAGCGCCTCGCCGCCTTCCCGTCGGCCACCCAGTGTGTGACGTGCAAGCAGCTGGAGGAGCGGCGCTGAGGTCCGCTCCCCGGCGGCGATGAGACGGTGAGCGATCACCGCCGAGACTGTCGATGGGGAGCGCATGACCGCAGCACCGTCCGCCGAACCCGGCCGCACCGACCCGGGCGGCGGCACACGCCGGTCCCGGGCCGTCGCGATTCTCGCCGGAGTCGCCCTGGTGGCCCTGCTGGCCGACCTGGTCACCAAGCACCTCGCGCTTGCCGCGTTGACCGACCGGGAGCCGGTCCGGCTGCTCGGTGGGGCCGTCTACCTGAGTCTGACCCGCAACAGCGGTGCCGCCTGGAGCATCGGCGCGGACCACACCTGGATCTTCCCGCTGATCACCATCGGTGTGGTCGGCTGGATCGTCTGGATGGCCCTGCGACTGCGTTCGCTGCCGTGGGCGATCTGCCTCGGCCTGGTGCTGGGCGGCGCGCTGGGCAACCTCGTCGATCGGATCTTCCGGGCCCCCGCGCCCTTCCACGGGCACGTGGTCGACATGATCAGCCTGTTCGACCCGTACGGCCAGGTCTGGCCGGTGTTCAACCTGGCCGACAGTTCACTTGTCTGCGGTGTCCTGCTGGCCATGCTGCTGGAGTTGACCGGCCGGCAGCGGGACGGCCGGCGGGCCGGGCGCGACGGCGCCCCGGTCGAGACGGACGCCGCCCAGGGCGCGGACCAGAAGGAGCGGGCATGACCTCCGCGTTCGCCGCAGGCGGCGACCACCGTTCCCTCCCGGTCCCGGACGGCCTCGACGGCATGCGACTTGACCAGGCGGTGTCCCGGCTGTTCGGGCTCTCCCGCACCGCCGCCGCCGCGCTTGTCGACGCCGGGGACGCGCTTGTCGACGGCGCCTCCCGAGCCAACTCGCACAAGGTCAAGGCCGGCTCCTGGCTGGAGGTCACGCTGCCCGCCCCGGTCGCGCCGCCGACCGTGGTGCCGCAGGCGGTGCCCGGCCTGCGGGTGGTCTACGCCGACGACGACATCGTGGTGGTCGACAAGCCGGTGGGGGTGGCCGCACACCCGAGCCCCGGGTGGACCGGCCCGACGGTGATCGGCGCCCTCGCCGCGATCGGGCACCGCATCTCCACGAGTGGCGCCGCCGAGCGGCAGGGCGTGGTGCACCGGCTCGACGTGGGCACCACCGGGATCATGGTGGTGGCCAAGAGCGAACAGGCGTACACGGCGTTGAAGCGGGCCTTCAAGTACCGCGAGGTGGACAAGGGCTACCACGCGGTGGTGCAGGGTCACCTGGACCCGCTGCGCGGCACTGTCGACGCGCCGATCGACAGGCACCCCACCCACGACTACCGCTGGGCGGTGGTCTCCGGCGGTAAGCCGAGCATCACCCACTACGACACCCTGGAGGCGTTCCCGGCGGCCAGCCTGGTCGACGTCCGACTGGAGACCGGCCGGACCCACCAGATCCGGGTGCACTTCTCCACCATGCGGCACCCGTGCGTGGGTGACCTGACATACGGTGCCGACCCCACCCTCTCGGCCCGTCTCGGCCTGGCCCGACAGTGGCTGCACGCCCGCGAACTGAGCTTCCTGCACCCCCGAACGGGGGACGAGGTCCGGTTCGTCAGCGACTACCCTGACGACCTGGACCGCGCGCTCCAGATCCTGCGTGACTGAGCGGCGACCGCCCGACACCGATCCGACGAGGGGATCCCGCCCGTGCGCGCCGGCAACCTGCTGCGGCAGCTTGACCAACGGTTGCTGCCGCCGCTGACCCGGGCCGTGGCCCGGCTGGGTGACCGGCCGACCCGGTCCGGGGTGCTCACCTGGGCGGCCGCGCTGTCCGCTGCGGCGGTGCTGGGCACCGCGCTCTGGGCCGCCGACGAGACTCCGCTCGGCGACCGGACGGTGGGCGAGGTGACCCGGGTCGGCGTCGTCGACGGCGACTCGGTGCCCGGCTACCTGCGGTCCGCCGCCGCCGACCTGGCCGCGCTCACCGAGTCCGCCCCGGCCGCCGGGGACGGGACGTACGCGCTTGTCACACTCGTCGCGTACCTGCCGCCGCAGCGTCTCGCGGCGGTGCTCGGCGACGTTCCGGTCTCGACGGTCTTCGGGCGGGTCCCACTGCCGGGGCGGCAGACCGAGATCGTCAAGATTCCCGCGCTGCGGGTGCCGGACGACGTGGTCGCCGGGATGGACCAGGTGGCGGCCCGTAAGGAGACCGAAGCCGCCGACTACCGGGCCCGGGCCACCGCTGTCGACGGCGACGGCCCGGACGAGCGGGAGTTGCGGGCGCGGTACGCGAGCGGCGCCGAGGTGGCGACCGCCGAGGCGGCCGCGTACCGCAACGGCTGCGCCTGCGTCTACGCCGCGGTGGTACGAGCGGCGCCGGGTGTGTTGCGGGGCATGGCGGCCCGGCCGGACGTGCGGGCGGTCGACCCCGCCCCCGAGGTGTACCGGCTGGACCGCACGGTCTTCACACCGCCCCTGCCCGAGCAGCGTGACGTGGTGCGCCCGCCCGCCGACACCGGGTCGAGGCCCGCGCCGAGCGCGGTCGAGCGGACGGAGCCGGCAGCGGGCACACCGGTGCCGTCGGCGTCGATGGGCGAATCGTCGGAACCCGCACCCGTCGTGACGATTCCGTTACCCGCACCGTCGTCGCCGGAGCCCACCGAGCCGCCCCCGCCGAGCCTCACCACCTCGCCGGACGTCACCACCGCCGGCGAGCCGCCGACGCCCACGCCGTCGTGATCTGCGCCGGCTGGTGTGCGTTCTGAGGTGTGGTCCGAATAGGGTTTGCTTCGTAGCCTGTCAGACGAAGATCGATGGTGCTGGGAGGGCGGGCCGTGGAGGGCAGTGAGACCGGCTGGGGCCGGCCGGCCGAACCAGCGCCGCGGTGGCGCGCGTTGTTGGACCGCGCCCGGCTGGGCGGTCGCGGCGCGGAGCAGACCGAGCCGGAGCGGCGGGCCGACGAGGCACCGCCGGACCCGCTGCCACGACGTGCGGCCCCGAACGGGTACGCCGGGCGGGCACCGGCCGTCGGGCATCCGGCCGAGTTGTCGTACGGCGCGGACCCCGCCTACCGGGCCGAGGCGACCTACCGCGTCGACCCCGCCTACCGGGCGGAGCCGGGGTACCGGGCGGAGCCCGGCTACGGGGCCGAGCCGGACTACCGGTCGGAGCCGGCGTACCGGGCCGAGCCCGCCTATCGCGCCGAGCCGGCCTATCGCGTGGAGCCGGACTACCGCGCCGAGCCGGCCTATCGCGCGGAGCCGGACTACCGCGCCGAACCCGGTTACCGCGCCGAGCCGGACTACCGCGCCGAGCCGGGCTATCGCGGCGAACCGGGGTATCGCGCGGAGCCGGGCTACCGGGCCGAGCCGGACTACCGGGCCGAACCGGACTACCGGGCCGAGCCGGACTATCGCGCCGAACCGGGGTATCGCGCGGAGCCGGGCTACCGGGCCGAGCCGGACTACCGCGCCGAGCCGGGCTACCAGGCGGAACCGGCGTACCGGGCCGAGCCCGAGCCGCCGCCCCGCGCCCCCGACCCCGCCCAGTCCCGCTACGCGCTGCTGGACAACGGCTACCGGCAGGGCGACCCGCCGGTGGAGTCGCGGTACGCGCTGTTGGAGACCGGCTACCAGCCGGAGACCGGTTACCCGGTGGCCGCGCCGCCACCCCCACCGGTCGCACCCCCACCGGTCGCACCGCCACCGGTCGCACCCCCGCCCGCCGCGCCAGTCGTGCCGCCGCCCACCCCGTCCGTCGGCTCGGCGATCGCCGAACGCGCCTACCCGGCCCGGGTCGAGTGGCGCCCGCAGGGCGTCGACCCGGAGCAGGAGCGGGCCGACGGGGTGCTCCGCCGCGACCTGGGCACCCCCCGGGTGTTCGCCTTCGCCAATCCCAAGGGCGGGGTGCACAAGACCACCGCCACCGTGCTCGCCGCGGCCACCGTCGGCAGTGTGCGCGGGAAGGGCGTACTGGCCTGGGACGACAACGAGCTACGCGGCACCCTCGGCCTGCGCGCCGGCAGCGCCCGACACGCCCGGACGATCCGGCACCTGGTCAGCGACCTGGCCCAGATCGAGATCCTGGAGGGCTCGACCCTGCTGGGTCGGCTCGACGACTACCTGCGGCACGCCTCCGACGGCTCGTACGACGTGCTGGCCGGCGAGGAGAGCCCGCGCTTCGCCCAGCGACTGGACCAGTTCACCGTCCGACGGGTGCTGGAGCTGCTGCGCCGTACCCACGAGGTGGTGTGCGTGGACACCGGCAACAACGTGGAGAGCCCCAACTGGCGCACGGTGATGCAGGCCGCGGATCAGTTGGTGGTGACCACAGTGCCCCGCGAGGACGCGGCGTTCAGCGCCGACTGGATGCTCGACCTGCTGCACGAGGAGGGCATGGGCGAGCTGGCGGACAACGCGATCACCCTCATCTCCTGCCCGACGCCGGGTCGCTCGCCCCTGCAGGACGACCTGGAGCGGCACTTCGCCACCCGTACCCGTGGGGTGGCCGTGGTGCCGTACGACCCGGCGCTGGAGACCGGGTCGTCGATCGAGTACCACCAGCTCCAGCCGGAGACCCGGCAGGCGTGGCTGCGCGCGGCGGCGATGATGGTGGAGCCGTTCGCCCGGTGAGCTGGTCTGCCGCCACCGGGGCCCCGGCCCCGGAGCGGGCCTGAGAGGATCATCGGGTGAGCCCGGACAACCCCGACCGTGAGCGGCCCGTCGACGAGCCCGACCGGTCCGCGCCGCCCCGAGCGTCGGACGCGACACCGCCGGTCGGTGAGCCGCCGTCAGCGGGCGAGCCGCCGTCGGTCACCGAGCCGCCGTCGGTCAATGAGCCGCCGTCGGCGGGTGAGCCGCTGTCGGTCGGCGAGCCCGCGGCTGGCGCTGCCCCTTCGTCGGCGTACCAGAGCTCGCTGGAGCTGCGCTTCGACGAGCCGCGACGTCCGCTGCGCGCCGTGCTGACGGTGCTCGGCACCGTGCTCGCGCTGGCCGTGCTGGGTGTGCCGCTCGGGCTGCTCTGGGCCGCGCTCGCACCGGACACTCCGGTGGTCAAGACCGTCGAGGGGGCGATCTACGCCGACCCGCAACCGGAGCAGCCGATCGCCGCGGACGGGTGGTTCAGCCTGCTCGGGCTCGGCTTCGGGCTGCTGGTCGCGCTCGCCCTGTGGTTCGTGCTGCGGCGGCGGCGGGGTCCGGTCGGGCTGCTCGCCGCGGTGCTCGGCGCGTTGGCCGCCGCACCGGTGGCCTGGCAGGTGGGTCGGCGCGTGGGCCTGGCCACCTTCGACCGGCTGCTGGACACCGCCCCGGCCGGGCAGGCCTTCACCAAACCCGCAGACCTGCGGGCAGGTGGGGTCGACTGGCTGCTGGGCGTGCTGCCGGTCCCGCACGGCAACCTGCTGCTGCCGGCGTTCGGTGCCGCGGTCATGTACACCCTGCTGGCCGGCTGGTCGCGGTGGCCGGGGCTGCGTCCGGAGCCCGAACCGGCCGACCTCAGTTGGGTGTCGGCGGGGACGCCAACTCCGTCAGCGGCACCGGCACCGCCCGCACCTGACGAAGCAGAGCCGCCTCGCGGTTGAGCAGCCGCAGCTCGGCGCGGAGCCGGGCGGCGGTGTCGTCGATCGCCAGCAGCCGCTGGCGGTCGTCGACGGTGAGCGCCGCGGTCGCCGCCACCAGGTGGGAGAGCACCGTCGGGTCCTCCGGCAGTTGCTCGGAGATCTCCTCCGGATCGGAGCGGATCAGGCCGAGGTACTGCCGGAACACCGCGATCACCCGGGCGGCCAGCAGCTCGGCCACCTCGTCCGGCCCGGACGGGTCGGGCAACCACTCCACGTCGGCGGTCAGGTAGGGCGCGGCGCTGTCGTCGACCTCGGCGATCCGGAAGCGACGCCGGCCGACCGTGACGATGTCGAAGCCCCCGTCGGCAAGCTCGGTCACCTGGCGCAGCTCCGCCGTGCAGCCCACCTCGTGCAGGGTGACGTCGCCGGCGCTCGGCGTGGCGCGGGCGCCGGGACCGGTGGGCGCAACCTCCCAACCGGCCTGGATGGCCACCACGCCGAACTCACGCGGAGCACCCTCGGGCAGATCGACCAGATGCCGCACCAGCGCCCGGTAGCGCTCCTCGAAGATGTGCAGCGGCAGCACCAACCCGGGAAAGAGCACTGTTGCGAGCGGGAACACCGGCAGCCGTGCGGTCACATGGTCGAGCCTAACCAATCTCGCCCCCCGGGGCGTGGCCCGGCTCACCGTCCCGGCGGTCGGGCGGCTCGGGTGCGCTCCGCGCCGGCCGCCTAGACTCGCAAGGGTGCTGAATCGGATCGACCTGCGCAACGGTCTCGGTGACCCGCGCCGCCTGCTGCCCCGTGCCCAGCTCGACGTCTCGGTTGCCGTCGAGCGGATCCGCCCTCTGGTGGAGGCGGTCCGCGAGCATGGATACCCGGCGATCCGGGAGGCCAGCGAGCGGTTCGACGGCATCTCCCCGGCGGTGCTGCGGGTGCCGGTCGAGGCGATCACCGAGGCCGAGGGGGTGCTCGACCCGGCCGTGCGCGCCGCGCTGCTGGAGTCGATCAGCCGAGCCCGCCGGGTGCACGACGACCAGCGACGCACCGACCACACCACGCAGGTGGTGCCCGGCGGCACCGTCACCGAGCGCTGGCTGCCGGTCGACCGGGTCGGCCTCTACGTGCCCGGCGGCCTGGCGATGTACCCGTCGACGGTGGTGATGAACGTCGTGCCCGCCCAGGCGGCCGGTGTGCGGTCGCTGGTGGTGGTCAGCCCGCCGCAGAAGGACAACGGCGGTCTGCCCGACCCCCGGGTGCTCGCCGCGTGCGCGCTGCTCGGCGTCGACGAGGTGTACGCCGTGGGCGGGGCCCAGGCGGTGGCGATGCTGGCGTACGGCGCGGCTGTGGACCCGTTGGGTGAGCTGCGGTGCGACCCGGTCGACCTGATCACCGGCCCCGGCAACATCTGGGTGACCGCCGCCAAGCGGCTGCTGCGCGGCGTGGTCGGCATCGACGCCGAGGCCGGGCCGACCGAGATCGCCATCCTGGCCGACGACACGGCCGATCCGGCGCACGTCGCCGCCGACCTGATCAGTCAGGCCGAGCACGACCCGCTCGCCGCGAGCGTGCTGGTCACCCCGTCGCTGACGCTCGTCGAGTCGGTCGAGCGGGAGTTGGCCCGGCAGGTGCCGGCGACCAAACACGCCGACCGGGTCACCACGGCGTTGACAGGTGAGCAGAGCGGTGTGGTCCTGGTCGACGACCTGGAGGCGGGGCTGCGGGTGGTCGACGCGTACGCGGCCGAGCACCTGGAGATCCAGACTGTCGACGCCCGGCAGTGGGCGCTGCGGGTCCGCAACGCCGGGGCGATCTTCGTGGGCGCCTGGTCGCCGGTGTCGCTCGGCGACTACTGCGCCGGGTCCAACCACGTGTTGCCCACCGGCGGTTGCGCCCGGCACTCCTCCGGGTTGTCGGTGCAGTCGTTCCTGCGCGGCGTGCACCTGATCGAGTACACCGAGACCGCTCTGCGTGAGGTGGCCCCACACGTGGTCACCCTGGCAAACGTGGAGGACCTGCCGGCGCACGGCCAGGCGGTCCAGGCCCGTTTCCCGGGAGGGGTGGCGTGAGCGAGCGAAGCGAACGAACCAGTTGGCTCAGTCGCCTGGTGCCTCACGCCGCCTCCTCGCGAAGCGGGGAGGCGGCGTGAGCGGCCTGGACGATCTGCCGATCCGCGACGACCTGCGAGGGCTGTCGCCGTACGGCGCGCCGCAACTCGACGTGCCGGTGCGGCTCAACACCAACGAGAACTCCCACCCGGTGCCGGAGCCGGTGGTCGAGGCGATCGGCAAGGCGCTCGCGGCCGAGCTGCGCGAGTTGAACCGCTATCCGGACCGGGACGCGGTGGCGCTCCGGGCCGATCTGGCCGAATATCTCGGGCACGGGCTCACCGTCGAGCAGGTGTGGGCGGCCAACGGCTCCAACGAGATCCAGCAGCAGCTCCTGCAGGCGTTCGGTGGGCCGGGGCGCAGCGCGCTCGGCTTCGTTCCGGCGTACTCGATGCACCCGCTGCTGGCCCTCGGCACCGGCACCCGGTGGGTGCCCGCGCGGCGCGGCGTCGACTTCGGTCTGACCGTCGACGAGGCGGTCGCCCAGGTCCGGGAGCACCGACCCGACGTCGTCTTCCTCTGCTCGCCCAACAACCCCACCGGCACGGCCCTGGATCCGGCGGTGATCGCCGGGGTGCTCGACGTCGCGCCGGGGATGGTGGTCGTCGACGAGGCGTACGCCGAGTTCGCCCGGCCCGGGACGGTAAGCGCCCTCGCGGTGCTGCCCGGCCACCCCCGGTTGGTGGTCACCCGCACGATGAGCAAGGCGTTCGGCTTCGCCGGCGGGCGGCTGGGCTACCTGGCCGCCGATCCGGCGGTGGTGCAGGCGGTGCAGCTCGTTCGACTGCCGTATCATCTCTCCACGCTGACCCAGGCCGCCGCCCGTGCGGCGGTGACCCACCGCGACACCCTCCTCGGTACGGTGAGCGCGATCATGGTGCAGCGGGATCGGATCGTGGCGACGCTGCGCGAGCGTGGTTTGCGGGTCGCCGACAGCGACGCCAATTTCGTGCTCTTCGAGGTGGGCGGCGACCAGACCAGCGTCTGGCGCGCCCTGCTGGCGCAGGGGGTGCTGGTCCGCGACGTCGGCCTGCCCGGCTGGCTGCGGGTGACCGCGGGCACCTCGGCCGAGACCGACGCCTTCCTTTCTGCGATGGAGACTGTGCGATGAGCCGGACCGCCCGGGTGGAGCGGATCACCAAGGAGACCAAGGTCCTCGTCGAGATCGACCTCGACGGCAACGGGGCCGCCGAGATCAGCACCGGCGTCGGCTTCTACGACCACATGCTGCACCAGATCGCCCGGCACGGCGGCTTCGACCTGACCGTACGCACGGTGGGTGACCTGGAGATCGACGCGCACCACACCATCGAGGACACCGCCCTGGCCCTGGGCGCGGCGTTCGACCAGGCGCTGGGCGACAAGGCCGGCATCCGGCGGTACGGGTCGGCGACCGTGCCGATGGACGAGGTGCTGGTCCGGGCCGCGGTGGACCTGTCCGGTCGGCCGTACGTGGTGCACGACGAGCCGGCGCTGGCCCCGTACATCGGGCCGGTCTACGCGACGAGCATGACCCGGCACATCTGGGAGTCCTTCGGGCAGGCGGCCCGGGTCACGTTGCACGTCGACGTGCTGCGGGCGGCCCGGCCGGGCGGTCACCCGGACGCGCACCACGTGGTGGAGGCCCAGTTCAAGGCGGTTTCCCGGGCGTTGCGCGAGGCCACCTCGATCGACCCCCGGGCGGCCGGCGCGATCCCGAGCACGAAGGGTGCGCTCTGATGAGCGCGAGGAGTGCAGCGAAGCGGAGCCCCGCAGTCGCGAATGGAAGGCGGCTCTGATGGGCGCCGTGTTGCCGACGTTGTTGCTGGTCCTGGCCGGGGTGCTGGTCGGTGGCACCTGGTCGCTGTACCGCCAGGGCGCGGCGAAGGGGGCGGTGGTCGTCACCGCGCTGCTCGCGGTGCTCGCCACTGTCGGCGGGGTGCTGTGGCTGCTGCCGGGGGGTGACGCGTGAGCGCCGTCGTGGTGCTCGACTACGGCTCGGGCAACCTGCGCTCGGCGGAGCGGGCGCTCGTCGCCGCCGGCGCGGACGTCCGGGTGACCGACGACCTGGCCGCCGCGGCAGCCGCCGACGGTCTGGTGGTGCCCGGGGTGGGCGCGTACGCCGCGTGCATGGCCGGGATCGAGGCGCTGGGTGCTGGCCCGGTGATCGCGGAGCGGGTGGCCGCCGGCCGGCCGGTGCTCGGCATCTGCGTGGGCATGCAGGTGCTCTTCGAGCATGGCGACGAGCACGGCGTGGTGACCAAGGGGCTGGGGTTGCTGCCCGGCGGGGTGACCCGACTGGCCGCCACCAGGCTGCCGCACATGGGCTGGAACACGGTCCGGTCACCTGCGGAGTCGGTGCTCTTCGCGGGGCTGTCGGCGCAGAGCCGGTTCTACTTCGTCCACTCGTACGCGATGGGCGATCCGGCGGCGTTGGCCGCTGCCGGCGCCGTGGTGACGACGGCGCGACACGACACGGATTTCGTCGCCGCCGTGGAGCGGGGTCCGCTCTCGGCGGCACAGTTCCACCCGGAGAAGTCCGCCGACACCGGTGCCGCGCTGCTGCGCAACTGGCTCGCCACGCTGCCCACCGGTGGCTGAGCGTCGTTGCCCGACGCCCGGTTCGAGGGCGTCGCGGTGAGCCGGGAGCGGGCCCGCCGGCGGGCGGAGCGGGAGGCGCAGCAGGCCCGGGAACGGGCGGTCCGGCAGCGTCGGGTGGCGCGCCGACAGCGCCGTCGCGCGGTGGTCCGCCGGTTGACCCCGCAGCTGCGGCGGGGCCGCTCCGGGCGGCTGGCCCGGCACACCCGGGGTGAGCGGGCCGCCATCGTGCTGCTCACCGGGGCGGCGCTGATTCTGATCTGGTCGTTCGTCGACAACCTGGCGTTGCGTATCGCGCTGATCGTGCTGTTGCTGCTCGTACTGCCGGCGATCGTGGTGATCGCCCTGGACCGCCGTACCTGATCGAGGAGAAGACGTTGAGCCTCACCCTGTTACCCGCCGTGGATGTCGCAGACGGCCGGGCCGTCCGGCTCGTGCAGGGCGCCGTCGGAAGCGAGAGCATCTACGGTGACCCGTTGGACTCCGCGCTGGCCTGGCAGCAGGACGGCGCGGAGTGGATCCACCTGGTCGACCTGGACGCGGCCTTCGGTCGGGGCACGAACGCGCACCTGCTCGCCGAGGTGGTGCGCCAGTTGGACGTGAAGGTGGAGCTTTCCGGTGGCATCCGTGACGACGAGTCGTTGCGGGCGGCGCTGGGCACCGGGGCGGCCCGGGTGAACATCGGCACCGCGGCCCTGGAGGACCCGGTGTGGTGTGACCGGGTGGTGGGGGAGTACGGCGACCGGGTCGCCATCGGGTTGGACGTGCGGGGTCACACCCTCTCGGCGCGGGGCTGGACGCGTGACGGCGGTGACCTGTACGAGGTGCTGGAGCGGCTGGACAAGGCGGGCGCGAGCCGGTACGTGGTCACCGACATCACCAAGGACGGCACGATGCGCGGCCCGAACCTGGAGCTGTTGCGCGAGGTGTGTGCCCGCACCGACCGTCCGGTGATCGCCTCCGGAGGGGTGTCCACGCTCGACGACCTGCGGGCGTTGGCGACCCTGGAGCCGATCGGGGTGGAGGGTGTGATCGCCGGTAAGGCGCTCTACGCGGGTGCCTTCACGGTGGCCGAGGCGCTGCGGACCCTGGCCGAGGTGTGACGGTCACCAGGCTCGGGTCGGGTGGGCCGTGGGAGCAGCACTACGGCTACTCCCGGGTGGTCCGGGCCGGTGACCGGGCCTTCACGGCCGGGTGCACGTCGACTGTGGACGGCCGGGTGCTGCACGTCGGTGACGCCGCCGCGCAGACCGCGCAGGCGTTGCGGATCGGGCTGGACGCGCTTGCCGAGGTGGGTGCCGAGCCGGGTGACGTGGTCCGGACCAGGATGTACGTGACCGACCGGCGGTACGCCGACGAGGTGGGCCGGGGGCACAACGCGGTCTTCGGCGCGGTCCGGCCGGCGGCGACGCTTGTGGTGGTGGCCGGTCTGCTGGACCCGGAGCACCTGGTCGAGGTGGAGTTGGAGGCGTACCTCGGCGATCGCTGAGGTCGGCGCGGCGGTGGGCCGCGTGCTGGCCGCCCTCCGGCCCTATCAGTTGTGCACAATCTAATTGTGGGCTACGGTTCGGCGGTGACAGATGACCTGGTGCTGCGCCGGCAGGTGTGCTTCGCGCTCTACGCCGCGTCGCGCGCACTGACCGACGTCTACCGGCCGATCCTCGACGAGGTCGGGCTGACCTACCCGCAGTACCTGGTGCTGCTGGTGCTCTGGGAACGCCCCGACGACGCCCCCACGGTGTCCGAGCTCGGCGCCGAGCTGCGCCTGGACTCCGGCACGCTCTCCCCGCTGCTCAAGCGGCTGGAGGGGGCGGGCCTGGTGGTCCGGCGGCGGTCCGCCCGCGACGAGCGGCGCGTCGAGGTCGGCCTCACCGAGCAGGGACGGGCGCTGCGCGAGCAGCTCTGCGAGGTCCCGCTGCGCATCGCCCAGGCCACCGGGCTGGGCTACGGCGAGCTGGTCGCGCTGCGCGACACCCTCACCCGGGTCACCGAGACCATCCACCGACAGAAGGAGCAGTGACTCTCATGCAGGTTCTCTACACCGCGTCCGCGACCGCCAGCGGCGACGGCCGTGACGGCCGCGTCGAGACCTCCGACGGCACCCTCGCGCTCGACCTGGCCGTGCCGAAGGAGATGGGTGGCGCCGGTGGGGCCGCCAACCCCGAGCAGCTCTTCGCCGCCGGCTACGCGGCCTGCTTCCACGGCGCGCTGCGGCTGGTGGGCCGCCGGGCCAAGGCCGACGTGAGCGACTCCGTCGTCGCCGCCGAGGTGGGCATCGGCCCCAACGGCAGCGGCGGTTTCGGGCTCACCGTGCAGCTCGTCGTCGACCTGCCCGCCGTCTCCCGGGAGACCGCCGAGCAGCTCGTCGAGCAGGCCCACCAGGTCTGCCCCTACTCCAACGCCACCCGCGGCAACATCGACGTCACGCTCACCGTCCGCGAGACCTCGGCCGCGTGACAGCGCGGACCCAGGCCCCCACCGCGGACGAGAGGACGACCACCCCGTGACCGGCAATCGTGAGATCCACCTGGCCAGCCGCCCGCAGGGCTGGCCCACCGAGGACACCTTCCGGATCGTCGACACCGACGTCCCGACGCCCGGACCGGGCCAGATCGTGGTCCGCAACCAGTACGTGTCCGTCGACCCGTACATGCGCGGACGGATGAACGACGTCAAGTCGTACACGCCGCCGTTCGCCCTCGACGCGCCGCTCGAGGGCGCCGCGATCGGCGAGGTGGTGGCCAGCGAGGCGGCGGACGTCAACGTCGGCGACACCGTGCTGCACGGGCTGGGCTGGCGGGAGTACGCGCTGCTCGACGCCACCGCCGCCCGGCCGGTCGACCCGAGCCTGGCACCGGTGAGCGCGTACCTGAGCGTGCTGGGCATGACCGGGCTGACCGCGTACGCCGGGCTGCTGGAGGTGGCCGCCATGAAGCCCGGTGAGACGGTCTTCGTCTCCGCCGCGGCCGGCGCGGTCGGCAGTCTGGTGGGCCAGATCGCCAAGCTCAAGGGTGCCGGCCGGGTGGTCGGCAGCGCCGGCTCGCCGGCCAAGGTCGAGCGGCTGCTGGCGTTGGGCTTCGACGCCGCCTTCGACTACCACGACGGGCCGGTCCGTGACTCGCTGCGCACCGCCGCGCCGGACGGCGTCGACGTCTACTTCGACAACGTCGGCGGCGATCACCTGGAGGCGGCCATCTCGGCGATGAACCTGCACGGCCGGGTCGCCATCTGCGGCATGATCGCGCAGTACAACGACACCGAGCCGCCGGCGGCCCCGCGCAACCTGGCACTTGTCATCGGTAAGCGGCTCACCCTGCGCGGTTTCCTGGTCGGCGACCACAACCACCTGCGTGCCGCGTTCGTCCGCGACGTCGCGGGCTGGCTGCGCGACGGCACGCTGTCCTACGACGAGACGATCGTGGACGGCATCGAGAACGCCCCGGCGGCGTTCCTCGGCCTGCTGCGCGGCGAGAACCTGGGCAAGATGCTCGTCCGGGTGTGAATCCCGAGCCGCCCGCGCGGCGGTGGCCGGCCTCACCGGTCGGTCGCCGCCGCGCGGGCGGAGGATAGGCTCGCGGCATGACGGTGGCGGTACGGGTGATCCCCTGTCTCGACGTGGACGCCGGGCGGGTGGTCAAGGGGGTCAACTTCGTCGACCTGCGCGACGCCGGCGACCCGGTGGAGTTGGCCGCCGCGTACGACCGGGCCGGTGCCGACGAGCTGACCTTCCTCGACGTCACCGCGTCCTCGAGCGACCGGGGCACCATGCTCGACGTGGTGCGCCGCACCGCCGAGTCGGTGTTCATCCCGCTTACCGTCGGTGGCGGGGTCCGGCAGGTCGCCGACGTGGACACGCTGCTGCGTGCCGGGGCGGACAAGGTCGGCGTGAACACCGCCGCCATCGCCCGGCCGGAGTTGATCGCCGAGATCGCCGACCGGTTCGGCCGGCAGGTGCTCGTGCTCTCCCTCGACGTACGCCGGTCGTCCGACGGCGCCACCCCCAGCGGCTTCGAGGTCACCACCCACGGCGGTCGGCGGGGCACCGGGATGGACGCGGTGCGGTGGGCGCAGCGGGGGGCCGAGCTGGGTGCGGGCGAGATCCTGCTCAACTCGATGGACGCCGACGGCACCAAGGCCGGTTTCGACCTGGAGCTGATCGCCGCGGTGCGGGCCGTGGTGGACGTGCCGGTGGTGGCCAGCGGGGGTGCCGGCGAGGTGGCCCACTTTCCGCCCGCGATCGGCGCGGGCGCGGACGCGGTGCTCGCCGCCAGTGTCTTCCACTTCGGTGAGCTGACCGTGGCCGAGGTCAAGGACGCGCTACGGCAGAGCGGCCACCCGGTGCGCTGAGGCGGTCAGTGCCCGCCGGAGTGCCCCTCCGGTGACCGGCGGGGCGTGGGAATCGAGCGGACCGCGTACTCCTGCACGGCCGCCGCGTGGTCGGCCTCGTCCAGGCTCCAGTCGGCGCTGCCGGGCGCGTGTCGGCGGGTCAACACGCCCTGCACGGTGTCCACCATGGTCGCCACACCCGCGCGCGGCCGGCTGCGCCAGAGCTGCTCACCCTCGGCGGTGATCCGGAACCAGCCGTCGGCGACGCTTACCAGCCCGGCCCCGACCAGCCGCTGGACGGCGGCCTCCACCTCGTGCCGCTGCGGAATCGCGTGGTTGAGGTGGTCGGCGGTGGAGAGCACGTCGGTCAGGCGGACGCCCTCCGGCCGTCGACTCGTCGCCGACCGACGGTGCCGGCCGGCTCCGCTCGCGATGACAAGCGACACGAAGATCCAGGCGTCCGTCCAGCGCCAACCGTTCTCCCCCATGCAGAGATGATGACGGCGCGCGTCGCGGAAGGGAACACCCACCCTCCGAACTGGTATGCCGCACCACCACGACGTACCGGTTCGCGGACGGTCGGTGAGATTCAGCCGGCGGGGGCGACCGGCGCGACGCTGCCCGGCGTGGGCGCGGGGTCGTCCGGCGCGGCACCGGCGGGCACCGCGAACATCGGAATGAAGAGCTGGGCCAACGGACCGATGGCCAGCGCGTACGCGACGGTGCCCACACCGACCTTGCCGCCGAGCAGCCAGCCGAGCGCCAGCACGGTGACCTCGATGACGGTGCGCACCAGCCGGACCGACCGGCCCGGCCGGCGGGCCACGAAGCCGGTCATCAACCCGTCTCGGGGGCCGGGACCCAGTCGGGCGCCGAGATAGAGGCCGGTGGCGGCGCCGTTGGCGACGATCCCGGTGATCAGCAGCGCGATCCGGACGCCGAGCGGGCCACCGGTCGGCAGGAGGGCCAGTGTGGCGTCCACGACGAGGCCGATCACCACGACGTTGCTGACCGTGCCGAGGCCCGGCCGCTGTCGCAACGGAATCCAGAGCAGCAGCACCAGCGCGCCGACGGCGATGGTGACGGTGCCGAACGAGAGCCCGGTCAGCTTGGACAGCCCCTGGTGGAACACGTCCCAGGGGTCGAGGCCCAGGTAGGAGCGGATCATCAGGGCCATGCTGACGCCGTAGAGGGCGAGCCCGAGGTAGAGCTGGACCAGCCGCCGGACCGGCCGCTGCCGCAGATTGCCAATCAGTGCCATGCATGCCACTCTAGGTGCCAATCTCCGCTGGAGAAGAAGCCAATATCCGAGGAGTGGCTCATGACAGGGCAGGTGCGCGGCGTCCAATTGGCCCGTCTGCTCGGTCAGTGGCACGCTCTGCCAGGCCGGCGGCGCAGCCCCGACTACGCCGCTCTGGCCGGTGCGGTGCGCGGCCTGCTCGCCGACGGCCGGTTGCCGCTGGGCGTCCGACTCCCGGCCGAACGGGAGCTGGCCGAGGCGCTGCGGATCAGCCGGACCACCGTCACCGCCGCGTACCGGCAGCTACGCGAGACCGGGCACCTGGCCAGCCGCCGGGGCGCCGGCAGTTGGACGATGCTGCCCGGCAACCACCGGGTGGCCAGCACCGGCCTGTGGACCCCGCTCGACGACCGGGACATGCTCGACCTCGGCGTCGCCGCGCTGGCCGCCCCGCCGCAACTCCTCACGGCCGCCCGGGCGGCCACCGAGGACCTGCCCCGATACCTGGGCGGGGCCGGCTACCACCCGACCGGCATCATCGAGCTGCGCGAGGCGGTGGCCGACGCGTACACCGCCCGGGGTCTGCCGACCTCGGCCGACCAGATCATGGTCACCAGCGGCACCCAGCACGCCCTGGACCTGGTCTTGCGACTCGCGCTGGCCCCCGGCGGCAACGTCCTGGTCGAGTCCCCGACGTATCCCAACGCGCTCGCCGCGCTGGCCGGCCGGCGGGCCCGGATCACCACCCACGGCCTGGCCGCCGACGGCGCTGGTTGGGAGCCCGACCTGCTGCTGGGCAGCCTCCGGCAGACCCGGCCCAAGCTGGCCTACCTGATCCCGGAGTTCCAGAACCCGACGGGGCACCTGATGCCCGCCGCACTACGTGAGCGCGTGGTGGCCGCCGCCCACGCGGCCGGCACCGACCTGGTCATCGACGAGTCCTTCGTGGACCTCGCGCTGGACGGCACCGAGCTGCCACCCCCGGTCGCCGTCTTCGACCGGCACAGCCGGGTGATCAGCATCGGCGGGATGAGCAAGCCCTACTGGGGTGGCCTGCGGATCGGCTGGGTGCGCGCCTCCGCGCCGCAGGTGCAGCGGCTGGCCGCCGTCCGGGTCGGCGTGGACATGGCCAGCCCGGTGCTGGACCAGTTGGTCGCGGTGCACCTGCTCGCCGACGCCGAGGCCATCGTCGCCGACCGCCGCGTCCAGTTGACCGGCCAGCGCGACGCCCTGCTCGGCGCGCTGGCGCACCGGCTGCCGGACTGGCGGGTCACCGTGCCCCGCGGTGGTGTCACGCTGTGGGCCGAGTTGGACGGCCCGGTCTCCAGCGCGCTGGCCCGGGCCGCCGAGGAGGTCGGCGTACGGCTGGCGCCCGGCCCCCGGTTCGGCCTGGACGGCACCCTGGAGCGTTTCCTGCGGCTGCCGTTCACCCTGCCCGCCGTGGACCTGGTGGAGGCCGTCGGGCGGATCGCGGCGGTCCGCTACGACCTGGACCGGGGCGGCCGGCAGCGGTGGCGGGAGCCGGCCGTCATCGCCTGAGACCGACCGACGACGAGCCGGTGGCCCCCGTCCGGGTGGGGACGCGGGGCCACCGGCGACGCGTCACAGCTCGGCGAGGCTGCCGGCGTACATCTTGTCGATCTCGGTGGCGAAGTTGTTCTCCACACCACGCCGCTTGATCTTCAACGACGGGGTGATCTCGCCGTCCTCGATGGTGAGATCACGGGGCAGGATCGCCACCTTCTTGATCTGCTCCCAGCGGTTGAGCTTGGCGTTGAGCTGGACGACGTACTCGTCGATCATCGTCTGGGCCTCCGGCGAGGCGACGATCTCGGTGTAGCTGCGCCCCTCCAGCGGCCCGCCGGCGACCCAACCCCGGATCGCGTCCGGGTCCAGCGTGACAAGCATCGTGCAGAAGTTGCGAGCCTGGCCGACGACGACCGCCTGGGAGGTGTACGGGCAGATGGCCTTGAACATCCCCTCGATGTGCGACGGGGCGATGTACTTGCCGCCCGAGGTCTTGACCAGGTCCTTCTTGCGGTCGGTGATCTGGAGGTAGCCCTGCTCGTCGAGGGTGCCGATGTCACCGGTACGGAAGAAGCCGTCCTCGGTGAACACGGCGGCGGTCTCCGCGGGCAGGTTGTGGTAGCCGCGCATCACCGGCCGGCCGCGCAGCAGGATCTCACCGTCGGCGTCGATCCGGCACTCCAGGTCACCCAACGGCTGGCCCACAGTGCCGATGCGCAGCCCGCCCGGCGGGTTGACGAAGTTGCCGGCGCTGGTCTCGGTCAGGCCGTAGCCCTCCGAGATCGGCAGGTTCGCCGCGGCGAAGAAGGTGGCGATCTCCGGGCTGAGCGGGGCGGCGCCGGAGACCAGCACCCGCATCCGGCCGCCCAGGCGGGCCTGTAGCTTGCTGAACACCAACTTCTCGGCCAGCGCGTAGCGCAGCTTCAATCCGCCCGGCACCGGCTTGCCGGCCTGTTCCAGTGCCACCTTCTGCTTGCCGACCCGGACGCCCCAGGCGAAGATCTTCGCCTTCGCGCCGCCCGCGCTCTGCGCGGTGGTCACCGCCCGGTTGTAGACCTTCTCGAACACGCGGGGGGCGCCGCACATCAGCGTCGGACGGATCACCGACAGCAGGTCGACAAGCTTGTCCACCCGCCCGTCGACGTAGGTGGGCAGCCCCACGTGGGTGGCGCCGCAGAGCAGCGTCTTGCCGAACGAGTGCGACAGCGGCAGCCACAGGTACTGCAGATCGTCGTCGAGCAGCAGCCCGGCCTCCGCCTGTGCCACGGCCTCCCAGCACCAACCGCCGTGCAGCAGTTCGACACCCTTGGGGCGACCGGTGGTGCCCGAGGTGTAGATCAGGGTGGCCAGGTGGTCGGGGCCGATACCGGCCACGAGCATGTCGATCAGTTCCGGTTCGGCGGCCAGCGCGCGGGTGCCCCGCTCCTCCAGCTCGGCGAGCGTCAGTTGCGGGATCGCGGCGGCGGGGTCGACGGCGCCGTCGAGGAGCACCACATGGGTGAGCGCGGGCAGGTCGGCGCCGACGATCTTCGCCGCCTGGGTCGGGTTCTCCGCGAACAGCACCTTCGACCCGGAGTCGGCGAGGATGTACGTCGCGTCCGCCGGCTCGGTGGTCGGGTAGACGGTGGTGGTCGCTCCACCGGCACACATGATGCCGAGGTCGACGATCACCCAGTCCAGCCGGGTGTTGGCGAGGATCGCGACCGGGTCCTCCTGGCCGATGCCCAGGCCGTGCAGGCCGGCGGCGACCGCCTTGGCGCGCTGGCCGACCTGCTCCCAGGTCAGCCAGACCGGCCCCGAGTCGTCGGCGTTCGGGGACGCGAACGCGTGCCGGTCGGGGGTGGCCGCCACGCGCTTGAGGAACATGTCCGGGATGGAACGGTACGGTACATCGAGAGCCATCGCTGTAGCCGCCTTCGGGGGTGGTGGCGTGACGGTCGTCACGTCATGATGGTTACCGAAGAGTATTGCCTGGCGCGGTGCGTCGGCTAGCCCTGGTGATCGTCCGGCCGTCCGACCCCACCGACCGGTGCTCTCGAATCAGGCGTACCGGGCGGCCACGACTGACCAGTCGTAGGTGGCACGCACCCAGTTCCGCCGCGCGGCAACCGCCTGTCGCATGCCGTCGTCCCCGCTGACCAGCAGCGGCTTCTCGACATCGAGGTACGCGGCCAGCCGCTTGTTGAACTGGTCCGCCGCGGCCCGCAGCGCGCTCGCCTCGTCCGCGCCCTGGTCGCGGGCGAGCACCGTCACCAGGTTGTGGGCGTCCGGGTCCACCTGGCTCTCCTTGCCGTAGGAGAAGAGGTCGTTGCACCAGCAGACCAGGTCCACCGCCAGCAGATCCAGGGTGACAAGCGCCGGATCGGCATGCTGGGTCGACCCGAGTGGCTGGGCCGCCGCCAGGTCGGTGAGCGTGAGGCACGGGCGTACGCCGCCGATGTGTCGCCGCAGTTGGAGGTACTCCGCCACCTCGGGTACCCGCCGACGCTCCCGGTTGGCCGCCTCCCAGAGCAACGCCAGCAGGTACTCCCGCATCTGGCTGACGAACCGCAGCAGCAGAGCCGGGTGGTCGTGCAGCCGGGTGCGGCGGCACAGGTCGTGCAGCGCGTCACCGAGCGGCCCGACGGCGGGCGGTACGACGTCCGGGTCGCCGCACCGGTCCAGCACGTCGATCAGGGTGCTGACCGCCGGTCCCAGCCGGGCCGGGTCGGCGCCGAGGCCGTCCTCGTCGCAGGCGTCGTCCATGACGAAGAGCCAGCTGATCAGGTCGGTGAGCAGGCGCAGCCCGTCGACCGACCCGTCCGGGCAGGCGCGTCCGGCCAGACCGGCGGCGTCGGCGCGTTGCAGCCGGTGCACGCGCTGGCTGGAATCGACCAGCCCGAACGCGCGCGCCCACTCGACGCTCTCCGTCGCCACCTGCTCCGTGGCCCCGTGGTGCCGCGCACGAAAAGGTGGCTCCCGCAGCGCCGAAATCGCGAAATTCCGCACAGTGCGCCCCCACTTCGTACCGCCCGGCGCGGAGCGGCGCGGTGAAGCGTACGGGAGAAGACATCAGCGTGTTTCGCTGGGTGTGGGGAACGCCACACTTGACTTGTGACCGCTTAAGCTCAGGGAGTCACATGCCCAGGTTGGCGACCCGCAGTCGCCGCGCGCCCTCTGCCGTGCCGTCCAGTTGGACCCTCGCCACGCGCTGCCGGCCGGAGAGGAACAGGACCAACTCGGCGGGGGCGCCGACCAACCGCAGCGGTTCCCCGCCCCGACCGACGGAGATCTCGCCGTGACCGGGTGCCTGCACGTAGAGGTCCGCCGGGAAACGGCGCAGGGCCAGCCGGGCCAGCGGGGCGGCGCGCTTCCACAGGGCGCTCTGCAAGCCGGCGGGCAGGTCGCGCCGCTGCCACCCGGAACCGGCCCGCCGCACGTCCTCGTGATGGATGAAGAACTCCATCGTGTTCGCCAACTCGTCGGTCAGGGGGTTGCTGACCGGGCTCCACAGCGGCGGCCGTCGGACCTGCGCCACCAGCTCCGGGTAGGGCCCCGCGGCGAGTCGGCGACGCACCCGTTCGGCGTAGCCGCGCAGCGGCGGCAGCACGATCCCACCGGCCGCGTCCGGTCGGCGCTCCCGCAGCACCAGGTGCGCGGCGAGGTCACGGGTCGCCCACCCCTCGTTGATCGTCGGGGCGTCCGGCCCGAGGGCCAGCAGGAGATCGGCCAGCGCCTCGCGCTCGGCTCGGGCGTACCGCGGCATGGGCCGATCGTAGGCCCGGCCGCTCGCTGGCGCGCGACACCGGCCGCCGACTCGGCGTCCGCCGCTCGCCGCCATCCGGTACGTGATGGTCGACATATCCGGACCGGGTCGGCAGCGCTGGCCCTGACCGGTAAGGATGAGGGAGATAATTGCGGCTTACGGCGGGGGAAAGTGTGGCGAGCAGGACAAGTCGGGACGTGCTCAGCCGGGGGCTGGGGGTCCTGAGGCAGGCGATCCGCGAGCAGCCCCGGATCTTCACGGTCGCGGTCGTCGGCAGCGTGCTCTTCGGCGGGATGATCATCGTCAGCGCACGGGTCGTCGGGACGGTCATCGGTGAGGTGGCGCTGCCGGCCATCTCCCGCGGCGAGGTGGGCGCCGGGACCCTGGCGCTGGCCGCGGCCGCGTTGTTCGGGATCAGCGTGCTGCGGGTGGCGGGCATCTTCGGGCGTCGGCTCGGCGCCGGCTACATGCAGTACCGCCTCCAGGCCTCCTACCGTCGCCGGGTCACCCGTCGCTACCTGGAGCTGCCGCTGTCCTGGCACCACCGCAACTCGACGGGCACCCTGCTGTCCAACGCCAACTCCGACGTGGAGGCGGCCTGGTACCCGATCGCACCGCTGCCCTTCGCCGTCGGCACGGTGGTGATGCTTGTCGGCGCGATCGTGTCGCTGTTCGCCACCGACTGGGCGCTCGCCCTCGTCGGCCTCGCGGTCTTCCCCGCGCTGTTCGCGCTCAACGTCGTCTACTCCCGCCGGATGGCACCCCGGCAGGCCCGGGCGCAGCGCCTGCGCGCCGAGGTCAGCGGCATCGCCCACGAGAGCTTCGACGGCGCCCTGGTGGTCAAGACCATGGGCCGCGAGGCCCAGGAGACCGCCCGCTTCGCGGACCGCGCCGGTGAGCTGCGCGACTCGCTGATCGCCGTCGGTCGGCTGCGCGGCGTCTTCGACCCGCTGTTGGAGACCCTGCCCAGCCTCGGCACCCTCGCCGTGCTCGTGGTCGGGGCGTTCCGGCTGCGTCAGGGCGCGATAAGCGTCACCGAACTGGTGAGCGTGGCCTTCCTCTTCACCGTGCTGGCCTTCCCGGTGCGGGCCATCGGCTGGGTGCTTGCCGAGCTGCCGCGCAGCGTCGCCGGCTGGGACCGGGTCCGCCGGGTGCTCGACGCCACCGGCGAGATGCCGTACGGGCAGCGGGTGCTCGACCCGGCCAGCGCCGGCCCGGCCACGCTCACCTTCCACGACGTGCACTTCTCCTACCCGCCGGCCGAGGCGCACCAGGTCGGCGCGCAGGTCCTCGGCGAGGTCGGCTTCACGGTGCCGGCCGGGCGGACGGTGGCCCTGGTCGGGCCCACCGGCGCCGGCAAGTCGACGATCGCCTCGCTTGCGGTGCGCCTCGTCGACCCGGACTCCGGCACCGTCACCGTGGACGGGGTGGACGTGCGCGAGCTGACCGCCGCCTCGCTGGCCGGCACTGTGGCGTTGGTCGCCCAGGTGCCGTTCGTCTTCGACGACACGGTCCGCGCGAACATCGCCCTCGACCGGCCGGGCATCGACGACGAGGCGGTCTGGGCGGCGCTGCGGCTCGCCGAGGCGGACGGGTTCGTCGCCGCGCTGCCCGAGGGTCTGGACACCATGGTCGGCGAGCGGGGCACCTCGCTCTCCGGTGGGCAGCGGCAGCGGCTCACCCTGGCCCGCGCGCTTGCCGGCCGGCCGCGCCTGCTGGTGCTCGACGACGCGACGAGCGCTGTCGACCCGCGGGTGGAGGCGGCCATCCTGGCCGGTCTGCGGTCGTCGACGGCCGAGCCGGGCGCGCCTGTCGCGTCGATCCTGGTGGTGGCGTACCGCCGGGCCACCATCGCGCTCGCCGACGAGGTCATCTACGTGGAGCAGGGACGGGTGCTCGCCCGGGGCACGCACAGCGAGTTGCTTGCCACCGTGCCCGGCTACGTCGACCTGGTCACCGCCTACGAGCAGGCGGAGGTCGACCGCGCGCAGGAGAGCGCGTACGGCGACGAGGTCGTGCCGCTGCCCTCGGGCCTGGAGATCGAGGTGGACCGGTGAGCGCGAGGAGTGCAGCGCAGCGGAGCCCCGCAGTCGCGAACGGAAGGCGGGTCCGGTGAGCGCGAGGAGTGCAGCGCAGCGGAGCCCCGCAGTCGCGAACGGAAGGCGGGTCCGGTGAGCGCGAGGAGTGCAGCGCAGCGGAGCCCCGCAGTCGCGAACGGAAGGCGGGTCCGGTGAGCGCGAGGAGTGCGGCGAGGCGGAGCCCCGCGGTCGCGAACGAGAGGCGGGATCCGGTGACGACGACGGTGGACGGTGCCAAGCGGGAGGAGACGACCTGGCAGACCCTGCGCCGGGGTCTGGCGCTCTCACCGGAGCTGCGGACCGGCCTGGCCGGCACCCTGGCCCTGGCGTTGGTCTACATGGTCGGGCGGGTGGCCGTGCCGGTGGCGGTGCAGCAGGGCATCGACCGTGGCATCGTCGGTGGCCTGAATCTGGACGTGGTCTGGTCGGTGGTGGCGATCACCGCGGCGATCCTGACGCTCACGACGGTCTGCGGCTACCTGATGATGCGCCGGCTGTTCACGGTCAGTGAGACGGCGCTGGCGAACGTACGGACGCGGGCGTTCCGGCACGTGCACGACCTGTCGATGTTGCACCAGCAGTCGGAGCGGCGGGGCTCGCTCGTCTCCCGGGTCACCAGCGACGTCGACCAGATCACCCAGTTCCTCCAGTGGGGCGGGGTGATCCTGCTGGTCAACCTCGGTCAGCTCGTGGTCACCACAGCCGTCATGCTCGCGTACTCCTGGCAGTTGACCCTTGTGGTGTTGGCGGCGTTCCTGCCGGCGGTGTTCGTGATCCGGCAGTTGCAACGCCGGCTGGGCTCGGCGTACGCGACGGTGCGTCAGCGCACCGGCACGCTGCTCGGCACGATCGGCGAGAGCGTGGTGGGCGCGCCGGTGATCCGGGCGTACGGGATCGCGGGGCGCACCGAGCGGCGGTTGGACGAGGCCATCGACGGGCAGCGGCTGGCGCAGCAGCGGGCGATCCGGATCAGCATCGTGGGCAGTTCGGTCGGCGAGTTGGCCGCTGGGCTCGCGTTGGCGGGTGTGGTGGTGCTCGGGGTGACGCTGGGGGTGGACGGCACGCTGTCGATCGGCCAGTTGACCGCGTTCCTGTTCCTGGTGACGCTGTTCATCCAGCCGGTGCAGATCGCCACCGAGGTGCTCAACGAGGCGCAGAACGCGATCGCCGGCTGGCGTCGGGTGCTGGATGTGCTGGACGTCGCCCCCGATGTGGCCGACCCGGGGGAGCAGGGGCGCAAGCTGCCGGCGGGGCCGCTGGACATCCGGTTCGCCGGTGTGCGGTTCGCCTATCCGGGTGGCCCGCCGGTGCTGCACGACATCGACCTGGAGATTCCGGCGAAGAGCAGGGTGGCGGTGGTCGGCGAGACCGGCAGCGGCAAGACCACCTTCGCCAAGTTGCTGACCCGCCTGATGGATCCGTCGGCCGGGGCGGTGCTGCTGTCCGGGGTGCCGCTGGCGGAGGTGCGGTTCGACTCGCTGCGTTCCCGGGTGGTGATGGTGCCGCAGGACGGGTTCCTCTTCGACGCGACGGTGGGGGACAACGTCCGGTTCGCCCGGCCGGAGTTGACCGACGAGGAGCTGAGCGTGGCCTTCACCGAGTTGGGCCTGTCGGACTGGCTGGAGGGTCTGCCGGCGGGTCTGCACACGCCGGTCGGCGAGCGCGGCGAGGCGCTCAGCGTCGGTGAGCGGCAGTTGGTCGCCCTGGCCCGCGCGTACGTGGCCGACCCGGACCTGTTGGTGCTCGACGAGGCGACAAGCGCGGTGGACCCGGCGACCGAGGTGCGCCTGCAACGCACCCTGGACGCGGTCACCAGGGGGCGGACCACGCTCGCGATCGCGCACCGGCTCTCCACGGCGCAGGCCGCCGACGAGGTGATCGTGGTGGACCGGGGGCGGGTGGTGCAGCGCGGCCCGCACGACGAGTTGGTCCGCGACGCCGACTCGGTCTACGGCCTGCTCTACGCCTCCTGGCTGGAGCAGACCCGGTGACGCGTCCCCGCTGCACGGGTGTGGTGGACGCCGACGGGCAGGTGCTCTAGGCTCCGGGTTAGGTAAGCCTAACCTTCGAAGGAGGTCGCGCCATGCGGCCCACGCCCGCCGAGATCGTTCGTACCCTTGTCGCCGGCCGCCTGCCCGGTCTCGTCCATCTCGCGCACCGGCCGAGCCCGCACCACGCCCGGCACGTGACCGACCCGGACGGGCGGGTGCTGCTGCTGGTGCCGGTGGCCAGCCACCTGGCCGCCGCGCTGCAACCGGTCGCCGGGGTCAGCGACGTCGCGGTGGTGCTCGACGTGCTCGACCTGCCACCCGCCGCCGGTGCGCCCGGTCTGGGGCGGGCCTGGGTCTCCGGCTGGGCGGGCGAGCTGCACGGCGACGAGGCCCGCCGCGGGGCGCTCGACTTCGCCGCTGTGGAGCCGACCGGCGACCTGCTCGACCTGGGCACCCGGTTCCGGTTGTTCCGCTTCGAGGTGGTCGAGGTCCGTTGGGAGCGCGCCGGCGCCGTGCACCGGATCGACCCGGGGGAGTACGCCGAGGCGGAGCCGGACCCGGTGCACCCGGTGGAGGCGCGGCTGCTCGCCGACCTCGCCGAGCGCCACGGTGCCCAGGTGACCGAGTACCTGCGCCGGCAGCTCGGCCTGACCGAGCAGACCCTCGACGGGCCGCCCCGGGTGGTGCGCATCGACCGCTACGGGCTGGTGGTCGCCCTCGGCCACCCCGGCGCCCGACGTCGGATCCGGTTGGCGTTCCCCGGCCCGGTGGCCGACCCGGCCGACCTGCCGCGGCTGCTGCCGCCGCTGCGCCTCCCCGCCGGCGCCCGCCGACCGCGCTGACCGCACGCGCCGGCGCCCGCCGACCGCGCTGACGGCGCTGACGGCGCTGACCGCGCCCGGTGCCGCGTTGGCCGCGGGGCTGCCTCAGGCCGGCAGCGGCCCGGTGAGGTAGCGCTGGATCGTCGGGCCGATCGCGGCGACAAGGGTTTCCGGGTCCGCCGAGGCGACCGGCTCCAGTCGCACCACGTGCCGCATCATGGCCAGGCCGATCATCTGGGTGGCCACCAGGGAACCCCGCAGCGGCAGTTGGGCCGGATCGACGTCGAGCTGTTCGAGCACCCGCCGCAGGACCTGGGTGGCGACGAACTCGCGCAGCAGTCGAGCGGTCCACTCGTTGCTCACCGCGGAGCGCAGCAGTGCCTGGGCGGCGCTGCCGGCCGGTGAGTCCCAGATGCCCAAAAAGGTGCGCACCATCCGCTCACCGACGCCGTCCTGGTCGCCGGAGAGCACGTTCGGTACCAGCTGAGCCGGATCGAAGGGAAAGTTCATCGCGGCCAGGAAGAGCTGGTCCTTGCTGCCGAAGTAGTGGTGCACCAACGCCGGGTCGACGCCCGCGGTGCCGGCGATGGCGCGGATCGAGGCGGAGTCGAAGCCACGCTCGGCGAACGCGGTGCGCGCCGCGTCGAGGATCGCCTCCCGGGTGTCCGGGTTGCCGGGTCGCCGGCCGGTCCGCCGCGTCATCGCCGCCCCTCGTTCGTCCACGTGGGCAGCCGTGGGCCGGTCTGCCCACGGCTGCCGCAGCCTCACCCGCTGCGTCGGCGCAGGGTGGCCGCCGCGAGCACCAGCGCCAGCACCACCGCGCCGAGCACCACCGCCACGTCCCGCCACATTGTGCCGGTCGGCTCGGCGTGGGCGCCGACCTCCTGCAACGCCTCGATGGCGTACGACAGGGGGAAGGCGTCACTGAGCGCCTGGAGCCAACCGGCCATCTCGTCGCGGGCCACGAACAGCCCGCACAGCAGCAGTTGGGGGATCACGACGACTGGCAGGAACTGTACTGCCTGGAACTCGGTGCGGGCGAAGGCGCTGCACAGCAGCCCGAGGGCGACGCCGAGCACGGCGTCGACGACCGCGATCCCGATCACCAGCCCGATGCTGCCGGCGGTGTCCAGATCGAAGACCCAATACGCCACGGCGGCGGCGACCGTTGCCTGCGCGGCGGCGGCCAGCCCGAACGCGATGCCGTAACCGAAGAGCAGGTCGAGTTTGCCCAGCGGCGTGGTGAGCAGACGTTCCAGGGTGCCGGAGGTGCGTTCGCGGAGCATGGCGATGCTGGTCACCAGAAACATGATCACGAAGGGGAAGATGCCGAGCATCACGAGCGCGACCCGGTCGAACGTGGTCGGCTGTCCGGGTGGGGTCGGCTGGTCGGCGTACATGAAGTAGACGAGGGTGAGCAGGACGGTCGGCACCACCACGAGCAGCGCGATGGTCCGCCGATCGTGCCGGAGTTGACGCAGGATGCGGCCGGTGGTGGCCGCCAGGATCCGGGGGTTCATGACTGCTCCTGTCCGGCTTTCGTGACGGTGCTGGTCGGGCCCGCCTCGCCGGCCCGGATCAGGCGCAGGAACGCCTCGTCGAGGTCGTCCACACCGGCGGCGGCGCGGATGGCGGCCGGGCTGTCGTCGGCGATCAACCGCCCCTGACGGATCAGCAGCAACCTGTCGCAGCGGGCCGCCTCGTCCATCACGTGGCTGGACACCAGCAGGGTGGTGCCCGCTGCGGCCATCGCGTGGAACCGGGCCCACAGGTCGGCCCGTAGCACCGGGTCCTGACCGACGGTCGGCTCGTCGAGAATGACCAGCTCCGGCTCCCCGACCAGGGCGCAGGCCAGGGAGGCCCGGCTGCGTTGACCGCCGGAGAGGGTGGCGACCAGTTGGCCGGCGGCCTCGGCAAGCCCGACATCGCTGATCGCCCGGTCGGCCTCGACCCGCCCGCGCCCGTAGAGGGCCGCGAAGTAACGGGCGTTCTCCCGGACGGTCAGGTCGGCGTAGACGCTCGGCGCCTGGGTGAGGTAGCCCACCTGGTGCCGCAGCGCCGGGCTGCCCGCCGGCTGCCCAAGGACGGTGACCGTCCCGCCGCTGACCACCTGCACCCCGACCACGGCGCGCATGAAGGTGGTCTTGCCGCTGCCGCTGGGGCCGAGCAGCCCCGTGACGGCGCCGCGGGGGACCCGGCAACTGATGCGGTCCAGCACCCGCCGCCCGCCCCGGTCGACGACCAGGTCGCGGACGGCTATCGCGTCGTCCATCGTGCACCTCCAAAAAACTCATCATCTGTTGAACTCAACGCTAGATGAAATATCGGTCCGGGCGCAACGGCGAAGTCCGGTGCGCGAGTGCCCGGCGTCACGGAGAGCATGAGAACGGGCAGTAGGTTCCGGACCGGACACCAAGTCCGCCACCGGGCATTGCGCGCCGATCGGACGTACGGCACGATGGCGCGGTGGGTCACGCTCCGTTACCGAACAGCGGTTTTCTTGAGGACTGGGCCGCACGGTTGCGGCAGGGCGCCGAGCGGCCGGTCGTCGGCATCCTGCTGCGCGGCAGCCACGCCCGCCGGGCCGCCACCGCGCACAGCGACGTCGACCTCGACGTGCTCGTCGGCGGCGCACCGTACGCCGCGCGGCAGGCGTACCTGGCCGAATCCGCAGGCCGGGTCACCCACGTCTCGGTCGCCGCCCGCGACGTCCGCTCCTGGGTGCACCGGCTCGGCGAACCAGCCGACTGGGCGTTCGGGCTGCCGGTCACCGCGCCGGCGCGGCTGCTCTGGGCCGACCCGCACTGGCGGCCACGAATCGACCTGCCGGTGCTCTGCCAGCCCGCCGAGCCACCCCGGCTCGAGGAGCTGATCGCCACTCTCGGTAAGGCAGCCGCCGCCCGGTCCGCCCACGACCGCCTCGGGGTCCGGCTCGCCGTCGCCGATTTGGCCCGACTCTGCCCATCGGTGCTGCGCCCAGCCAACCCGTCGGTACGGGTCCACTCCCGCCGGGCGGCCTTCGCGGCGGCCCTGGACCTGCCGGTGGCCCCACCCGGCTACCGGGCGGACATGCTGCTCTGCCTCGGGCTGCGACCGGGCGCCACCGGCCAGCTCTGGGCCGCCGCCGTACGGCTGGTCGCCGGCACCCTGCCGTTGATCCGGCCGTACGCCGAGGAGATCGCCGAGGCGGCCGGCGCGGACCTGGCCGCCGCCCTGGTCGACGGTCGGCTGGATCGTTACGTGGCCCAGCTGGCCCGACCCGACGGGCCCACGCCGCAGCCCCGCCGGGAGCGGTCGCCGGTGCCCGCGCCACGTGCGGGACACTTGGACACTGTGTCCGTACCTGACTCGCCGACGACCGGCGTCCCCAGCGCTCCGAGCGACCCGGTGGCCTCCGGGTCGGCTCGCCCGTCCCGACTCGACGCGGCCATCGCGGCCCGGCTGCGCCGCACCGCCGACGGTCTGGTCGCCGCGGTCGTCCGCGCGCACGACTCCGGTGAGGTGCTGATGGTCGCCTGGATGGACGACGAGGCCCTGCACCGCACCCTCACCACCGGCCGGGCCACCTACTGGTCGCGCAGCCGACGCGAATACTGGGTCAAGGGAGCCACCTCCGGGCACCACCAGTACGTCCGCTCGGTCGCGCTCGACTGCGACGGAGACGCGTTGCTGATCAGCGTGGACCAGGTCGGTGCCGCCTGCCACACCGGCCACCGGACCTGCTTCTTCACCGAGTTGCCCGTCACCGCCCCGGAGGCACGGTGAGCGCGCGCAGCGCAGCGCGGCGCAGCCCCGCAGCCGCGAACGAAAGGCAGACCCAGCCATGACCGACGGCACCGTCAGCCCCGACCTGGGCACCTTCACCGAGCTGGCCGCCGACTGGCGGGTGGTGCCGGTGACCCGGCGGCTCCTGGCCGACGCGGAGACGCCGGTCGGGGTCTACCGGAAGCTGGCCGGTGGGCCCGGCACGTTCCTGCTGGAGTCGGCCGAGCAGGGGGTCGGCTCGGCCGGCCTGGCCTGGTCGCGATACTCGTTCATCGGGGTCCGCAGCAGCGCCACCCTCGTCGAGCGGGACGGCGTGGCGACCTGGCTCGGCCAGCCGCCGGCCGGGTTGCCCACCGAGGGTGACCCGGTGCGGGTGCTGCGGGAGACGGTGGCGGCGCTCGCCGGCCCGGTCGGGGACCCGTCCGACGGTCTGCCGCCGCTGACCGGGGGCATGGTCGGCTACCTCGGCTACGACCTGGTTCGCCGCTTCGAGCGGCTGCCCGACCTGACCGAGGACGACCTCGGCGTGCCGGAGTTGGGCATGATGCTCGCCACCGACCTGGTGGTGCTCGACCACTACGACGGCTCGGCGATCCTGGTCGCCAACGCGGTGCTGCCGCCGCTGGACGCCCCGGACCGCGCCCCGCAGGTCGCCGCCGCGTACCACCACGCGGTGGGCCGGCTGGACGCGATGACCACGGCGCTGTCCCGGCCCATCCCACCGATGATCTCCACCGTCGAGCGTCCGCCGGTCGGGGAGGTGCTCTGCCGTACGCCCGACGGCGGCTACCCGAAGGCGGTGGAGGCCGCCAAGGAGGCGATCCGCGCCGGCGAGTGCTTCCAGATCGTGCTCTCCCAGCGCTTCGAGCGGCCGACGCACGCCGACCCGCTGGACGTCTACCGGGTGCTGCGCACCAGCAACCCCAGCCCGTACATGTACCTGCTGCGCTTCGACGGGTTCGACATCGTCGGCTCGTCCCCGGAGGCGCACCTGAAGGTCACCGGTGGCGCGGGCGGACGGCGTCGGGCCTTGCTGCACCCGATCGCTGGCACCCGGCCGCGCGGCGGCACCCCCGCCGCCGATGCCGTGCTCGCCGCGGAGCTGCTCGCCGACCCCAAGGAACGGGCTGAGCACGTGATGCTTGTCGACCTCGGCCGCAACGACCTGGGCCGGGTGTGTCAGCCCGGCACCGTGGAGGTGCCCGAGTTCGCCACCATCGAGCGGTACAGCCACGTCATGCACATCGTCTCCACCGTCACCGGCACGTTGCGCGACGACCAGAGCGCGTTCGACGCGCTCGCCGCGACCTTCCCGGCCGGGACCCTCTCCGGCGCGCCGAAGGTACGGGCCATGGAGATCATCGAGGAGTTGGAACCGGTTCGCCGCGGCCTCTACGGCGGCACGGTGGGCTACTTCGGCTTCGGCGGCGACCTGGACATGGCGATCGCCATCCGGACCGCGCTCATCCGCGACGGCCGCGCTTACGTGCAGGCCGGAGCCGGGGTGGTGGCCGACTCGGACCCGGCCGCCGAGGACCAGGAGACGCGGAACAAGGCCGCCGCCGTGCTGGCCGCGATCGCCGCCGCCGAGACGTTGCGGCCGGCCCGGTGAGCGCGAGGAGTGCAGCGCAGCGGAGCCCCGCAGTCGCGAACGAAAAGCCAGCCTCGGTGAGCGCGAGGAGTGCAGCGCAGCGGAGCCCCGCGGTCGCGAACGAAAAGCCAGCCTCGGTGAGCGCGAGGAGTGCAGCGCAGCGGAGCCCCGCGGTCGCGAACGAAAGGCCAGCCTCGGTGAGCGCGAGGAGTGCAGCGCAGCGGAGCCCCGCGGTCGCGAACGAAAGGCCGGCCCGGTGAGCGGCGGCGAGCGGTCCGCCGAGGGTCGGCGCGAGTTGGCGTACGCCGTGCTCCTCTGCCTGGTCGGCGCGGCCCTGGCGCTGTGGGCAGCGACGCGGACCTGGTCGGTCGAGCTGACCGTGCGCCCGGCGCCGCTTCCGCCGGTACGCGACACCCGCAGCGGTGCCGCGCTGCTGCCCTGGCTGCCGGCGTTGGCTCTGGTGACGTTGGCCGGCGGTGGCGCGGTGCTGGCAACCCGGGGGCGGCTGCGGCAGGTGCTCGGCGCGCTGCTCGGCGTGCTCGCCCTGGCTGTTGCGGCCGGCGGTGGGTACGGGCTGGGTGTCGACGGCTTGGCGCAGCGGCAGTGGCCGGTGCTCTGCCTGGTCGGCGGCCTGCTGGCCGCCGTGGGCGGTTTCTGGACGGCGGTGCGCGGTGGCGGCTGGCCGGCGATGGGCGCCCGGTACGAACGGCCGGCCCGCACCGCTGGGCAGGCCGCGCCCGCGCCGACCGGCACGCCGGAGCCGCCCGGGCCGATGGCCGGGCGGCGGACGACCGAGGCGTGGGACGCGCTGGATCGGGGTGAGGACCCGACGGCCGACTGACGCGACGGCCGGTGGTGTCAGCCGACTGGCTGACGGTCCCGCTGCGGTCGCTGACGGGCGGCGCGGGCGGCGGTCAGTTCGGCCACCAGGCGGTTCAGTTCGGCGCGCTGGTCGGCGCGGGCCCGGTCGGCGCAGACCGCCTCCCAGGCGTTGCCACGCGCCGTGCGCATCCGCCCCTCGCCCACCACGGCCCGCTCCAGGGTGTGCACCACCCCGACGGCGAGCGACGCCACCGTCCGCGAGATGGTCGTCAGGCCGATGGTCTGCTGCGGCTCGGACATGCTCATGGTCACCTCGCACGAGGAGTTGCGACGGTCGGGGCAGGCGCGCCATCGAGTCTGCCCGAGGACGATGCTGGCCGGCTGACGTTTCGCCGTCGTGACCGCCCGGTCAACTGTCCCGCCTCGGCCGTGACCAGGGACCGTCCGTTCGGCCTTGAGCTTGCTCACAACATCGACGGTCGCCGTTGTCGTCGGGCGCCGGTGCGGAACTGGTGGCATGATCGATGCAACGGCACGCTCTGATCGCGGCCGCCAGGCTCCATACCGCGTGACGATTGTCGATACGGGAGGTGGCGCTGCGTGACATACCGTTCACGGCAAGTCGGCCATTATGCCGCAGCCCTTTTCGTGAGCAGCGCCATACCCCCGGCATTCGGCGTCGGTCGGCTGCCCCTAGCATCGGCCCATGACGCCCGGAGAGGGGAGTCCGTTGGTGACTGCTGAGCATGCGCACGCGGAGGGGGACGAGGCCGGTCAGGCAGCGTCCGTAAGCGTGCTCGACGAGATTCTGGCTGGCGTGCGTGAAGACGTCGCCCGACGCCAGGAGCAGGTTCCGCTGGAGCGGATCCGTGAACTGGCAGCGGCGGCGCCGCCGCCGCTGGACGCGTACGCGGCGCTGCGTAAGCCCGGCGTGGCCGTGATCGCCGAGGTGAAGCGCTCGTCGCCGTCCAAGGGGCGGCTGGCCGAGATCGCCGATCCGGCCGACCTGGCGGTCGACTACGCCGCGGGTGGGGCGCGGGCGATCAGTGTGCTCACCGAGGGGCGCTGGTTCGGTGGCTCGCTCGACGACCTGGCGGCCGTCCGTGCCGCGGTCAGCGTGCCGGTGCTGCGCAAGGACTTCGTGGTCTCCAGCTACCAGGTGCACGAGGCGCGCGCGCACGGTGCCGACCTGGTGCTGTTGATCGTGGCCGCGCTCGAGCAGAACGTGCTGATGGGCCTGCTGGAGCGGATCGAGTCGCTGGGCATGACCGCGCTGGTCGAGGTGCACGACGAGGAAGAGGCCGACCGCGCGCTGGAGGCGGGCGCTCAGGTGATCGGGGTCAACGCCCGTGACCTGCGTACCCTGGAGGTCGACCGGTCGGTGTTCGAGCGGATCGCCCCCGGCCTGCCCAGCAGCGTCGTCAAGATCGCCGAATCCGGCGTTCGGGGCCCGCACGACCTGATCCGGTACGCCTCCGCGGGTGCTGACGCGGTCCTCGTGGGCGAGGGCCTGGTCACCCAGAAGAGCCCTCGCGAGGCGGTCGCCGAGCTGGTCAACGCGGGTAACCACCCGGCAACGCCCCGGCCGGTGCGCTGACCCCGCACCGGACGCCCCACCGAGAGGATTTCCGATGAGCGCCGACGCGCTGGCCCCGGTGGCCGGCCCGCAGCCCGACTCCGCCGGCCACTTCGGCCGCTTCGGCGGTCGGTTCGTTCCCGAGGCCCTGGTGGCCGCGCTCGACGAGCTCGACGGGGCGTGGCGCACGGCGATGGCGGACGAGTCGTTCCGGGCTGAGTTCGGCGCGCTGCTGCGCGATTACGCGGGTACGCCGTCGCTGCTCTACGAGGCCCGGCGGTTCTCCGCGAAGCTCGGTGCGCGGGTGCTGCTCAAGCGTGAGGACCTCAACCACACCGGCGCGCACAAGGTGCGCAACGTGCTCGGCCAGGCGCTGCTCACCAAGCGGATGGGCAAGACCCGGGTGATCGCCGAGACCGGCGCCGGCCAGCATGGTGTGGCCACCGCGACCGCCGCCGCCCTGTTCGACCTGGAGTGCGTGGTCTACATGGGCCAGGTCGACACCGAGCGGCAGGCGCTCAACGTGGCCCGGATGCGGATGCTCGGCGCCACTGTCGTTCCGGTCACCAACGGCTCGCGCACCCTCAAGGACGCGATGAACGAGGCGATGCGCGACTGGGTGGCGAACGTCGACGAGACGCACTACCTGATCGGCACCGCCGCCGGTCCGCACCCGTTCCCGGCGATGGTCCGCGACTTCGTCCGGGGCATCGGTGACGAGGCCCGTCAGCAGTGCCTCGACCTCACCGGCGCGCTGCCGGACGCGGTCACCGCCTGCGTCGGCGGCGGCTCCAACGCGCTTGGCATCTTCCACGCGTTCGTCGGTGACGAGGACGTGCGGTTGTACGGCTTCGAAGCCGGCGGCGACGGGGTGGCCACCGGCCGGCACGCGGCCAGCATCACCGGTGGGTCGGCAGGTGTCCTGCACGGCACCCGCACCTATGTGCTGCAGGACGCCGACGGGCAGACGCTGGAGTCGCACTCGATCTCCGCCGGCCTGGACTACCCGGGCGTCGGGCCCGAGCACGCCTGGCTGCACGACACCGGCCGGGCACGTTACCTCCCGGTCACCGACGACGAGGCGATGGCCGCGTTCGAGCTGCTCTGCCGCACCGAGGGGATCATCCCGGCGATCGAGAGCGCGCACGCGCTCGCCGGCACCGTCGCGCTGGCCCCGAAGCTCGCCGCCGAGCTGGGCCGGGAGCCCACCATCGTGGTCAACCTCTCCGGGCGGGGCGACAAGGACGTGCACACCGCCGGCGACTACTTCGGCATCCTCGACAAGGAGCGGTGAGATGAGCCGGATCGGGGTGGCCTTCGACAAGGCCCGCGCCGACGGGCGGGCCCTGCTGATCGGCTGCATGCCGGCTGGGTTCCCGACCGTCGACGGCAGCATCGCCGCGATGACCGCCATGGTCGAGGCCGGCGTCGACGTCATCGAGGTGGAGATTCCCTACTCCGACCCGGTGATGGACGGGCCGGTGATCCAGAAGGCAAGCGACATCGCGCTGGCCGGCGGCGTCCGCACCAGGGACACGCTGCGCATCATCGAGGCGGTGGCGGCCACCGGCGCTCCGGTGGTCACCATGACCTACTGGAACCCGGTCGAGCGGTACGGCGTGGACGTGTTCGCCCGTGACCTGGCCGCCGCCGGTGGCACCGGTCTGATCACCCCCGACCTCATTCCCGACGAGGCGGCCGAGTGGCTGGCCGCCTCGGACGCCCACGGACTGGACCGCACGTTCCTGGTCTCCCCGTCCTCCACCGACGCGCGGCTGGCGATGACCGTGCAGCACTGCCGCGGTTTCGTCTACGCCACCGCCGTCATGGGTGTGACCGGCGCGCGGGCGAGCACCTCCGACGCGGCACCGACGCTTGTCTCCCGGGTCCGGGACGTCACCGACCTGCCGGTGGGTGTCGGTCTCGGTGTGGGCACCGGTGCGCAGGCCGGCACCGTCGCCGGTTACGCCGACGGGGTGATCGTCGGCAGTGCGCTGATCCGGTGTCTGCTCGACGCGCCCACCGAGGCGGAGGGGCTGGCGGCCCTGCGTGCCCTCAGCGCCGAGCTCGCCGAGGGCGTGCGCAACCCCGCCCGCTGACCCGCCCGCGCCGACCTGTCGGTGCTCGTGCAGGCCCGCCAGCGAAGCGGCGCGGGCTTCCGCGGCCACGCGCCGGACCTCCGGGCGCTTACGGATCTGTCAGTGGCGCAAGGAGGGGTCCGGGGCCTCGCCGCGTTGCTCCGGTGGCTGCCCCGCTCCCGGCTGCCCGTCCGCGCCCACGCCCGGCTGCCCGTCCGCGCCCACGCCCGGCCGTCCGTCCTCGTCCACGCCCGGCTCGCCGTCCTGCGCGGTCGTCGGCCAGCCCTCCTCGGCTGGGCGAGCCGCCGGCGGCGAGGTGTCTACGGCACCGGGCACCCGGCGGACCGCGCGGAGCACGCCGGAGCGGCCGGCGGTCGCGTCGGCGACGGCGGCCCGGGTGAGCGGGGTGACCGCCTCGGGCAGCGCGTCGGGGGAGTGCCAGGACAACCGACAACCAGGCGGTGGGCCGGCCGGCGGGCGGTCGTCGGTGGCGTGGGCCCGAAAGACGTGTACGAGGACGTCCGGCAGCGGCGCGGCGCGTCCCGGCGACGACTGCCCGCTGGGGCCGGTCAGGTGGTAGACGCCGATCAGGTCGACAAGTTCGATCTGCCAGCCGGTCTCCGCGCGGATGTCCCGCAGGGCCGCCTGCACCGGGCTCTCGGTCGGGCGCAGCCGCCCGCCGGGTAGCGCGTGGCGGCGCTCACCCCGGCCCTGCCGGCAGAGCAGCACCCGGCCGTCGTCGTCGTTGACGACCGCGGCGACCGCCCAGGTGAGCGCGCTCATGGACAAAGAGCGTACGGCGGCGCAAACCAGAAGTCACCGAGACGCGCGCTCCCGCGACCGGGGTGCCGCTATGGGGGTGTGCAGCGGTAGCGTGTGCACCCGTGACCCTCGCCTCGCTGTCCCCCCAGGCGGCCCTGCCCAGTCCCAGCACCGCGGTCTGGCAACTCGGGCCGGTGCCGATCCGGGCGTACGCGCTCTGCATCATCGCCGGCATCGTGCTGGCCTGCTGGGTGACCGAGCGCCGGCTGCGGCAGCGCGGCGTCGCGCCCGGCGCGGTGCTCGACATCGCCGTCTGGGCGGTGCCGGCCGGCATCATCGGTGCCCGGATCTACCACGTCGTCACCTCACCGGAGAAGTATTTCGGCGCGGGCGGTGAGCCGATGAAGGCGTTCGCCATCTGGGAGGGCGGTCTCGGCATCTGGGGTGCCGTCGCCGGTGGCGCGGTCGGCGCGTGGATCGCCGCCCGGCAGCTCGGCATCCCGTTCGGCGTGGTGGCCGACGCGCTGGCCCCCGGGCTGCCGCTGGCCCAGGCGGTCGGCCGGTTCGGCAACTGGTTCAACAACGAGCTGTTCGGTGGCCGGACCACCCTGCCGTGGGGCCTGCAGATCCACCGGATGGACCCGGACAATCCGGGGCACGCGCTGCGGGACGACGCCGGGCAGCCGATCCTCGAACCGGGCCTCTACCAGCCGACATTCCTCTACGAGGCGTTGTGGAACCTCGGCGTCGTCGCCCTGGTCCTCGTTCTGGACCGCCGGCTGAAGCTGGGTCGTGGCCGCGCGTTCGCGCTGTACGTGATGGGCTACACCGTCGGCCGGTTCTGGATCGAGCTGATGCGCACCGACGAGGCCAACCAGATTCTGGGCGTCCGGCTCAACGTGTGGACCGCCGCCCTGGTCTTCCTCGGCGCGTTGATCTACTTCGTCAGGGTGCGCGGCCCGCGCGACTACCTGATCCCGCTCGGTGCGGCGGCGACGCCGACCCCGACGCCCGCGTCCGACCTGTCCCAGGTCGACCTCTCGGAGCGCGAGACCCCCGCGCGGGCCACCGCTCCGGAGGGATACCGGGTGGTGCGCGAGGAGCAGTACGCCGCCTGGCAGGCCACCGGCGTCATCCCGCCGGAGCCGGCCACCGACCAGGACTCCCGGCCGGGCGACGGGCCGCTCGGTGACGCGGCGCCCGTCGACGGCCCGTCCAGCGACGACGAGGACGACGAGCCGGTGGACGAGCCGTCGGCTGCGCGTGCCGACCGGGCCGACGCCGCCGGCGTGCGGCCCGCCGACCGGGACAGCTGAGCGGGGGCGGCACCGATGCGAAGCGCGGTGGTGGTCGGCGCAGGGGTCGGTGGCCTCGCGGTGGCCGGCGCGCTGGCCCGCTCCGGTTGGCAGGTCACCGTGCTGGAACGCGCCGAACGGGTTCGCCCCGAGCCGACCGCCGTGGTGCTCTGGCCCAACGGTGTCCGCGCGTTGCAGGCCCTCGGCCTCGGCGCGGGCCTCGCGGCCATCGCCACCCCGCTGGCCGACGGCGGGGTCCGCCGCCCGGACGGGCACTGGCTCGTGCAGCCTCGGCCCATCCCGGCCGACCGGATGCCGGTGATGGTGCACCGTGAGGACCTGCACGACGCGCTGATCGCGGGCCTCGGTGAGCGGGTCGAGCTGCGTACCGGCGTGACCGTGCGGCACGTCCGGGTCGAGCCGGGCGAACGGCCGGCGGTCAGCGACGGACGGCACACCATCGAGGCCGACCTGGTGGTCGCCGCCGATGGCACGGACAGCGGGATCCGCCGTCAACTCGCCCCCGAGTCCCGGGTGGTCAGCTCCGGATGCGCCGCCTGGCGGGCCGTCATCCCCTGGTACCAGGCGCCTCGGCTGCCCGACGACCAACCACTGGCCGGCGAGATCCTCGGTGCCGGTTACCGGTTCGTGGCCGCGTCGTTGGGTGATCGCGGCTCCTCGGGCGGGTCGACCCGGGGCGGGATCTACTGGGTGGCCACAGCCGCCGGCGCTCCTCGCCCGGAACCCCCGGAGACCCAGCTCGCCCTGCTGCGCCGCTGGTACGCGGGCTGGCCCGCCCCGATCGGCGCGCTGCTCGACGCCACCGACCCGGCCGACCTGGTCCAGCAGGAGGTCCGCGAGCTGCGGCCGCTGCCCCGTGCGTACGGCTTCCCCGTCGGGCCGGGCGGGGTGGTGCTGCTCGGCGACGCGGCGCACGCCATGCCGCCGCACCTTGGGCAGGGCGCCTGCCTCGCGTTCGAGGACGCCGCCACGCTCGCCTCACTGCTGCGTGAGGCGCGACTGCCCGACGCGGTCCAGGCGTACGACCGGGTGCGCCGCCCCCGGGCCGCGACTGTGGTCCGGCAGACCCGGCGGATGTCGGCGGTGCTCCAGGCCCGGGGCCGGTTGGCGTTGCGCGCCCGGGACGCCGCACTCGGCACGATCAACACCCGGCTGCTCTCCAGTGCCGCCTCCTCCGCCGCCCAGTGGCGTCCCCCGGCCTGACAGCCGGGCGGCGGGAGCGGTCAGGCGATGAGCGCAGCGGGTTCGGCGATGCAGGCGGTGCCGATGCGGCGGAAGCCGACCCGTAGGTAGACCCGGGCGATGTCGTCGCTGCCCGCGGAGAGAAAGATCAGGTCGGTGCCGGCCGCGTGCAACTCCCGGGCGAGGGTGGCGGTGAGCGCGGCGCCCAGCCCGCGTCGGCGGGCGGCCGGCAGCGTGGCCACGCCGGCGATCTCCGCGACGTCGCCCACCCGCATGGCCATGCCGCTGGCCAGCGCGCCGTCGGTCGACGTCCCGGCGAGCGCGGAGATCCGTCGGCCGTCGGCGATCCGGACCCGCTCCTCGTCGAGCGCGGCCACCTCGAGTTCGGTGACGGCGGCGTCCCGCTCGGCCGGGCCGGCCTCACCGGGCGCGGTGCCGGCGGCGGCGAACGACACCGCTGCCACCGCGCGCCGGGCCGCGACGTCGGCGGCGAAGCCGGGGGAGTCCGCCGCCAGCACCCGCACCGGTACGTCGGACAGCGTCGCCGGATCGGGCAGCGCGGCCGGGTCGAGCACCATCAGCGGTGCCTCCAGCACGTGCAGCCCCGCCGAGCGGGCCACCGCCAGCAGCTCGGGAGTGGTCTCGTGCACCCACTCGAAGGCTTCCGGCAGGCCCAGCTTGCGCTGCCGCTCGCGTACCGCTGTCACGTCGGCCAGGGACGGCGGCTCGGTGGCGCCGATCCGGGGGCGGGCGTAGAACGGCCAGCCGGCACCCTCGCGGACGAACAGCACCAGCCCGCCATGGTCTTCAGCACCGGCGACGTCGCGGGGCACCGCGTCGTAGAAGTGTTCCAACCGGTCGAAGATGTCCTTGTGTAGCGGATCCACCGCGCGAGACTACACGTCCCAGACTATGGACGGTGTGATCAATCTCAGGTGGCAGTGCGAGCCTGGCCCTAACGTAGACTCAATAGACCCACGGGCCGACGTCGTCCCCAATCATGATCAACCTGAGTGACGACAGGAGGCCCGGTGGCTCAGCCGTACGCGGAAATGACACAGCCGCACCCGCACAGCCCGCAGGCGTCCCCGATGCCCGGCACCCGCCCGCCCGCCCAGGGCCTCTACGACCCCACCCAGGAGCACGACGCCTGCGGGGTGGCCTTCGTGGCGGACCTGCACGGTCGCCGTTCACACGCGGTCGTCGCCAACGGGCTCGGCGCGCTCTGCCGCCTGGACCATCGAGGAGCCCGGGGCGCGGAGCCCAACACCGGCGACGGCGCGGGCATCATGATCCAGGTTCCGGACGGTTTCCTGCGCGCGGCGGCCGACGTCGCGCTACCCCCGGCCGGCGAGTACGCCACCGGGCTGGTCTTCCTTCCCGACGACGACGCCGGCGAGGCGCGTGCCCGGCAGGTGGTCGAGAAGTACGCCCTGGTCGAGGGTGCCGAGGTGCTCGGCTGGCGCGAGGTGCCGATCGCCCCGGAAGGGCTCGGCGAGACCGCCCTGGCGGCGATGCCCCGGGTCCGGCAGGTCTTCGTGGCCGCGCGCCGGCTCACCGACTCACCCGCCGGGCCGGCCGGCTCCGCGCTGAGCGGCATCGAGCTGGACCGGGTGGCGTTCTGCCTGCGCAAGCAGGCCGAGCGGGAGACCGCCGAGCGGGGTGTGGCGGCGTACTTCCCGTCGCTGTCCAGCCGGACGATGGTCTACAAGGGCATGCTCACCCCCGACCAGTTGCCGGCGTTCTACCCGGACCTGCGCGACGAGCGGGTGGACAGCGCCATCGCGCTCGTGCACTCCCGCTTCTCCACGAACACCTTCCCGTCCTGGCCGCTGGCGCACCCGTACCGGTTCATCGCCCACAACGGCGAGATCAACACGATCCGGGGCAACCGCAACTGGATGCAGGCCCGCGAGGCGCTCCTGCGCTCGCCGAACGTGCCGGGCAACATCCGGCGGGTCTTCCCGGTCTGCACTCCCGCCGCGTCCGACTCGGCGAACTTCGACGAGGTCCTGGAGCTGCTGCACCTGGCCGGGCGGAGCCTGCCGCACGCGGTGCTCATGATGATCCCCGAGGCCTGGGAGAACGACCCCGGGATGGACCCGGCCAAGCGCGCCTTCTACCGCTTCCACGCCAGCCTCATGGAGCCGTGGGACGGGCCGGCGTCGGTGGCCTTCACCGACGGCGAGATCGTCGGCGCGGTGCTGGACCGCAACGGGTTGCGCCCGGGTCGCTGGTGGCAGACCGACGACGGGCTCGTGGTGCTCGGCTCCGAGGCGGGCGTGCTCGACCTCGACCCGGCCCACGTGGTCGCGAAGGGGCGGCTCCAGCCGGGCAAGATGTTCCTTGTCGACACCGTGGCCGGCCGGATCGTGCACGACGAGGAGATCAAGTCCGAGTTGGCCGCCGCCCAGCCGTACGGCGAGTGGCTGCACGCCGGGCTGATCGAGCTGGGCGACCTGCCGGCCCGCGAGCACACCGTCTACACCCACGACTCGGTGCGCCGGCGGCAGCAGACCTTCGGCTACACCGAGGAGGAGCTGAAGATCCTGCTCGGGCCGATGGCGCGCACCGGCGCCGAGCCGCTGGGCTCGATGGGTACGGACACCCCGATCTCGCCGTTGTCGACCCGGCCGCGGCTGCTCTACGACTACTTCCACCAGCTCTTCGCCCAGGTCACCAACCCGCCACTGGACGCCATCCGCGAGGAGCTGGTGACCAGTCTGGCGTCGACGATCGGGCCGGAGGGCAACCTGCTCGACCCGGGCGCGGCGAGCTGTCGGCAGATCGTGCTGCCGCACCCGATCATCGACAACGACGAGCTGGCGAAGATCCTCTCCATCGACGAGGACGGCGACCTGCCCGGCTTCAAGGCGGTCCGGGTGTCCGGCCTGTACCGCATCCGGGAGGGCGCCGCCGGGATCAGGGCACGGCTCACCGAGATCTGCCGGCACGTCTCCGAGGCCATCGAGGACGGCGTGCGCATCCTGGTGCTCTCCGACCGGGACTCCAACGCCGACCTGGCGCCGATCCCGTCGTTGCTGCTCACCGCCGCCGTGCACCAGCACCTGGTGCGGGAGCAGACCCGCACCCAGGCGGCGCTGATCGTGGAGTCCGGCGACTGCCGGGAGGTGCACCACGCGGCCGTCCTGATCGGCTACGGCGCGGCGGCGGTCAACCCGTACCTGGCGTTCGAGTCCGTGGAGGACATGATCGCCACGGGCGCGCTGGCCGGCGTGGCACCGGCCGCCGCGGTGCGCAACTACGCCAAGGCGCTCGGCAAGGGCGTCCTCAAGATCATGTCGAAGATGGGCATCTCGACTGTCTCGTCGTACTGCGGTGCGCAGGTCTTCGAGGCGGTCGGCCTGGACAACCGGCTGGTCGAGCGCTACTTCCGGGGCACCCCCAGCCGGATCGGCGGGGTCGGCCTGGCGGGCGTGCACACCGAGGTGGCCGCCCGGCACGCCCTGGCCTGGCCCCCGGCCGGCGCCGCGGCCTCCGCCCGACTCGAGGTCGGTGGCGAGTACCAGTGGCGCCGCGAGGGTGAGCTGCACCTGTTCAACCCGGAGACGGTCTTCCTGTTGCAGCACGCCACCCGCAGCCGGCAGTACGACGTCTTCCGGCAGTACACAGCGAAGGTCGACGCGCTCGCCGCGCAGGCCGGCTCGCTGCGGGGGTTGTTCACCCTGCGGACCGGGGCCCGCCCGGCGGTGCCGATCGAGGAGGTCGAGCCGGCCACCGAGATCGTCAAGCGCTTCGCCACCGGCGCCATGTCGTACGGGTCGATCTCGGCGGAGGCGCACGAGACGCTCGCCATCGCGATGAACCGTCTCGGCGGCAAGTCCAACACCGGTGAGGGCGGCGAGGACGTCGACCGGCTGCACGACCCGCTGCGGCGCTCCTCGGTCAAGCAGATCGCCAGCGGTCGGTTCGGCGTGACAAGCGAATACCTGGTCAACGCCGACGACCTCCAGATCAAGATGGCCCAGGGCGCGAAGCCCGGCGAGGGCGGCCAACTGCCGGGCAACAAGGTCTGGCCGTGGATCGCCCGGACCCGGCACGCCACACCCGGCGTCGGCCTGATCTCCCCGCCGCCACACCACGACATCTACTCCATCGAGGACCTCGCCCAACTCGTGCACGACCTGAAGTGCGTCAACCCGGCCGCCCGGGTGCACGTCAAGCTGGTCAGCGAGGTCGGCGTCGGCACCGTCGCCGCCGGGGTGGCGAAGCTCAAGGCGGACGTCATCCTGATCTCCGGTCACGACGGCGGCACGGGCGCGTCCCCGATGAACTCGCTCAAGCACGCCGGCACGCCGTGGGAGCTGGGGTTGGCCGAGGCGCAGCAGACGCTGCTGCTCAACAAGCTGCGCGACCGGGTGACAGTGCAGGTCGACGGTCAGCTCAAGACCGGCCGGGACGTGCTGATCGCGGCGCTGCTCGGCGCGGAGGAGTTCGGCTTCGCGACCGCGCCGCTGATCGTCTCGGGCTGCGTGATGATGCGGGTCTGCCACCTGGACACCTGCCCGGTCGGCATCGCCACCCAGAACCCGGTGCTGCGGGAGCGGTACACGGGCACGCCGGAGTTCGTGGAGAACTTCTTCCTGTTCCTCGCCGAGGAGGTCCGGGCCTACCTGGCCGAGCTGGGTCTCCGGTCGATCGAGGAGGCGATCGGGCAGTCCGAGCTGCTCGACGTGGCCCCGGCGGTGACGCACTGGAAGGCACACGGGCTCGACCTGGCGCCGGTCCTGCACCTGCCGGAGCTGCCCGCCGGCGCGGCCCGACGGGGGATCCGCGCGCAGGATCACGGCCTGGAGCACGCCCTGGACAACGAGCTGATCGCACTGGCCGCTCCGGCGCTGTCCGGGGGCGCGCCGGTGCGCGTCGAGGTGGCGGTGCGCAACGAGCACCGCAGCGTCGGCGCGATGCTCGGCGGCGAGGTGACCCGTCGGTTCGGCGGTGTCGGCCTTCCCGAGGACACCATCGAGTTCGTGTTGCACGGCACGGCCGGGCAGTCGTTCGGCGCGTTCCTGCCGCGCGGGGTGACCCTGCGGCTGCACGGCGACGCCAACGACTACGTGGGCAAGGGGCTCTCCGGTGGGCGGCTCGTCGTCCGTCCGGACGCCGCCGCGCCGTTCCTCGACCCGGACGCCGAGCCGGGGCAGCGGGCCGAGGATCAGATCATCGCCGGCAACACCATCCTGTACGGGGCCACGGCGGGTGAGGTCTTCCTGCGCGGTCGGGTGGGGGAGCGGTTCGCGGTGCGCAACTCCGGCGCGATCGCCGTGGTCGAGGGCGTCGGTGACCACGGCTGCGAGTACATGACCGGCGGCACGGTGGTGGTGCTCGGTCCGACCGGCCGGAACTTCGCGGCCGGCATGTCCGGCGGCACCGCGTTCGTGCACCACCTGGACCGGTCCCGGGTCAACGCGGAGTTGGTCGACCTGCTGCCGCTCGGCGAGCAGGAGCAGGCGCTGTTGCACGAGCTGGTCCAACGGCACGTGGCCGAGACCGGGTCGGCGGTCGCCGAGGAGCTGCTCAAGCGTTGGCCGGAGGCGGTGGCCGAGTTCACCGCCGTGGTGCCCCGCGACTACCGCCGGGTACTGGAGATCATGAAGGCCGCCGAAGCCGCCGGCCGCAACGTCGACGACGCGGTGATGGGAGCGCTCAGCGCGCCCGCCGCGCCGGTGCCGCCCGCCCCGCGGGTGGCGGCCCAGGAGGTGGCACGTGCCTGACCCGAACGGTTTCCTGCGCTACGACCGGCGACTGCCGGCCCGCCGCCCGGTGCCGGTGCGGATCAGCGACTGGCGCGAGGTGTACCCACCGGCCGGCGAGGAGCTGGTCCGTGAGCAGGCCACCCGCTGCATGGACTGCGGCATCCCGTTCTGCCACGACGGATGTCCGCTCGGCAACCGCATCCCGGACTGGAACGACCTGGTCCGCACCGGCAACTGGGACGCCGCGGTGGAGTCGCTGCACGCCACCAACAACTTCCCGGAGTTCACCGGCCGGCTCTGCCCGGCGCCCTGCGAGGCGGCCTGCGTCCTCGGCATCGCCGGCGGCCAGCCGGTGACCATCAAACAGGTCGAGGTGGAGATCGCCGACGCGGCCGCGGCTCGCGGGTTCACCCCTCGGGCGGTGCCGGCGCCGTCCGGTCGGTCGGTCGCCGTGGTCGGCTCCGGGCCCGCCGGCCTGGCCGCCGCCCAGCAACTGGCCCGCGCGGGTCACGCGGTGACGGTGTACGAGCGGGACGACGCGATCGGCGGCCTGCTCCGGTACGGCATCCCCGACTTCAAGTTGGAGAAGCGGCACATCGACGCCCGGCTGGCCCAGCTCAGCGCCGAGGGGGTGCGCTTCCGCACCGGGGTCAACGTCGGGGTGGACGTCACCGCCGAGCAGTTGCGCGCCGAGCATGACGCGGTGCTGTTGGCCTGCGGCGCGTTGCAGGGGCGGGACACTCCGGAGACTCCGGGTCGGGCGCTGCGGGGCGTACACCAGGCGATGGCGCATCTCGTCGCGGCCAATCGCGCGGTCGCCGCCGCGGCCACCGGCGAGCCGGGCGTCCCGGCCACCGGTGAGGGCCGGGCGGCGCGTGCGCTGCTGCCGGACGGCACCCCGATCGACGCGGCCGGCAAGCACGTGGTGATCATCGGCGGCGGTGACACCGCTGCCGACTGTCTCGGGGTGGCGCACCGGCAGGGCGCCGCTGGCGTGCACCAGCTCGACCTGTACCCGCAGCCGCCGCAGGAGCGCGACGAGGCACGGGACCCGTGGCCGACCTGGCCGTGGATCCTGCGCAGCTACCCGGCGCACGAGGAGGGCGGCGAGCGGGTCTTCGCCGTCGCGGTGCAGGAGTTCGTGGACGACGGCACCGGTCAGGTGCGGGCGGTGCGGATCGCCGAGGTGACAGTGGAGAAGCAGGACGGGCGGCGGGTCGTCACAGTGGTGCCGGGCTCCGAACGGGAGCTGCCGGCCGATCTGGTGCTGCTGGCGATCGGCTTCGAGGGCACCGAGCAGCAGCCGTTGCTGGCCCAGTTCGGCGTGACCCGCAATCCGCGGGGCGCGGTCGACGCCCACGACGACTGGCAGACCGACGCCGACGGGGTGTTCGTGGCCGGTGACATGCACCGGGGGGCCTCGCTGATCGTCTGGGCCATCGCCGAGGGTCGGGCGGCGGCTGCCGCGATCCACGGGTACCTCGGTGGTGTCGGTGCGTTGCCGGCCCCGGTCGGCCCGGCCGCGCAGGCTCTCGCCGCGCGCTGAGTCGCGGGCGTCCGGTCGGTGGGGCGGTCCGCTGCCCCACCGACCGGGCATTCCCGCTGGTGAAGCCGCTCACAAAAGTGGGCAAAGAGGTTTAAGCCGGCAAGACTTGCCGGCTGCCGAACCGCGCCGCGATCGGCGTGAATGATCATGCTGCCGATCGCTGGAGGTTCGTCGTGGCCACGGGTGCCACCTTCGCCGCACTGCGCCACCGCAACTACCGGATCTGGGCGCTCGCTGGCTTCGTCTCGGTCATCGGCACCTGGATGCAGGTCCTCGGGGTCAACTGGTACGTCCTCAAGGAAACCGGCTCGGCGACGTCCATGGGTTTCGCCGTGCTGCTCCAGGCGGCGCCCACGCTGCTGCTCAGCGTCTGGGGCGGTGTGCTGGCCGATCGCCTGCCCGCCCGCCCGCTGCTGATCGCCGCCCAGGTGGCCCACGCGGCGCTCGCCGCCGGACTGGCGGTGGTCGCCCTGACCGGGGTCGGCGGCCTGCCGCTGATCTTCGCGATCTCCCTGGGCACCGGTGCCGTCTCGGCGGTCGAGGGTCCGGTGATGGGGCGCTGGGCCGCCACCCTCGTCGACCGGGAGACGCTCGGCAACGCCCTGGCGCTCGGGTCGCTCACCAACTCCGCCGGACGCATCCTCGGCATGAGCCTCGGTGCCGTCGTGGTGGCCGCCGTCGGGCCCGCCCTGCTGTTCGGCATCAACGCGGCGAGCTTCGCCGCAGTGGTGGCGGCGCTGTTCGCCGTACGTCCGGGAACCCCGGCGGTGGTGACGGCACGAAACGGCGGCCGGGCCCACGACGGGGTCCGCGCCGGCTTCGCCTACCTGCGCGGGCAGCCGGTGCTGCTCCTCGCGCTCGCCCTGTCGTTCGTGCTCGGCAGCCTGGGCCGCAACTACCAGGTGACGATGGCCGCGATGAGCGACGGGCCGCTGCACGCCGGTGCGTCCGGCTACGGCGTCCTATCGACGGTGTTCGCGGTCGGGACCGTGCTGGGCGCGCTCGTCGCGGCCCGCCGCCGTTCCCTCGACTACCGGACCCTGGTCGCCGCGGGTCTGTTCGCCAGCGGGCTGCAGATCGTCGCCGGCCTGGCACCGGGAACCTGGAGCTTCGCCGCGATGATCCTGCCGATCGCCGCCGCCGCGGTGGTCATCGACACCACCGTCGGCACCCGCGCCCAACTCGACACCGACGGCGCGATGCGGGGCCGGGTGCTCGCCGCGCTGGCGGTGACCGGCTCGGTCTCGGCCGCGGTCGGCGCTCCGCTGCTCGGCTGGCTCGCCGAACACGCCGGGCCGCGCCAGACGCTCGTGCTCGCCGGATCCATCGCCGCTATCGCCACGGTGGCGGCGGCCGTCGCCCTGGACCGCCAGCACGCCCGCGCGGCCCTCGCGCTTGTCGCGCCACGACCCCGTCATCCGGTACGGCGAGTGGCGTTCCGGGCCGCCCGCATCGTCCGGCCCGCCGGGGCGGTCTGTGTCATCGCGCCCGCCGGGGTGGGGTTGGGCGCGTCCCGGCTCGGTGAGTTGGTCACGGTCGGGCCGGAGGCGCGCCGCTGAGACAGCGGTCACCCCCCGGTGGCCGGCGTACGGGACAGGGCACCGCGAAGATCATCGTTACGCTGCGATCATGGACATCGAGGAGCGCCTACGGCGGACCCGCCGGTGGCTGTGGATCGTGCTGATCGGGCTTTTCCTGAGCGGTGCCACCGCTTTTCCGCTGGAGATCGAGGTGCGCTGGCTGCTGCGTGTCCTGGACCCGCTCGCCGGCCAACTGCCCGCTCTTGTCGACTGGATCGAGCGGGTGCACACCGGGCTGGTGACGGCCGGCGAGGACTACCCGTTCCTGCTCTACGGCACCGACTGGTTGGCCTTCGCCCACCTGGTGCTGGCGGTGGCGTTCTGGGGGCCGCTGCGCGACCCGGTACGCAACGTCTGGGTCGTGCAGGTCGGCATGATCGCCTGCGCGGGCATCGTCCCGCTGGCGTTGATCTGCGGCCCGATCCGGGACATCCCCTGGTTCTGGACGCTCATCGACCTGTCGTTCGCGGTCGGGGCGTTCCCGCCGCTCTGGTTCGCCTACCGGCACATCCGCGTCATCGAGGCGAGCGCGACTGACTCGCCAGCCGTCCCCGCCATTCCCTGACCGGACGTCGTCAGCTAGCTGCCCGGGCGGGGTGAGTAACACCCCCGGCGGTGCCTGTAGAGCTGCCCCAGATATGGGGCTGCGACCTTGGGGCCGTGCCTCGGGGCCGTCCCTTGGCGCTCGGTGCCTCGGTGCCTCGGTGCCCCGTTGCTGGGGCAGCTCTACAGGCAAGCACCGGAGTGGTCGGGCCCGCCTGGTTTCGGGGGCAGCGGGCTTTGGAAGGCAGCCAAAGACCGGTGCGCTGGAAAGCGCACCGGGCGAGGTCGGGGTGCCGCGCGACCGGAAGCGCCCCCCGCGTGGGCGGCGGGCGCCTCCGGCCGGCACCGACTTCTAGTGCGACAGCCGCTCGTGGGACTCGCGGATCTTGGCCCAGGACTTCGGCTCGGCCGGCGGGGCGGCCTTGCGTGCGGCGCTTGCCACGTCGGGTCGGCCGGCGGTGAACAGCCAGGTGGTGAACAGGTCGTCCAGGTCCAGCCCGGAGATCTGTTCGGCGAGTGCCTGGAACTGCTCGATGGTGCCGTTGCCGTGCCGGTGCGCGGCGGTCCACGCCGGCAGGATCTCGAAGAACGCGTCGTCACCGACGGCCAGCCGTAGCTGGTGCAGGGTCATCGCGCCCCGGTCGTAGACGGCGTCGTCGAAGATCCGGGCCGCGCCCGGGTCACCGGGCAGCACCTGCCAGAACTCGCTGTCGGCCGGGTAGCTGGCGTAGGTGAAGTCGAACACCTCCTGCGCGGTGCCCTCGCCCTGTTCCTCGGACCAGAGCCACTCGGCATACGACGCGAAACCCTCGTTGAGCCAGATGTTGCGCCACTCGGCCACCGAAACCGAGTCGCCGAACCACTGGTGGGCGTTCTCGTGCGCCACCACGTACGTGTTGGCGCCGCGCCGCCAGAAGCCCGGCCCGTACACCGGTCGGGTCTGCGTCTCCAGCGCGAAGCCGATGCCGTCGACCGGGCCGGCCACGCCGCCCTGCGCCTCGAACGGGTACGGGCCGAAGATCCCGCTCTCCCAGTCGACGATCTCGGCGGTCCGCTCGATGCTGGCCCGTGCCGCCGGCCCGAGCGCACCGAGCGAGGTGCTGTACGCGTTGACCACCGGCTGGCCGCCGGGGGTGGTGTCGGTGACGATGTCGTACTGCCCGATGGCCATGAAGGCCAGGTAGGGGGCGGTGGGGGAGGTGGTCCGCCAGATCCACCGGGTACGGTTGCCGGCCTCCGCCGCCGGCGGCCTCGGCTGCACGCCGTTGCTGATGACCTCGACGCCGGTGGGCACCGACACGGAGATGTCGAAGGTGGCCTTGTCCAGTGGGTGGTCGTTGCTCGGGAACCACCACCACGCCGACTCGGGCTCGTTGACCGCCATCGCACCGTCGTCGGTCCGGGTCCAGCCGGTGTAGCCGCCGACCAGGGTCTCCGACGGGATGCCGGCGTAGCGCACCACGATGGTGAGCTGCTGGCCCCGGGTCACCGTGCGGGCCGGGGTGACCACCAGCTCGTGGGCACCCGCGGTGCTGGTGCTCGCCGCCCACCCGTTGACCCGCACCGACTCGACGTCGAGCAGGAAGTCCAGGTTGAACGCCGAGAGGTCCTGCGTCGCGGTGGCGAGGATCGTGGTGGTGCCGCTGAGCCGGTCGGACGCCGGGTCGTAGCGCAGCCGGACGTCATAGTGCTCGACGTCGTAGCCACCGTTGCCGTAGTCGGGGAAGTACCTGTCGCCCAGGCCGGGTGCGCCGGGTTGCGGCGCGGCGGTGACGACGGGTCGACCCCAGCCGGTCGGGGCGGCCTGGCCGGGGGTGCCGGCGAGCATGGTGCCGGCGGTGGTGAGGGTCAGGGCGGCGGTGGCCGCCGTGAACATTCGTCGCACGGGGTGGACTCCCTCCATCGGGTGTTCGCCACGCCAACCTAATCGACAACTGTGAGCGTCGCCGGCATGCCGCGCCCGGCCGGTCGTCGGCATCCCCGATGGACGGCCGGCCGCCGGTCCCTGGCGTGCCTTGCGCCGCAAGGTCACACTGTGTGGGTCGGAGGTGACGCGTGCCGCGATCCGAGGTGCCCAAGCGGGAGTTGATCGGCCAGCGACAGCCGACCGGAGGCCGGGACCGGCTGCCGGCCGGCGGGCTGGAGTTCTTCGCGCTGCTCGCACGGCTGCTGCGGCGGCCACGCCGCGGTGACCGGAGACTTCCGCTGCTCTGGCTGGTCCGCTCCGACACCTCGGATCTGATGGTGCCGCTGCGCCGATTCCTCGGCCAGGGGCCCCGACGGCGGGTGCCGCACGCCGTGCTGGACGCCGACGCGCCGCCGGGCGCCGGGGACGTGCCGGCGCTGCTGCGCGAGCTGCACCGGCAGCTCTCCCTGGAGGCGTTCGGCGCCGCGCGGCTGCGCTTCCGGCACTACCCGCTCGCCGACTGGCTGATGCACCAGAGCCTCAGCTTCGGCATCGACGCCGACGACAGCCGGGCGGCCCTGGTACGCCGGCTGCGGGACCGCCGGGGGACGCGTACCCCCGAGGCGTTGCCCTCCGGTGGCGACGCGGTGAGCATCGCCTCGCAGGTGCTGCTCTGGCTGGTCCGCCGCGCCGTGCCGAGCGTGGTCTTCCGGGCCGCCGTCTCCGGTCGGGTGCCGGTGCTCGGGCGGCACTACAACTGGTTCATGCGCCAGCAGTATCTCGCGCCCCGGCAGTCGGTCACGTTCCTCGGTTTCGCCGAGCGCCTCACCGCCGGGTGGCGCGACGGCGAACAACCCGACCAGGTCAACAAGCTGCTGCTGCACGCGTTCCTGGAGGACCTGCGGCAGGCGTACCGGCGTCGGCCGTGGCGCCCGTCGGACTGGCGGCGCACCGCGTACCCGGCGCTGCTGCTCGATCACGTCGCCCCCGGCAACGTGGGCGGGGAACTGGTCCGCCTGATCGGCGACGTCCGCACCGAGACCGGCCGCAACGACCCGCTGCTCATCGTCGCGTCCGGCGGGCAACCCCCACCGGAACTGCCCGAACCGCACCCACTGACCGAGGCCGACGAGGCGTACGACGAGTGGGCCGAGGCGCTGCCGGAGATGCGGCGGCTGCGCCGCCCGGCCGCCTGGCTGGTGACGCTGCGGCCCGACGACACCGACACCGGCCCACCGTCGCGGGGCGGGATGCGACCGTTCTCCGCACCCGACCCGCCCTGGTGGTCGCGCCGCTTCCTGCCGGCCGCGCTCTGCCTGGTGCTGCTGGCCGCCGGTGGCGTCTGGGTGGGCAGCCGGTGGGGGCCGGGCTGCCACCCCTCGCTCACCGGTGGACGGGTCTCGGTCGAGGTGGTCGGCAGCGGTGAATGCGTCGGCTACAGCGACAGCGCGGCGCAGGTGTTCAACAACGACCCCGGCCAGGATGGGCTGCGGACCATCCAGCGGCGCATCTTCGCGCAGAACCGGGCCGCCGAGGAGGTCTGGCAGCGCAGCGACCGTCGCCGACCCTTCCTCACCCTGGTCTACCTGGGCACACTCACCGGCAACCGGACCCGCGCCGACGAGGAGTCGTACGTCTCCGAGCGCGAGGAACTGGAGGGGATGGCGACCGCCCAGTACGCGTTGCTGAAGGAGTCGGCCGGCGCCGACGGCGCCGCGCTGCTGCGGATCGTGGTGGCGAACGGTGGCCGTCAGATGAGCTACGCCGACCGGGCGGTGGCGATGCTTGCCGAGCTGGCCCGGGACGACCCCACGGTGCTCGGGGTGGTCGGGCTGGTGGAGAGCCGGACCAGCACCGCCCGAGCGTTGCGGGAGCTGAACCGGGTCGGGCTGCCGGTGCTGGCCCCCACCCTGTCGGCCGACAAGATGGACGCCAACTCCCGCCTCTACCTGCAGATCTCTGCGCCCAACGCGGACCAGGTGAAGATGGTCGACGCGTACGCCCGACAGGTGCTGAAGGTCGACGAGGCGCACGTCTTCTACACGACCCTGGAGGGCAGCTCGCTCAGCGAGGACCTGTACGTGAACACCCTCGTCGACGGGCTCCGGCAGACTTTCGGCGCCCGGATCACGCGCCTCGACGAGTGGCGCACCGGTCAGCGGGTGACCGACGAGTGCGGCTACCCGGGCCTGCTCTTCTACGCGGGTCGGTGGTCGGAGTTCGACGGTTTCCTGCGGGCGCTGCGTGAGTGCGGCGCGAACCCGCCCCAACACCTGGTCGCCGACGACTCGGCGAACCGCTACATGGCCAACCCCGGGCTGCGCGCCGCCGCGCCCGGCAACCTGCCGGTCACGTACGTCTCCAAGGCCGCGCTGGACACCTGCGCGGCGCTGCGGGCGGCGCAGGACCGGCGCGACGACGCCCGAGCCAGCTTCCTGGCCTGGATCCAGGCCGACGACCTGCTCGACCCGCCGCGCTGCCGACCGGGTTCCGAGCAGCAGGTCGGCGAGCGGGTCAGCCTCGCCTACGACGCGGCGATGATGCTGATCCGGGCGGTGGAGAGCCTCGCCGCCCGGCTGCACCACGCCGACCCGCGGCAACGCTGGGAGCCGACCTCGGTCAACCCGGTCGGTGTGCACGCGGAGGTGCTCCGGCAGAACGCCGGCCAGGGCTACCCGGGGGTCGCCGGGCTGATCCGGTTCACCCCGGAGTCGGGTGAGCCCGTCGACAAGCGGCTGGCCCTGATGCGGGTGGAGCAGGTGCCCGACGTGGCGACGGCGCCGGTGGAGGTGTTCCGCTGCGGGGTGGCCGACGCGTCCAACCCGGCGGCGTGTGGTCCGGCGTGACACGTCCGCGTAGGACTGTCCGGTTGCCGTAGGTGTCCGTTAGGGTTCCTGGGACCAGACGGCCGTTGGCGTTGGGGGCAGAGGTTGGGCAGGCTCGCGTCGGCGTACGGGCAGGCGGTCAATGCCCACCGGGCGGCCCGGGCGCACCTGGACGCCGCCCGCGCGGCCCTCGGCGCGGCGCCGGCGGCAGCCGCGCCGGCCGGTGCCGCCGAGTTGGTGGCCCGCATCGCCCACCTCGGCGGCGCACTCGCCACTCCCGCGCCGGGCGTCACCACGTTGACCGACGAGCCGACCGCGGTACGGATCGGGGCGGCGTCCACCCCGGACGGTGGTTTCCCGGTGCTGGTCCCGCTCGGCGGCGGCCATCACCTGGCGCTGGACGCCGATGTCCGGGATTCGCAGGTCGCCGGGTTGTTGCGGGCGCTGGTGCTGCGGCTGGTCGCGACCGCGCCGCCCGGCCGGGTCCGGGTCGCCGGCATCGACACCGCCGCGGTGGGTGCCACCTTCGGTCCGCTGCGCCCGCTGCTCGACGCCGGTGTGTTGGACCCGCCGGCGACCGGTGAGGCCGAGGTGGCCGCGCTGCTGGACGCCGCCGAGCGGCACGCCCGCGCCTCGCAGCACGCCCAGCCCGCCGCCCGGCACCTGCTGGTGGTGGTCGCCACCGCCGCGCCGCCGCCGCGCGAGCTGGCCCGGCTCGCCGCGCTCACCCATGCCGGCCCGGCCGCCGCCGTCTGCGTGCTGCTCGCCGGCCACCCGTCCCGGCTGCCCGGCGAGACCCCGACGCCGCTGGGCGGCACCACAGCCATCCGGCTCGACCAGGGGTACGCGTACGTCGGCGACCCGCCCGGCACCCCGTTCAGCGCCGACGGCACCGGTCTCGCCGCTCCCGTGCTGCTCGACGGCGATCCGCCGTCCGCGTCGGTACGCGCGCTCGCCGACCACCTGGCCGCCGCCGCCCGCCGCTCCGACGCGCTGCCCTTCACCGACCTGCTGCCCGAGCGGCGCTGGGTCGAGTCCGCCGGCAACGGCCTGCGCACGGTGATCGGTCGGGCCGGCGGCGCCGCGCCGACCGTCGACACCCCGCTGACGCTCGCCTTCGACGACGCCACCCCGCACTGGCTCGTCGGTGGGCGCACCGGCGCCGGCAAGACGGTCTTCCTGCTCGACGTCCTCTACGGGTTGGCCGCCCGCTACTCGCCTGCCGAGTTGCAGCTCTACCTGCTCGACTTCAAGGAGGGCGTGAGCTTCACCGAGTTCGTGCCCACGAGTCGGGACCCGTCCTGGCTGCCCCACGCCCGCGCCGTCGGCATCGAATCCGACCGCGAGTACGGTCTCGCCGTCCTGCGCGAGCTGCGCCGGGAGGCGCAACGCCGGGCCACCGCGCTGAAGCGGCACGGCGTCACCAAACTCGCCGACCTGCCCCGGGACAATCCGTTGCCGCGCATCGTGGCGGTCATCGACGAGTTCCACGTGCTGCTCGCCGGCAACGACGCGCTGGCCCGGGAATCCGTGGACCTGCTTGAGGAGTTGGCCCGCAAGGGCCGCTCGTACGGCATCCACCTGGTGCTGGCCAGTCAGAGCATGACCGGCATCGAGGCCCTCTACGGACGGGCCGAGGCGATCTTCGGGCAGTTCGCGTTGCGGGTGGCGCTGCCCGGCGGTGGCGGGGTCCTCGACCAGCTCAACACCGCCGCGGCGGCCCTGCCGGTCGGCTCCGCCGTGGTCAACACCGCCGCCGGCGCGGTCGGCGCCGACACGGTGCTGCGTTTCCCCGACGCGCACGCCGCGGCGGCGGACCTCGCGGCGTTGCGCCACGAACTGTGGCAGGCCCGGCCGGCGGGCTCGCGGGCACCGGCGGTCTTCAAGGGGTACGAGGCCGCGCGGGTCGAGGACGACCCCACCTTCGCCGGCCTGCGCCCCGGTGGCCGGCGTCCGATGGCCCTGGTCGGCCGGACCGTCGACGTGCACGGCACCACCGCGCTGTTCCTGATGGACGCCACCCCCGGCCGGCACCTCGCCGTGGTGGGCACCGCACCGGCCGGCGCGGACGTGCTGCGCGCCGCGACGCTCAGCCTGGCCCGCCAGCACCACCCCGGCGACGTCCGGTTCCACCTGGCCTCCCTGGTCACCGCCGCCGCCGGTGTCGCCGACGACACCGAAACCGCCCTGCGGGCCGCCGGCCACGCGGTGGGGCGCCTCGACGCCGCCGGGTTGCGCGAGCGCATCGCCGCGCTGGCCGCCGAGCCCAGCGGCCGGGAATACCTGGTGGTGTTCGGGATGGACGCCGCCGCGCCGGTTCTCGGGGCCACCGATCCGGGCACCTTCCGCTCCGGCCTGGACGACCTGCGTACCCTCCTGCGCCAGGGTCCCGGCCAGGGGGTGCACCTGCTCGGTTGGTGGCGTGGGCTGCGCCGGCTCGCCGACGACCTCGGCGGCACCCAGAACCGCGACGACGTCGCCTGCCTGGTGGCGCTCAACGTGCCGGGGAGCGAGCTGGCCCTGCACCTCGGGACGCACGACCTGGCCTACACGCCCCGCGCCGACCGGGCGCTGCTGATCGACAGGCACGACCAGCGCACCCGGTTGATCGTTCCGTTTGCCGGCGAGGGGCACGAGCCGGACGGGGAGCGGTGACAGTGTCCTTCGAGGAGTACGCGGCGCTGGCCCGACAACTCGCCGAGCAGCACCGGGCCGGGGAGCAGCACGCCGCCGCCGAGTCCGAGCGCCGTCGTGACCTGCACGCCGCCGTCGACTACCTGCACCAGCGGCTGACCGCCCAGGGGCAGCGCCTCGACCAGCTCGGCCGAGCGATCGGCATCGAGCAGCCGCCCGCCGGCCCCGCCCCGGGTCCGGGTCGTCCGGGCGAGACCGCCGCCTGGCCCGGCCCGCCGTCCGGCCCCGCTGCCGGGTCTGCCTCCGCCTCCGCTGCGGGGTCCGGCCCTGGCTCGGCTGCCGGGTTCGGCCCTGGGTCGGCTGCGGGGTCCGGCCCTGGTCCCGCTGCCGGGTTCGGCCCTTCCACGGCTGCCGGGTTCGGCCCTTCCACGGCACCCGGAACCGGGGGCGGGGCGTCCGACGGCGCAGCCGGCGTGCCGGGGCGGGCGGGGGTCGGGGCGTACCCCCAGGTGCCGGCGGGGGAGGCGCGGCTGGCGCTGCCGACGGCGGTGAGCCCGGCGGGCGCCGGGGTGCCGGCGCAGCGGGCGGCGGCGGTCGACCCGGTGGTGGAGTTGGAGTTGGCCCGGCGGATGGCCGACGAGGCCGACCGGCACGGGCAGCAGGCGGAGTTGCTTGCCCAACGGCCGGCGCTCCTGCCGACGTGGTCACCGCTGGCTCGGGCGGTCGCTGTCTACGCCGGCTGTGGGGCTGCCGCCGGGGTGGTCATGCTGACCCTGGTGCTCGCCTCCGGGGTGGGCCTGGTGGACGGGTTCACCCTCGGCGCGTGGATCTGCGCGGGGCTGCCGGCGGTGGCGTTCTTCGGCGGGTACCTGGTGCTGGGCCGGTGGGGGCGGCCGGCCATGGTCGCGGGCACCCCGCCGCGATACCTGCCGCTGGGATTCCTGATCTGTTTTCTGCTGGTGCCGATGGCCTACTGCGCCTATTTGTTACTGGTGCGCGGCCTGCGCTGAGCGCGACGCGTTCCCTACCCGGCGTCCCCGCGCATGATCCACTCGGGATCACTGAGACCGGGGTATCGGGGCCACTCGGATGCCCCGATCTCAATGACGTCGTGACGATCATGGAGGGCTGAGGACGCGGCATACGCTAGCGTTGCCCTTACTGCCCATCCGCGCCTGCCGCTGGGGCGTCGGCGGCGTGTGGGGGGCGGCCGTGAGGATGCCGTCGCGTTCGCTGTCGGTGAGACCCTCGTCCTCAAGGAGCCCGAGCAGGAGCACCGTCCGCGCGACGATCGCCGCCGCGTCGTGGGGCACCGGCGGACGCTCACCGAGCGCCGCCCACACCAGCGCCTCGGCCAGCACCGGGTCGACGTCGCGCCCGGTCGCGTCGTAGCGTTCCCGGGCGGACGCCACGAACCGGATCACCGGCGCGCGATCCTGCCCCGCGACGAACCGCCGCCGTACCGCCACCAACAGCGCACCGGCGAGCAGGTCCGCGTACCGCCGCCAGTCCGACTCGGCGAACCGGCCCAGCCGGCGTTCGTGGCCGCGCAGCCGCCCGGTCAGCAGGCCGCGGAGCGCCGCGTGCGGATCGCTCACCATCGTCGCTCCCTGATCATCGCGAGTGTCCTCCGGTGTGGGCGTGGCCTGGTCAGTCGATGCCGCATGGTCACCAGCGCGCTCGCCGCCTGGCAGCCGCGGGCGATCACATCGGCGCTGCCGGCGTCGCTGGCCCTGTCGTGGTCGGCGTCGATGGCGTGGTCGGCGTCGCAGTCGCTGGTGGGCGGGGGCGGTGCGGCTGGCTCTGCGGTCGGTGTCGGCACCGAGCGCTCGGGAGGCGCTACCGAACATCCGGTCAGTGCCGCCACCGACGCTCGATCCGGCGCCTGCCGACCGCGAGCCGGGCAGCGACAAGGTCCAACCGGGTGATCGCCGCCGCGAGGTGCCGGGCCGCGACCAAGTCCGCCGCTTCCCGGGTACGCCGCAGCCGGTCCTCGGTCGCGCCCAACCGCCAGCGCACCCGGGCGGCCAGCGCGGCGGCCCGGTCCGCGTCGATCCGCGCAGCGTGCAGACCGGCGAGGAGGTCCCCGACCGAACCTCCCGATGACTCCCGATCGGCGGCCATGCCGGCGTAGACCAGGCTCAGCGCCCGCCAGCACTCCGTGACCGCGTCCTGCCAGGGCAGCCGCCGGCCGGGCGGCCCCGCCCCGTGCACCTGCGCGCCGGCCCGGTCGACAGCGGAGATGATGGCCAGCCAGGAGGCACGTAGATCGTCTAGAGTGTCGGCGCTCATTCGCCCGCCTCGGCACTGGCCTTGACCAGGAGGGCGAAGCGGACATCGGTACAGGGGTAGTCGACGCCGCACTCACACAGCCAGCGGCGCACCACCCGGGGCGGATGGGCGAAGAGGACATCGTCGGCGTCCTCGACGTCCTGATCGGACAGGAGGCGATGGCGTTGCTCGGGCGGGGCTGGTGGGTCGGTGGGGATCTCGTCGGGTCGATCGGGCATCGGGGCTCCCGTCGGGTCGGTCTCCTAGCTGCTGTTCATGGGTTTTGCGTCGGGGCGGCGTGCGGGCACGCCCCGGCACGCCCGGCCAGACGGGGGGACCGACCGGCCGGGCGCTTCCTGCGCGGTGGGAAACGAACCAGCCCCGGGGTTGCAGACCAGGGAGCCGGTCGATTCGAACTTTGTCACACTAGTCTGTACAAGTCAACGGTGGACTAGTCCGTTCTTGTACTGACTAGTTGGGTGTGATCAAATGGCGGTGCAGACCAGGGAGAAAAGATGCCCGCCAAGCCCAAATGGGCGCAGCTCGCGGACCATATCCGAGAGCAAATCGCGTCCGGTGAACTCGCCCCAGGGGACAAGCTTCCATCGACGTCCCAGCTTCGTGCTGAACACGGCGTCTCAGCTGGTGTCGTGCGGCAGGCAATTCTCGTCCTGCAGACCCAAGGCCTTGTTGAAGGCGTTCACGGACTGGGCGTCTTCGTTACTGAGCACTGAGCTGCACGTTCGCCTCGCACGGCTTGAGTCTCCAGGACATCCCTGCCTCCTCGTAGCGCGAGAGCGATCACGCGGTCGCGCTGGGTGCGCGAATCTCGTACGCTCCCAGGTGGTCTCCATCGGTGCGGTGGTGGAGGCGATGGTCGACCAGGGGGAGGGCGCGCGTGAGTGCAGCACAGATCATCGCGAGGTTGGCGGCGGCGTCGCAGAAGCTTGACGAGGCGAAGGCCAAGACCGCAGCGGCAGCCCAGGACGCGGCGGAGGCGCGGGCGCTCGTCGCCGGTGCGCTGGAGGGTGTGGCCGCCGGTCCGTTGGTCGGCATGATCGATGCGTACCGTCAGGCGCTCGCGCAGGCGTCCCAGGGCGGCGACCCGGCCAAGCAGCACGTACAGGAGACGATCGCCAAGGTCCGAGCACTGGGAAACTGACCACGGGTGGTGGTAGCACAACCCACCATCCACCCGCGGCCGCCGGCATCGCCTTGCGACCTGCGGTCCCACGACTAGTGCCGGCGTTGCCGAACCGCGACGGGCGACGTGAGGCTCGAAGCCGAGAGGGCCGGGACGCACCGCCGCCCACGAAACGCAGGAGTGTTGGCCCGGAGGCGATTGCTGTTGGCGGGTCAGCAGCGGCAACAGCGTGGGCGACGGTCTCAGAGTTCTTGCCAGCTCTTCCAAAGGCGGTAGCCGGCGTCGTTCTCGGCGCCGTGGCTACCTGGGGCTCCCTCAAGGCCTACAAAGCGAGATCGCAAGATGACGGAGGATCCGTTGAAGATCGATGAGCGAGTAGAGCAGCTCGTCCGCGACACGTTGCACTGGGCCGTCAAGCGGCGGCCGGTTGAATTTGATGAGGCGCTCAAGGCATTTTCCGACGGACCAACGCGGCAGTCCGCCTTGGAGTTGCTCGCCGCCATCTCGGCCTTCGTCAGCGCTGACATCTGCGGCGGCAAGCCATCGCCCGAGCAGATCCAGCAGTTGGCTGTTGAGGTCGCCGAGGGAGAAGCGTGGAGCTCGGCGACAACCCCTGAGGTCGAGGCCTTCCTCAGCGCCGTTGTGACCGGTCGAGCATTGTCGGGCGTGCTGCCAGTCGGCAGCGCAGTCGTCCTCGCATTCGTTGTGGCCGCGAGTCTCCTGTCCGCTCGCCCGAAGAGTAAGGGGGAGTGGTGGTTCAACTACCTGGACAAGGTGGAGGCGGCCATTGAGTCGGCGGGGTGACCGGCATGTCTGACTCGCTTGCCCGGAAGGCGGCGAGCTGGACGGCTTCCACATCGGCTATCTGTCGCCGGACATCGGTGACCTGGTTTCGGACTTCGCCTCCGAGTGGGAGGACGTCACGTTCGCCACGCGCGTTTGGGAGCGCCAGTTTGAGGACGGCCACCGAGTCGACTTGCGGGTACACGTGCTCCAAGGCGACCGGCTGGGCACCCTCGGCGAGCTGTACGACTTCCTGGCCGAGTTTTACGAGCGCGATCCCGCCGACTGGGCCCTTACCGAGTTCCAGCACGGCGGGACTGTCGGTTTCATCGGCGCCAGCGAGGCGTTTTGGCTGGCGGTGCCTGGTGTGGCCGTCAACGTGCTGATCGACCGGGAACGCCTCCCTCAGGGCACCTTGCAGACGATCACGCAAAGGATTGCAGCAGTTGTGGCCCCCGAGGCGGGCGCGGGAGCCCGATGAATGCGTGCCGCGCATGGAACGGAGCCGCGGTGCGCCGCTGGTCCGGTGTGGACGGCGAGGCCGATCAACTTCCCACGTTGATCCGGGTTGCTGCTGTCGGAAAGCTGTCACCGCCCGTGGTGCGGGCTGTGCAGAGCGGTAATCGTCCCTATCCTGACGTGTTCACCGCAGGCTAGCCACGTGGAGTGTCTTGGATCCTCGACAGGTACAACGTCTGGCAGAGCAGTCCGCCAACTTCGGGTTCCTCAAGGAACACCCGCTGCTGGTCTGGTACGGCGCGGGCGCTGAGCTACTCGTCTATGTCGACGCGCAGGCCGCGATGTTCAAGATCCGCGCCTTCGGCGACGAGATGGCCAAGGATCTCGTGCGGCGCACCGGCGCGAAGCCGCAGAAGAACGACTTCTACCACCGGGTTCAGGCCCTGTATGGCGACGGCACGCTCGTGGCGGAGACGTACCACGCGTTCGACCGTCTCCGGGATCAGGGCAACAAGGCCGTACACGATCACCTGGGTGAGGTGCGTGCGGCGCTGGACATGCTCCGGACCTGCTTCGAGCTGGGGGTCTGGTTTCATCGGGCCCTGACCGGTGACCGGACTCCGCTCGGTTTCGTGCCGCCCTCCCCGCCGCCTCAGCATGTGTCGCAGAGCATCGCCGACGGGCTCCAAGCGGAGATTCAGCGCTACAAGGACGAACTGGCGCAGACCAAGCTCCTGCTGGAGGGCAAGGCGTCGCTGGCGCAGGCGCAGGCGGATGCGATGGTCGCCGCGGATCGCGCCGTCCGCGATGCCGACGCCCGCCGCGATCAGGCCGCTGCGCTGGTAGCGAGCCTCACGTCGGCGGCGGAGGCGGAGCAGGCGGCACTGGACAGCAAGGCGACGGCCAAGGTCTCGGCCGCTCGTCGCGAGGAGTTCATCGCCCGCGCCCGTCGTGCCTCGCACGAACCGCTCAACGAGATCCAGACCCGCGCCGAGATCGACCGGCAGTTGCGCGCCGCCGGCTGGGTCGTCCAGGACGAGAGCCAGATCAACCTCTGGGCCGGCAACGGCGTCGCCGTGCGGGAGGTGACCCTGGCGACTGGTCGGGCCGACTACCTGCTCTACGTCAACCAGCGGCTGGTCGGCGTCATCGAGGCCAAGCGGGAGGGGACCGCGCCACGCGGTGTCGAGGCGCAGCTCGACCGCTACCTCAACGGGCTCACCGCCGAGCAGAAGCTCGCCGCATGGCACAGGAACGATCCGCTGCCCTTCGGCTACGTCGCCACGGGCACCGAGACCGCCTTCGTCAACCGGCTCGACCCGTTCCCGCGTACCCGTGAGGTTTTTGCCTTTCATCGGCCCGAGACGTTCGCGCGGTGGATGCGGGAGGCCGACGACGACCCGGCGGCACCGACGTTGCGGGCGCGGCTGCGGCGGATGCCCGCGCTGGACCGGCTCGGCTTGCGGCCTGCCCAGGTGGACGCCATCGACGGGCTGGAACGCTCCCTCGCCGAGGATCATCCGCGGTCGCTGATCCAGATGGCCACGGGCGCTGGCAAGACGTTCACGGCGGTCACCAGTAGCTACCGGCTGCTGAAGCACGCCCGCGCCGCGCGCATCCTGTTCCTGGTCGACCGTAACAACCTCGGCAAGCAGACGCTGCGGGAGTATGCGGGCTACCAAACCCCGGACGACGGGCGGAAGTTCACCGAGCTGTACAACGTCGATCGGCTCTCCGGTGCCGGGATGCTCGACTCCTCGAACGTGGTGATCTCCACCATCCAGCGGCTGTACGGGGCGCTGCGCGGCGACGAACTGCCAGACGCGGATTTCGACGATCGGGCGTACGACGACTACGAGCTGGATGAGCCGGTCGACGTCACCTACAACCGGCTGCTTCCGCCGGAGACGTTCGACCTGATCGTGGTCGACGAGTGCCACCGTTCGATCTACGGCAAGTGGCGGGCCGTCATCGAGTACTTTGACGCGTTCGTGGTTGGGCTGACCGCCACGCCGGTCAAGCAGACGCTGGGCTTCTTTCAGCAGAACCTGGTCTCCGAGTACACCTACGAGCAGGCAGTCGCCGACGGCGTCAACGTCAGCTTCGACGTGTACCGCATCAAAACGGAGATCACCGAGAAGGGCGCGGACATCGAGGCCGGCACTGTCGTGCCGCTACGCGACCGCCGCACCCGGGCCGAGCGCTACCAGGAGTTGGAGGACGACTTCACGTACGGCGGAAACCAGGTCGGCCGGTCGGTGATCTCGAAGGGGCAGCTGAGGCTGGTGCTGGATACGTTCCGGGAGAAGCTCTTCACCGAGATCTTTCCCGGGCGGAAGACTGTGCCCAAGACGCTGATCTTCGCCCGGGACGACAACCACGCCGAGGAAATCGTGCAGATGGTCAGGGTGGTCTTCGGGCGGGGCAACGACTTCGCCGCGAAGATCACCTACGCCTCCCGCAAAGGTGGCGACAACCCGGACACCCTCATCCAGGCGTTCCGCAACAGCCCGGAGCTGCGTATCGCGGTGACCGTCGACATGATCGCCACCGGCACCGACGTCCGGCCGCTGGAGTGCGTCTTCTTCCTCCGGCCAGTGCGCAGCGCCACCTACTTCGAGCAGATGAAGGGTCGTGGCGCTCGGACCATCGACGCTGCCGAGTTCCAGGCCGTCACGCCGGACGCGGCGGTGAAGGACCGGTTCGTCATCGTCGACGCGGTGGGCGTCACCGAAGCGGACCTCGACGAGGCGGTGCCGCTGCAACGGCACACCGAACGGCAGATCTCGCTGCGCGACCTGCTGAAGAAGGCCGGCACCCTGACCGCCGACCCAGACGAGGTCGCTACCCTCGCCGCCCGGCTGGCCAGGCTGGAGCAGCAGTTGACCGATGACGAACGCGCCGAGTTGGCCGACCTCGCCGACCAGCCGTTGACCGGCATCGTGCGTGGCCTGGTCGACGCGGTCGCCCCCGAACAGCTCAACCCGGCCAAGGAAGCTGGCCCGGACGCCGTACGCGACCTGCTAACCGGCGCGCTGCGCCCGCTCGCCGCGAACCCGGCACTGCGCGAACGCATCCTGGAGATTCGCCGGGCGCACGACATCACCATCGACGAGGTGAACGCCGACAAGCTCATCTCGGCAGCCGGCGTGCCGCCTGAGGAACGTGCCCAGGTCACCGTGAAGAGCTGGCACGACTATCTGGAGGAGCACCGCGACGAGATCACCGCGTTGCAGGTCTTCTTTGAAGGGCGGGGGAGAGTCGGATACGACCAGCTCAAGGAGTTGGCGGCGCGGATTGCGCGGCCGCCGCAGGCGTGGACACCGGAGTCGCTGTGGAAGTCGTACGTGCTGCTTGGCCGCACCGCGGAGGCGACCGGCACCAGGGGAGTGACCGATCTTGTCAGCCTCATCCGCTATGAGTTGGGACTCGATCAGGATCTGCGCCCGTACCGCAGCCTCGTCGAGGAGCGCTTCCGTGGGTGGCTGCTCCGGCAGGAACAGGCGGGCGCTACGTTCACTGCCGATCAGGCATGGTGGCTGGAGAGGATCAAGGACGTGATAGCGGTCAGCGTGGAGATCACCCTGGACGACTTGGAGGGCGCGCCGTTCAGTGAACGAGGTGGGATCGATGGGTACGCGGGCGCGTTCGGAAAGAGAGCCGAGCCGCTGCTTCACCAGCTAAATCAGGAGCTGTCCGCGTGACCGAACTGCCATCGGGATGGACGAGAGCAAGGCTTGACGAGGTCGCTGAAGTCCGCCTCGGCCGTCAACGGTCGCCGAAGAATCATACTGGCGACCACATGCGTCCATACCTCCGTGCAGCCAACGTGGACTGGAATGGCCTCAAACTTGATGACGTGAAGTCTATGAACTTCACGGATGAGGAAGCGAAGGTATACCGACTGCAGCCGGGCGACATTGTCCTTGCCGAGGCGTCTGGCAGTCCGGGCGAAGTCGGTAAGCCAGCCATCTGGAACGGCGAGATCGAGGATTGCTGTATCCAAAACACGTTGCTCCGCGTCCGCAGCTACGGCCCTGATCCTCATTACCTGCTCCACTTCTTGCGCTTCGAGGCGCTTCGAGGCGCATTTGTGGAGCACTCGCGCGGCGTCGGAATCCACCATATCGGTGCCGCTCGCCTATCCTCCTGGCTCATCCCGCTGCCGCCCCTCGTGGAGCAGCGTGCCATCGTTGCCGCGCTTGAGAACCGATTCTCCCGGTTGGAAGTGGCAATCCGATCGGTGCGAGTAGCAAAGCGTCGACTAAGAAACCTCAGGAGGAGAGTGCTGATCGAGGCTGTCCCGATTCGGGGGCGCGAGGGTTGGTCTGTCCGCTCCGTCGCCGAGGCAGGACGTGTCGATCTTGGCCGGCAGCGGCATCCTGACTGGCACCAGGGTCCGAACATGCGATCCTACCTGCGCGTCGCGAACGTTTTCGAGGACCGAATCGATACCTCTGATCTCATGGAGATGGATTTTCCTCCGTCTGTGTTCGAGAAGTTCCGGCTTCGAGAAGGCGATATTCTCCTGAACGAGGGGCAGAGTCCTGAGTTGTTGGGGCGGCCAGCCATGTATCGCGGAGTTCCTGCGGAGGTGGCATTCACGAATAGCCTCCTACGGTTTCGGGCCGCTGACGGCATCGATCCGGAGTGGGCGCTTCTGGTTTTCCGTCGCCACATGCACGCAGGCCGGTTCACCCAAGAGGTGCGTATCACCACCAACATCGCGCACCTATCGGTAGGTCGCTTCAAGGCGGTCGAATTCCCGATTCCGCCGCTCGCCCAACAGAGGGAAATAGTCAGCCGGACCGAGGAGTTGATGGCAGGCCTCGATCGGCTTTCGGCGGCGGCAGATCGAAGCGAACGACGGGCAGCCGCCCTGCGCGTTTCGATACTTGCTGAAGCATTTGCGGGGCGGCTCGTGGCGCAAGATCCGAATGCTGAGCCGGCCTCGGATTCGTTGGCGCTGATCCGAGCCAGACGGGCCGCCGCACCGCCGAGTCAGAAGGCGCGCTCTCGACGTACCCAAATAGAGCTGGCCGCTCCGCCGATCAGGGTGATTGGGAAAGACTATCAGCAGGAGGAATTGCCGCTGTGACCACTGTGGATTCGCGCCGGTTGGTGCAGAAGCTGTGGAACTACTGCGACGTTCTGCGCGACGACGGCGTTTCGACTATTGATTACGTCGAGCAGTTAACGTTCCTCCTTTTTCTCAAGATGGCCGACGAGCGGGCCAGTCGATCGATCCGACCTGAGCAGATCGTGCCCGACGAGTTGAGTTGGCAGACCCTACTCGACACCGAGGGCAACGCCTTGGAGGTGCAGTACCGGAGCATTCTCACCGGCCTGGCCCGGGAGGACGGCACGCTCGGCACAATCTTCCGCAAGGCGCAGAACAAGATCCAGGACCCGGCGAAGCTCAAGCGGCTGATCGTCGACCTTATCGACAAGGAGCAGTGGTCGCAGGCGGGCGTCGACGTCAAGGGCGACGCCTACGAAGAGCTTCTGGCAAAGGGTGCCGAGGATGCCAAGTCTGGTGCCGGCCAATACTTCACTCCGCGCGCGCTGACTGCCGCGATGGTCGACTGCATGCAACCCACCCCTGACGACACGATCACCGACCCGGCGTGCGGGACGGGCGGCTTCCTGCTCGCCGCGTTCGACTACATCCAGCGACAACATGGCAGCGCACTGACACCGGACCAGCGCCGCCGGCTTGCCAATGGCGCGATCACCGGCACTGAACTGGTTGATGGCACCGCCAGGCTGGCTGCGATGAACATGCTGCTGCACGGTATCGGCACGCCTAGTGGTGACTCACTGATTGCTATCAGGGATGCGTTAGGTAAGGAGCCGGAGCGCCGCTACAGCCTTGTCCTCGCTAACCCGCCGTTCGGTCGCAGCTCCTCGATCCGGATGGTTGGCGAGGGGGGCCGTTCCACCCGCGAGGAGCGGGAGATCGAGCGGAACGACTTCTGGGCCACGACCGCCAACAAGCAGCTCAACTTCGTCCAGCACATCGCTTCGCTGTTGGAGATTGACGGCCGGGCCGCGGTCGTCCTGCCGGACAACGTGCTCTTCGAGGGCGGTGCGGGGGAGACGATCCGCCGCCGGCTGCTCAAGCAGTACGACCTGCACACCATGCTGCGCCTGCCCACCGGCATCTTCTACGCCGGCGGTGTGAAGGCCAATGTGCTCTTCTTCGAGCGTAAGCGCGCCCGCGAGGAGCCGTGGACCCAAAAGCTTTGGGTGTACGACTTCCGCACCAACCAGCACTTTACCCTCAAACAGAATCCGCTGCGTCGCGAACACCTTCAAGATTTCGTCGACTGTTATATCCCGGGCAAGGACCGCACCGAGCGGGTCGAAACCGAGCGGTTCAGGTCCTTCTCCTACGACGAATTAATCGCTCGCGACAAGGTGAACCTCGACATCACCTGGCTCAAGGACGCCTCTCTAGAGGACGCCGACGCGCTACTGCCGCCGGAGGTGATCGCACAGGAGATCGTCGAGGACCTAGAGGCGGCGCTGCGCGAATTCGCGGCGATCGCGGAGGCACTTATCACGCGGTCGTCGAAGTTGGATGCAAGGTGAACGTCCATGATGGGAACCTGAAGTGGTGGAGGTGGTGGCATGCCTGAGGCACCGATCCGAGGTGATGGCTTCACGATCCAACAGCTATTCAGCCAATTCCAATTCCGTCTCGACCCGTACCAGCGCGAGTATAGTTGGGGCCGTAAAGACGTCAAGGCGCTGATCGACGACTTGACACGCCACTTCGCCGAGGATTGGACCCCGGGTCATCAACGGCGGGAGGCCAGGCGCTACCAGCCGTACTTTCTCGGGCCATTTGTTTACTACCGGGACGAGGATCTCGCAGCGCTCGTCGACGGCCAGCAACGGATCACCACCCTGCACTTGTTGCTCTTGCACCTCCGGCGATTGGCTATTGAAGCTAGCCGCAGCGAGTATCAAAACGACATCGCCGCTCTGGAGCCTCTGATCGCCGGCACTGCATATGGAGAGCGCGCCTACGCGATTCGGTCAGATGAGCGCTCCCCGGTGCTGGAAGCGATCTTCGAGGACAAGCCCTACACGTTGCCGCCGGATGCCGGCCCTTCGGTCATCAACCTATATGAGCGCAGCCAGGAACTGGATGAGCTGCTTCCTGAGTCGATTCGGGATGAGGCCCTGCCGCTGTTCATTCATTGGCTGCTCAACCGCGTTTGCCTGGTAGGCATCAATGCCATCGAGCGTCGCCAGGGCTGGGAAATATTCGAGACGATGAACGACCGAGGGGTGCAGCTTGGCCCAGCGGACTTGCTGAAGAGCTACCTTCTGCGGCGTGCCAGCAATGTTGACAATCTTCCCCGGCTGGGCGACGCCTGGAGTAATGTCCTCGCGAGGATCGACAACCGTGTCCCCCAAGCGGCCGCGAAGTTCCTTCAAGCGCTACTGATCGGGAAGTACGCGCAGAACGCAGCTGAGATGACAGATATCACCGTGTCGTTCCACGGTTGGGTTCAGGAAAACTCTGCCTTACGGATGGGTTTGCAGTACGCGCCAGACTTTGCGCGCTTCATCGAGCACGATCTCGTACGCATGTCCCGGCGCTACGCATCATTAACCGCAGCAATGAATGTACTTGAGCCTGGGCTGGAGCCGGTTTTCTACAATGCTCGGAACGAGATCGATCAACTCCCACTGCTGCTTGCCGCGATCGATCCGGACGACACGGACGCGCAATTCCGGGAAAAGGCCTTCTTGGTCTCCGCCTACCTTGACCTAGTCTTCGTTCGGATGGTCGTAAACAACAGGATCAGCAAGCCGGATGACCTGCATGACGTGTTATTGCCGATAATCTTTGACCTTCGTGATAGCCGTGATATCGACAGCGTCGCGAAGATTCTCGGACGCCAGGTATCTCAGCTGGACGTCGATTTCACCGGAGTTAGGCAATATGGCCTGCGACCGGATAATCGAGCGCAGGTTCGCTATTTGCTGGCCCGTCTGACGGCGTTCGTTGAGACTGAATGCGGCCGACCCAACGAGATGCCCCGTTATCTGGACAAAGACGAACCGTGCGAGATCGAGCATATTTGGGCGAACAAATTTGAACGGCACCAGCCAGAGGTGAAGACCGAGTCGGCTTTCCGTGTGCAGCGCAACCGATTGGGAGCGCTGCTCCTGTTGAGGAAGTCCCACAACGCCAGCTATCAGGATGCCCCTTATGAGCAGAAGATTGAGTGGTACCGTGGACAAAACCACCTGGTCGCTTCGCTGCACAAAGTTACCCGGGAACGCAACAAGCCGTTCACTGAAGGAGTCGTCAAGAAACATCGACTGGAGAAGCTCCTTCATCCGATAGCCCGGTTCGACATGGATGCGATCCAGCTGCGGCAGCAGCTTTATGAGCGGTTATGCGAGATTATTTGGGATCCGGGGCAGCTCCATCTTATTCTTCCACCCGCAGTAGCGGCCGGGGCCCGAAATGCAGATGCGGACACCGTCCTGCCTGCTCAACGAGTACCAGCTGCGGTTTCCCGCCGGACCCGCGCATATTTCGGCGGCGTTACGGTGGCTCGATTGGTTGCGGCGGGTGCAATCAATGTCAACGACGAGCTAGTTCTCAGCTACAAGCGTGTCCAGTACACCGCGCGGATTGGCGAGACCGGCCAGATCGTGCTGAACAGCGGCGAGCGATTTGAGTCCCCCTCCCCGGCCGGTGCGATGGTGACCGGCAAGGGCGCCATCAACGGATGGAGCGCTTGGAAGGTCCGGCGAGGCGACAAACTAGTTCCTCTGTTCGACGTACGGGCGGACGCACTGTCCCGAGGTCTGCTTGAAGGCGGACAGTAGGCGCAGCGCGTTCCGAAACGACCGCAGGTGATGCGCGGGTCGCTGTCCAGGGGCGGTGCGATAGATGCGTTTCCTGCTATTACCGGATCGGTGACCAAGAAGTCGTTCTCGCATCCGCAAGATGTGGCGGAGCGCTTGGAGGGTGAGCCCAACACCAGCACGTAGGTGGTCGACCCATCCGAGCACGGGCTGCGTGCCGAAGATCTTGACGCCGAGTTGGCCCGCCGGAGCATGCCCGTGGCAGCGGAGGGGCAGGCCCGCGCCAGGGCTCAACGTGCTCAGGTCGAGCAGGAGTGGTCACCTGGTCGACGTGCGGCGCTGCGGGACCGTCCCCGCCGCGCGGCAGCGGCGATCTCGACGGCTCCGGCAGCCAGGCCCCGGAGTCATGACGGATCCCGAGGCCGTGGGTCCGGCTGATATTAAACCGGTCCGCGCTGCTCGCCTACGTGGCTGGATCATCCGTGGACGTCGCCGAACCCATCCGCTCGGTCGCCCAGGACGGGGTCCGGTTCGGGGTGCCGGCGGTAGTCGCGGCCGCGGCCCTGGCCGTGTTGGACGATCTGGACGACCGACCGGTGCTGCACCGACTGCTCGAACGTCCCGCCTGCGCGGTGCTGTCCACCTGGGGTGAGGACTGGCAGGAGTTGGCGTACTGGCGTAGTTGTCGGTCGGGTCGAGCTTGCAGCCACCTTGAAGGCTGTCCTGGAGCACGACACCTCGGTGCTGACCAGCGAGGTCAAGGCGTACGGCGATGGCGGGGACCTTCCGGTCATCCGCTTCCTGGCTAGGGCGCTCGTTCGATGACGATGAGGGGAATCTCGCGGGCGGTGCTCTGCTGGTAGCGGGCGTAGGTCGGGAAGACCTTCGTCATCACCGGCCACAGCCGGACCCGTTCCTCGGCCGTCGCCGTCCGGGCCCGACCGGCGAACCGCTCCGCGCCGACCTGCACCTCCACGGTGGGGTCGGCGCTCAGGTTCAGATACCAGGCGGGGTGCTTGCTGGCGCCCCCGTTGGAGGCCACCAGGAGGTGGTTGTCGCCGTCGCGGCCGTACATCAGCGCGGTGCGGCGCAGTTTGCCCGTTCGGCGTCCGCGCGTGGTGAGCAGCAGCGACGGTACGCCGTGAAAGGTGTCGCCGTCGGCGCCGTCGGTCTCCACGTAGCGCCGGATGTGCTCGGCGACCCACTCGACCGGGCTGTCCTCGATCGTCTCGTGCTGCTCCTGCGCCGTCACGGCATGTCTCCTCTGTCGGCCCTGCCCGGCAGTGGGTCGGGCCGGAGGCGGGGCCGGGCCCCGTTCCGGACTCCGAGACGTGCTGGGCGCTTTCGAGGCATTGTGCCGGACCGCCGGTTGCCTCGCCGACCGTGCCTAGGCCGCGAAGACGTGCCGCTCAGGATGTGGCGGCGGACTGTCCACTGCGGTTGGCCGGCCGGGCGTCGTGACCGGGGCGGGTGGTCAGCACCTGGGGGCCGGCCTCGGTGATCGCGACGGTGTGCTCGGAGTGGGCGGTGCGTGAGCCGTCCGCGGACCGGATCGTCCACCCGTCCTCGTCAAATTTGATCTTGTCGGTGCTGTGGCAGAACCACGGCTCGATCGCGATCGTCAGGCCGGGCTTGAGCGTCATGCCCCGGCCGGGGCGGCCGCTGTTGGCGACGTGTGGGGCCTCGTGCATGGTGCGGCCGATGCCGTGCCCGCCGAACTCGTTGTTGACCCGGTAGCCGTAGCGGTGGGCGACCTCGCCGATGGCGGCGGAGACGTCGCCGAGCTGGTTGCCCGGCTGCGCGGCGTCGATCGCGGCGACCAGCGCGACCTCGGTGGCCTCGATCAGCTTGAGGTCGTCCGGGGTGGGGGTGCCGACGGCGACGGACAGCGCGGAGTCGGCGACCCAGCCGTCGATCCCGACCGCCATGTCGATGCTCAACAGATCACCGTCGCGCAGGGTGTAGTCGTGCGGCAGGCCGTGCAGTACGGCGTCGTTGACCGAGAGGCACAGGACGTTGCGGAACGGGCCGCGGCCGAACGACGGCGCGTAGTCCCAGTAGCAGGACTCGGCGCCCCGCTCCTTGATCCGGCGGCGGGCGTGGTGTTCGAGGTCCATCAGGTTGACCCCGACGGCGGCGACCTCGCGCAGCTCCGCCAGCAACTCGCCGACGAACTGGCCGGTCACGGCCATCCGTTGGATTTCCTCGGGGGACTTAAGCTCGATCACGACCAACCCTTCCTGTCCGTAGCGGTATATTTATACCACGCCTCGGTGTGTCCGCGCGGATGACGTTGCTGGTCCGCCAGGGCAGATCTATCCTGCTCACATGGTTCGCCCACCGCTCACACCCGCGCAGATCGCCGCGGGCCAACGTCTCGGGGCGGCGCTTCGGGTCGCGCGGGGTGGCCGCCCCCTCGTCGAGGTGGCCCTGGCGGCCGGCATCTCGCCGGAGACGCTCCGCAAGATCGAGGTGGGCCGGCTCCCGGCGCCCGCGTTCGGCACTGTGGTCTGCCTCAGTGAGGTCCTCGGCGTCCCGCTCAGCGACCTGGCCGAGGTGTGGCTGGCCGACCTGCGCCTCCGCGAAGCCTCCTGACCGGTCAGCCGCGTGAACGCGGCAGGCAGCACTTCTTGTACTTGGCGCCCGATCCGCACCAGCAGGCGTCGTTGCGGCCGGGTGGCCAGGCCCGGAGGTCGGGCCCGGTGAGTGAGTCGGCGTACTCGTCCAGGGTTTCCTCGTCGGTGGGGTCGCTGCCCTCGCGTTCGGCGAAGGCCGCCAACCCGGCGACGGAGCCGACGACCACGCCCAGGTCGACCCCGCCCACCCCGGACGCGTCGACAAGGGCCCGCTCGGTCTGGGCGCGGTGCTCGTCCCAGGTCGCGGGGTAGCTCTCGACGAGCGTGGGCCAGCGCAGCAGCAGCGCGTCGAACTCCGCCTGCGGCCAGAACAGCAGCGTCGCGGGCCCGTCGTCGAGCGCGTCGAGCGCGTGGTTGCTGGCGGCGCGCAGCCGGTCGGCGAGGTTGTCGTACTCGTCGTGCGGCAGGCCCAGCTCCTCGCGCAGGTTGTGCCGCCGCTGGGTCAGCCCGTAGATCATGGCCGCCGCCTCGTCCTGGGCGTCCTCGGATTCGTGCTGCTGGTCCCGGGTGCGTGCCAGGATCGCGTCCAGCGCCCCGGTCAGCCACTCCACCGCCAGGTCGGGGTGGCCAGCTTCGGCCAGTTCCTCGACCAGGTAGGTGGCGTTGGGATTGGTCTCCAACAGTGGGCGCAGGGCGGTCAGCTCGGCCATGCCCTCGTCCTCGCGGCCGAGGCGTAGCAGCAGACCGCCGCGCACCGACCGGGCGTACGCGTCCTCGTCGGGTTGTTCGGCGATGGCGCGGGTGGCCAGCGCGAGCGCGTCGGCCAGGTCGCCCGCCTGCTCCAGGATGTCCGCGGCGACCAGCAGGGCGAACCCGGTGTCGTCGGGGTCGGCGACCCGCCCCTCGTCGACCGCGCTCACCAGCTCGGCGACCAGCGCGGCCGGGTCCGGGCTGGTGGAGCCCAGCGAACCGATTTCCTCGATGCGTTCGACGGTCAGCAGTTCGGGCATGGCGGCATCCTGAAGCAGGGGAGTGGTGGACGGGAGAGCGGCCAGCGTACTCCCGCAGGCCCTGAAGACCACGGAGCCTGGGGCGCGTTGCGCTCCAGGCTCACGATCGCAGCAAGTGCTGCCTGCCGACGCGACGAGGCAGCAACTTCACCGAAGTTGCTGCCTCGATCGTGATCGCCCGTCGGATGGTCAGCGGGTCGCGGGCATGGTGGCGAACTCGCCGGCTAGCTCCGACTCGACGATCGTCGCGGTGGACGGCCGGCGACCGGCCGACGCCCGCCGGGCGGACGGGACGGCGAAGGCCGCGAGCGCGGCGGCCAGGGCGATGGCCGTGAGAACGAGAAACCCGGTGGTGAAGCCGGCCTCCCGGGGCAGGCCGTTCGCCTGCGGGTGGGCGGTGATCACGCCGCTGACCACTGCGGCGCCGATCGCGCCTCCGATGGTGCGGATGTTGGCGTTCATGCCGGTCGCCACGCCGGTCTGGCTGGCCGGCACGCTGGCGACGATCAGGTTGGCCATCGACGCGAAGGCCAGACCGATGCCGAGGCCGACCAGGCCGCCGGCGATGGCGACCTCCCAGCGGGTGTCGTGCGCGGCGGCGAGCATCGCCGAGGCGGCCACGTTGAACGCGGCACCGGTGGCGAGCTGCGCCTTGGCGCTGAAGACGGCCTGGAGTCGGCCCGCGACGAGACCGGCGACGAACATCGCGACGAGCATCGGCAGCATGAGCAGACCGGCCTGGCTGATGCTCGCCCCGAAGCCGTAGCCGGCGGCGGTCGGGGTCTGCACGAACTGCGGGAGGAACGCGTACACGGAGAACATCGACGCGCCGTAGAGCAGGGCGACCAGGTTGGTGGTCCAGACTCCGGGCAGGCGCATCATCCGCATGTCGATGAGGGGATTCTTCGACCGCAGTTCGGCGACCAGCCAGCCGGCCAGCAGCACCACGGCGAGCGCCAGCAGACCGAGCACCCGGGTGGAGGTCCAGCCCCACGCCGCGCCCTGGCTGATCGGCAGCAGCAGCGCCACCAGCCAGCCGGAGAGCAGCACTGTGGCGCGCCAGTCGATGCGCCCGGGGGTACGGACCGGCGACTCGGGGACGAACAGGTGGGCGGCCACGGCGGTCAGCCCGACCACGACCATCGGGATCCAGAACAGCCAGCGGTAGTCGAGCGTGGTGACGATCGGACCGGCCAGCACGATGCCCAGGCCACCGCCGACGGCGACGATCGCCGAGATGGCGGCCACGGCCGTGGAGACCCGCGCGGCCGGGAACTCGTCGCGGATGATGCCGAACGAGAGCGGGAAGACCGCTCCGCCGATGCCCTGGACGACCCGGGCGAGGATGAGGACGCCGATGTTCGGCGCGATGGCGGCCAGCAGGCAGCCGAGCGCGAGCGCGGCGAGCGAGACGACGAGCATCCGTTCCTTGCCGACCATGTCGCCGACCCGTCCGAGGATCGGCGTGAAGATCGACGCGGAGAGCAGGTAGGCGGTCAGGACCCAGGTCACGGTGTTCTGGGAGGTGTGCAGATCCTGCTGGATGGTGGGTAGCACCGGGGTGATCAGCGACTGGAGCATCGCGAAGAACCCGGCACCGGCCGCGAGCACGGTGAAGGTGAGCCGGCGCGAGCTGCGTCGGGAGGTTACTGCCACGAGAGAGAACTCCCTGAGTACGTACGGGAAGAGGTTTGTCGCCCGTCGTCCGGGACGGGCAGGGTGTGTCGGGTCCGGGCGATCGGGTGGCCAGGCGGCGATCGGGCGGATCCCGAGGTAAGCTAACCGGAGGCAGGCCTCCGGGGGTTCCGGAGGGGTGCCTCCACTAAGCTAGCGGAGGGTTGCCTCCGGATGCAACCAGGGTGAGGTGACGCACGTCATGACCAGCGCGGGGCAGGCGCCCGAGGTCTTCGCCCAGCGGCCCAAGCGGGCCGATGCGCGGCGTAACTACGACGCCCTGATCGCGGCGGCACGCGAGGCGTTCGCCGAGAACGGCGCCGCCGCCTCCCTGGAGGACGTGGCCCGGCGGGCCGGGGTCGGCATCGGCACGCTCTACCGCAACTTCCCCAGCCGACGGCACCTCTTCGAGGCCGTCTACGTGGAGGAGGTCCGGGCGCTGAGCCGCTCGGCCGAGGACCTCGCCGAGTTGCCCCCGTGGGACGCGCTCGTCGCCTGGCTGCACCGATTCGTCGCGTACGTCGCCACCAAGCGGGCGCTCGCCGAGCAACTGCTGCACGACTCGGAGATCTTCACCAGTTGCCGGACGGAGATCTACGCCGCCGGCGAGCCGCTGATGCGCCGCGCCCAGGGTGCCGGCGCGGTCCGTGCCGACGTCGGCTTCGACGACGTGGTGCGCCTGATCAGCGGCCTCACCATGGCGCAGTTCCCGTCGCCCGAGCAACGCGACCGGGTGCTCGGCGTGGCCCTGGACGGATTGCGCGCCGCCGCCCGCTGACCGGCGTCAGTGGCCGACGAGCAGCAGCCACTCGTCGTCGAGCGGCTCCAGCCACACGCCCGCCGGCCAGCGGTGACCCAGGTCGGCCACCGCCCGGGCCTGCTCGACCTGCGGTGGCCGGCTGAACTGTGCGTCGCGGAAGCTGGTCATGCTGTGGAACCGGGCCCGGCCGAAGTTCGCGGCATCGGTGAAGCGGGCCCGGTCGAACAGCGCCTCCGCCCCGAACACCGTCCAGCGGAACAACGCCATGTTCCGGAAGCGGGCGGAGTGGAAGTTGACCGTCCGGCCGAACTCGGTGTGCTCCATCGACAGCGCGCCGTCGAAGACGGCCTCCTGGAAGGTGACGGCGTCCTCGAAGCGGGTCGCGTCGAAGCTGGTCGGCTGACCGAATGCCGTCCGGCGGAATGAGGCCTGGCCGGCGAAGGTGGACCGGCGGCAGGACAGGCCGCCGGTGAACGCGGCTCCGTCGAAGCTGGCCGGCCCGCCGACGCGGGCGCCGTCCAGCAGGACCTCACCCTCGGCCGTCAGCCCCTCGAAGGCCACGTCGCCGAAGGTCGCCGCCCCGAGCAGGAGACGCCCCCGCGCCGTCGCGCCCGCGAAGGTGGTCGTGCCGGTGAAGGCCGCCGCCGTGAAGTTCGCGTCGATGAGCGTGCAGCCCGTGGCGTCGAAGTCGACGAGCGTGGCACCGGTCAGGTCGAGCGTCAGCTCCGGCCAGTGGGTCGGGTCGTCCGCGCGCAGGTGCCGGGTGAGCACGCGCTGCGCGGTGCGCCGGACCTCCGTCTCGCGCGGCTCGCCGTCCGGCGCCGGCATCCGCAGGTACGCGCAGAGCACCGCCGTGATCGTCGGGCGCTGCCCCGGATTGTCCTGACCGAGGCGCTCCAGGGCGTGCAGCCCGCCGAGGCGTACCGCCGCGCTGTCGTTGCCGAGCAGCTCGACGGCCCGGGTGTAGAGCTCGGTCAGCCGGCGCTCCGCGGCGTCGTGCTCGGCCGCCGCGGACTGCCGGTCCTGCTGGCGTTGCGCGGCCTCGGCGACCGACTCGGCGTGCGCCTGCACCCGGTCCCGGTGCGTCTGGTCGCGGGCGGCGACGCTCTCCTGGTGCCGTTGTGCGCGTTCGGCGATCCACTGGCGGCGGGCGGCCAGCAGCAGGGCGAGCCCTCCGCCGGTGCCGGCGACCACGGTCAGGCCGGTGCGGATCGCGTCGATGCGCAGCGTGGCGCGGGTATCCGGCTGGCTGGCCCGGTCGGCCTCGGTGAGCAGCAGGCCGAGCACCAGCCAGCCCAAAGCGGCGGCGACAAGCAGGCCCACCAGCACCAGCCACCACGGCATCACCCGTAACTGGCGCTCGGGAGGTTCGTCGGCGACCACGGCCACAGCATGACATTCGCCGTCGCCGTCCGCGGGTGCGCCTCGGGCTGCCGGTCCGATGTGGAGTGCGGCGATTTGCCGGTTTGCCCCGTCGGTGGAACAACGGGTTACCCGCGCGTAACAAGTCATTGACGTTTCTGAATTGTTGCGGGGATGATCGTCGCACGGTCGACCGGACACCCCCACCCACCTGCCCGGTACGCCGGGTGCCTCCCCCCGGAGGTGCAGCCATGCTGCTCCGAAAGACCGCCCTCGTCGGGTTCCTCGTCACCGCCGCCCTGTTCGCGTCCGCCGGCACGGCGACCGCCGCCACCCCCACCGATCCCACCCCGGCCAGGGCCGCCGCGCCCGCCGTCCCTGCCGCCGCCGCGGCCAACCCGGTGATCGTGGTCGGTGGGCTCAGCGGCGTCGCCGTCGCGTACCAGCCGCTGGCCGCCCGGCTGCGCGCCGACGGCTACCGCGCCTACGTCTACCCGCTGCCGGGGCTGGGCCTCGGCGACATCCCGACCTCCGCCCGCGCCTTCGCCGGCTACGTCGACCAGGTACGCGCCAGCACCGGAGCGGCGACAGTGGACGTCGTCGCCCACTCCGAAGGCGGCCTGGTCAGCCGCTACTACCTCAAGCGGCTCGGCGGCACCGCCACCGTCGGTCGCTACGTCAGCCTGGGCACGCCGCAGTACGGCACCTACGTCGCCACCATCGCGGCGTTCCTCGGCCTGGGCAGCTGCGCCGGCGTCGTGGCCTGCCAACAGATGGCCATCGGCTCGGCGATCCTCACCGACCTCAACGCCGGCGACGACACCCCGGGCGCGGTGCGCTACACCACCGTCCGCACTGTGCAGGACGAGCTGGTCCGGCCGACCGGGAACGCCGCCGTCAGCGACGGCGCGACGAACGTGCTGATCCAGGCGTACTGCCCGCTGCGGGTGGTGGGGCACCTCGGCCTGGTGCTCGACGGCACGGCGTACACCATCGTGCGCGGCGCCCTGGTGGACGGCCCGGTGCGACCCAACTGCCTCGCGCTCTGAACCGTTCCGTGCGGGTGGTCCCGACCCGACCACCCGCACGGGCGCGCGACGGTGAATGTCGGGTGGGCGACGATCCTGGGAAAGGGGGTGCCGGACATCAGACGTGCTCGATAGCCTGCTGCCGCCGTCCAATCCGGACAGACGTGTCGTCCCAGAGGAGCAGCGCGCATGACCGAGCCGCACACCGTGCCGCCGGAGAGCACCCCGCCGACCGTGCCGCAGCTCGACGTCCGGGCGGCCGAACCGCCGACGAGCGAATCACCGCCGCCCACCGGTGGCTTCGCCGACCGGCCGCCCGGCTACCCCAGCGCGCTGGTCTGGCTGCGCGCCGGGATCCTGCGCGACTGGCGGGGCGTGCTCGGCGCGTTCGTCGCCACCTGGTTCTACCTGCCGGTCGCGCTGCTCCTGGCGTTCTGGGGCGGTCTCGTCCTCGGCGTCACCGGGCTCTTCGCCGGCGCGTTGGGCGCCGACGACCAGGTGCCCCAGATGCTGCGCGACGCCCCGCTCATCGGCTCCCTGCTGGAGGCGTTCCTGACCCGCTCCGGCGGGGTGCTCGGCGGCGTGACCGGCTTCGCCGCCGGGTTCCTGATCGGCTTCCTCGCCGTGCTGGTGGTGCCCTGGCTGGGCGCCGACGACGGGGTGTTCACAGTGGTCACCGGTCTGGTCGGCACTGTCGTCGCGGCGGCGCTGATCGGGGTGCTGTACACCCTCTACCGGGTGCTGCTCGAACCGCGCCTGCTGGTGGTCTCCGGTGCCCGTCAGCCCAGCCGCCGGGAGTACGCGCGGCTGCGTCCCGTGCTTGACGAGTGCGCCCGGCGGCTCGGCCTGCCCAGCGTGCCCCGGCTGCTGATGGAGGACGACCCGGTCCTGAGCAACGCCCGCACGTACGCGCGGCACGTGGTGGTCACCACCGCCGTGCTGACCGAGCCGGACGACGAGGTCGCCGCGCTGCTCAGCCACGAGCTGGTGCACTGGCGCACCGGCGACGAGATCACCAGCGCCTTCGTCCGTGGTGTCGGCCTGCCGCTGACCCTCGCGCACGCCCTGCCGACCTGGTTGATGCGGACGTTCCCGCACCCGGGCACCAACTTCGTGGTCTTCCTGTTCTTCTGGCCGGTGCTGCTCACCATGCGCTACGTGGTGCTGCCGCTGCACGCCCGCGACGTGCGGGCGGCCGAGTACCGGGCCGACCTCGGCGCCGTGCTCACCGGGCACGTCGACGGGATGCGGCGCGTCCTGGAGCGGCGGCTGTCCTTCGAGACCGGCCGCAGCGGCTGGGACGAGGCGGTCTGCGCCACCCACCCGCCGCACGAACTCCGGCTCGACGCGCTGGAGCGGGCGTCGGTCGCCGGGGTGCCCGCCGGAGCGGACGAGCCCGTCACCGCCGAGCGGCTGTTCGGCCACTCCGGCCCGGTCGGCACCCGCCGCACCTGGCTGCTGGTCGGCGCCCTCATGCTGGTGGCCTGCGTCGGCACCGGCGGGCTCGGCGTGGTGCAGTGGGCGTTCTTCCGACCGCAGGCGACCGTCGACGGATACTTCTCCGCGCTCGCCGACCGGGACAGCGACGCCGCGCTCGGCTTCCTGAGCGACCAGAGCGGTGGCACCGACCGCAAGCTGCTCGCCCAACTGCTGCGCGGCGACGGCTACCGGCCACCGACCGACGTCGAGATCACCAAGCTGGACCGTGACGGCGACAGCGCCACCGCCACCGTGACGTACCGGTTGGCCGGCGAGCGGCGCACCACAACCGTCGACCTGCGCCGCGACGAGGAGGCCACCCTCGGGCTCTTCCACGGCTGGCGGGTGAGCGGCGGGCTGACCCCGCTCGACAGCCCGATCGCCGGCCCCGGGGCGCAGCTCAACGGTGTGGCGCTGCCGGGCGCCGCCGAGGGCCCCGCACTGGTGCTGCTGCCCGGTGAGTACACCGCGACCGGCCCGGCCAGCGCGCTCAGCGAGACACCGAGCGAGACCGTGGCGGTCGGCCCGGGGCAGGGCTCGGCGACCCTGCAACTGGCCCCGGTGCTCAAGCCGGCGGCCGGCGAGGCCGTCGAGGCCCGGGTACGCGCCTGGTTGGACGAGTGCGCCAAGCAGACGGTCGTCGCGCCGCCGGGCTGCCCGTTCCGCTACTACGGGGGCTCCGCGCAGAAGGTCACCTGGAAGATCCTGGAGTACCCGCAGATCACCGTCGAACTGACCGGCCCGGCCAGCGCGCAGGTCGCCACCCCGACCGAGGCCGAGGGCAAGGTGCAGGTCAGCGGCACCACCACCTACTTCGGCACCAGCACACCGTTCACGGACGAGGACGAGTTCACCGTCGCGGGCGTCGCCACCGCCGACGGGGACACCATCGCCTTCCGCCCCGCCGCCAACTGACCGGGAGACACCGTGACCGACAGCGACACCGCCGCGCGACACCCCGTCCGGCTGACCATCAGTCCGCGACACCGGCAGCCGCCGCCGGTCGCCCTGCTCGACTGGATCCACCGCAACCCGCAATACCGGCCGGTGGTCCGGCAGGCCGGTGGCGGCGGGGGGCGGCCGGGCTTCAGCGACGCGGTGATCATCGCGGTGCTGGCCCAGGGGCTGCTCCCGGGTCTGTTCAACCTGTTGCAGTCCTGGGTCGACCAGCAGCGCACCGAGGCCAGCATCCGGATCCAGGCCGGGGACACCGAGGTGGAACTACAGGTGAGTGGCCGCACCGATTCGGCTCGCCTGCTGGCCCAGGCGACCGAGGCGCTGCGGGCCGCCCGGGAGCCCGGTCCGGACGCCGCCGACTGACACCGGCGGCGTCCGCACCGGCGGGTCAGCTCGCCTTGGCCAGCGACTCGAACTCGTCGTCGGTGAGCCGCACGTCGGCCGCGCCCACGTTCTCCTCCAGGTGGGCCACCGAGGACGTACCGGGGATCGGCAGCATCACCGGCGAGCGGCGCAGCAGCCAGGCCAGCGCGAGCTGCGCGGGCGACGCGCCGTGCGCGGTGGAGATGGCGTCCAGCGGGCCGCCCGGGCGGGCCAGCTCACCGGTGGCGATCGGGAACCACGGGATGAACGCGAGGTCGTTGCGCTCGCAGTACTCAAGTACGTCCTCGGCGCTGCGGTTGGCGAGGTTGTACAGGTTCTGCACGGAGGCGATCGTGGTGATCGCGCGCGACTCCTCGATCTGCGCCACGCTCACCTCGGACAGCCCGATGTGCCGGATCTTGCCCTCCTGCCGCAACAGCGCCAGCTCGCCGAGCTGATCGGCGAGTGGCACCTTCGAGTCGATCCGGTGCAACTGGTAGAGCGGAATCGTGTCCAGGCCGAGGTGGCGCAGGCTCAGCTCACACTGCTGGCGCAGATACTCCGGGCGGCCCACCGGCCGCCAGTCGCCGGGGCCGGAACGGGTCAGCCCGGCCTTGGTCGCGATCACCAGGTCGTCGGCGTACGGGTGCAGGGCCTCGCGGATCAGCAGCTCCGAGACGAACGGCCCGTACGAGTCGGCGGTGTCGATGAACGTCACGCCCAGCTCGACGGCCCGGCGCAGCACCCGGACCGCCTCCGCCGGGTCCTTCGGGTCACCCCAGACACCTGGGCCGGTGATCTGCATCGCCCCGTAACCGAGCCGGTTGACGGTGACGTCTCCGCCGATCCGGTACGTGCCGGACGCCTTCGCGGGCTGCTCACTGATGTTTGTCGCCATTGGTAGATCATCCCCCGGAAATGGGCCGCCACACCGCCTGTCAGCCGACTGTGTGCGCGGACACGTCACCCGGCCGCCGGGGCCAGTTGCCGGCAAGCGCCAGGTACGACCCGGGTGTACGTGCGACGCTGGCGGGGCCGGTGCCGTTCGGCGCGACGGCGGAGGGAGCACCCATGGCGGGAGTGCCGCCTGTCAACTTCGCGCTCGACACGTACGAGTGCATCGTGATCTATCCCGGCGCGGCCGGACGGGTCCTGCCCGCCGAGACCGTGCAGCGGTTGCAGTCGGAGCACGCCGAGCACATGCAGGCGTTGCAGCGCGGCGGCATCATCCTGGTCGCCGGCTCGATCGACGGGCCGGCCAGCAACCCGGAGCCGCCGATCGGGTTCGGGCTGGCCCGCACCGGCAGCGTCGACGACGTCCGCAGCGTGCTGGAGGCCGATCCGGCCGTGCAGGCCGGGCTCTACCGGGTGGACGTGCTGACCTTCCTCTGCCCGGCCGGGTCGCTGGAGTTCCCCCTGATCAAGACCGAGAGCTGAGCTGTCGGTCAATCGGCGGTTGTCGTGATGACGACGGCGCTCGGCGGCGCGCCGGTGTTACGGTCGCGCCCTGCGAGGGCCGCCGCCGGGGCGCACCCGGAAGCGATGGTCGGCCCCGGTCGAGGAGTCGCCATGATCTCCGCCGCCACCCCCGATGTCGCGACGGCCACCGCCCGGCTGCGTGTGTTGTTCGGCGACCGGCTGCACGAGCCGGGCGATCCCGCGTACGTCACCACCACCCGGCTCTGGAACGGCGCCGTCCAGCGCACGCCCGCCCTGGTGGCCCACTGCCGCGACGCCGACGAGGTGGCCCACGCGGTCCGCATCGCCGCCCGCTGCCACCTGCCCCTGTCGGTCCGCTCCGGCGGGCACGACTGGGCCGGCCGGGCGCTGCGTGACGGCGGCCTGGTGCTCGACCTGACCGGTCTGCGTGCCGTCCAGGTCGACGCGGACGCGGCCACGGTGACCGTCGGCGGTGGCGCCACGACAGCCGAGCTGCTCGCCGCCGCTCGCCCGTACGACCTGGTGGTGCCCACCGGCGTGGTCCGCGACGTGGGCGTGGCCGGGCTCACCCTCGCCGGCGGGTACGGCCCGCTCTGCGGCCGGTTCGGTCTGACCCTGGACAATCTGCTCGGCGCGGAGGTGGTCCTCGCCGACGGCCGCCGGGTCACCGCCGACCCCCTTCACGACGCCGAGCTGTACTGGGCGCTGCGCGGCGGCGGTGGGAACGTCGGCGTGGTCACCGAGCTGCGTTTCCGCGCGCACCGGTTGCCCGGCGTCCTCGCCGGCATGATCATGTTCGCGCTGGCCGAGGCGCCGGCCGTGCTGCGCGGCTACCGCGCGCTGGCCGCCGAGGCACCTGACGAGCTGACCGTGATGACCGGCTTCCTGCCCGGTCCGACCGGCGAGCCGATGATCTTCGTCTGTCCGTTCTACAGCGGGCCGGACCTGGACGCCGGCTTGCCGTGGATGGACCGGTTGCGCGCGCTGGGCGCCCCACTGGTCGACCAGATCGCCCCGATGCCGTACGCGGACGCGCTGCGGATGTTCGACGGCGGCATGGTCGACGGCAACCACTACCTGCTGCGTACCCGCTGGCTGCCCGCGCTCACCGACGGTGTGGCCGACGTGCTCGTCGACGCGGCCCGCCAGGTCAGCTCGCCGTTCTCGGCGCTGGCCGTGCACCACTTCCACGGCGCGGCCACCCGGGTCCGACTCGCCGACACGGCGTTCGGCCTGCGCGACGAGCACCTGCTGACCGAGATCATCGCGGTCTGGGCGCCCGGCGAGCAGACCGGACCGCACCGGGAGTGGGCCGAGCGCACCTCGGCGGCGCTCGCCCCGCACGCCCTGCCCGGTGGTTACCCCAACCTGCTCGCCCCGGAGGAGACCGACCGGGTCCGGCTCGCCTACGGCGCGAACTGGGCGCGACTACGCCGGGCCAAGCGCCGTTACGACCCCCGTGACCTGCTCACCGCCGTGCCCACCCTGCCGCCGTCGGTGCACCCACGGTGAGCCCTCCCCGGGAGCACCCCGACAGCGCACACCGACGGAGGCGTACGATTCCCGGCGCGCGGTCGCCGTTGCCCGTCGCCACAACGTTCCCGGTGCGGTTCCGCCCGCCGGCCCGACGCGCACCGCGCGTCGTTGGACACCTGTTCCGCTGCCTGCAATGGGTCGGCCCCGAGTCCGACCTGAAGGAGAGACTAGCCTGATGGGCGTGACACGCCGCGCGAAGATCGTCTGCACCCTTGGTCCCGCCACCTCGTCCCCGGAGCGCATCCGGGGTCTCGTCGAGGCCGGCATGAACGTGGCGAGGCTCAACTTCAGCCACGGCAGCCACGCCGACCACGAGGCGGTCTATCGACTCGTCCGGGAGGCGTCCGAGGCGGCAGGCCAGCCGGTGGCCGTCCTCGCCGACCTGCAGGGCCCCAAGATCCGGCTCGGCCGGTTCGCCGACGGCCCGCACGAGTGGCGCACCGGCGACTCGGTCGTGATCACCGGCGACGACATCCTCGGCACCAAGGAGCGGGTCTCCTGCACCTACCGCAAGCTGCCGCAGGAGGTGAAGCCCGGTGACCGCCTGCTGATCGACGACGGTCGCGTCGCCGTCGAGGTCACCGACGTCACCGGCAACGACATCCGCTGCCTGGTCACCGAGGGCGGTCCGGTCTCCAACAACAAGGGTGTCTCGCTGCCCAACGTGGCGGTGAGCGTGCCCGCCATGTCGGAGAAGGACGCCGAGGACCTGCGCTTCTCCCTGAGCCTCGGCGTCGACCTGGTCGCGCTCTCCTTCGTCCGCTCGGCCGAGGACATCAAGCTCGTCCACAACATCATGGCCGAGGAGGGCGTCTACCGGCCGGTGCTGGCCAAGGTCGAGAAGCCGGAGGCGGTGGAGCACCTCGAGGCCATCGTGCTGGCCTTCGACGGCGTGATGGTCGCCCGCGGTGACCTCGGTGTCGAGATGCCGCTGGACCAGGTCCCCCTGGTGCAGAAGCGCGCCGTGCAGCTCTGCCGGGAGAACGCCAAGCCGGTCATCGTGGCCACCCAGATGCTCGACTCCATGATCGAGAATTCCCGCCCCACCCGGGCGGAGGCCTCCGACGTCGCCAACGCGGTGCTCGACGGCGCGGACGCGGTCATGCTCTCCGGCGAGACGAGCGTCGGCAAGTACCCGGTGCTGACCGTCAGCACCATGGCCAAGATCGTGACGACCACCGAGTCCGGCTCGATCGGGGTGCCCCGGCTGCAGCACGACCCGCGTACCCACGGTGGCGCGCTCACCGTCGCCGCCTCGTCCATCGCCCGCGCCATCAACGCCAAGGCCCTGGTCGCCTTCTCGCAGACCGGTGACACCGTCCGACGGCTGTCCCGCCTGCACTGCGACCTGCCGCTGCTGGCGTTCACGCCGGTTCCCGAGGTGCGCGACCAGCTCGCCCTCACCTGGGGCGTGGAGACCTTCCTGATGCCGTTCGTGCAGCACACCGACGACATGTTCCGCCAGGTCGACCAGGCGCTGCTCGGCCTCGACCGGGCCAACCCCGGCGACTACGTGGTGATCGTGGCGGGCAGCCCGCCCGGCACCCCCGGCTCGACGAACACGCTGCGCGTCCACCAGCTCGGCTCGCTTGTCGACGCGGCGTCGGCGCGGGCGCTGCAATGAGCGACGGTCGGGTCGCGGTCGGCCAGGCGGCGGTCGACCAGCTACTGGAAGTGCTCGACCTCGACCCGACCGGGGACATGGCCTTCCGGGGGATGAGCCCCCCGGTCGGCCCGCAGCGGGTGTACGGCGGCCAGGTCGCCGGTCAGGCCCTGGTCGCCGCCGGCCGCACGGTCGACCCGGAGCGGTTCGTGCACTCGCTGCACGGCTATTTCGTCCGGCCCGGTGACCCGGCCGAGCCGATCGCGTTCCAGGTGGAGAACATCCGCGACGGCCGGTCCTTCTCGGTCCGCCGCGCGGTCGCCCTCCAGCACGACAAGCCGATCTTCTTCATGTCGGCGTCGTTCCAGCGGGCCGAGGAGGGCCTGGACCACCAGGTCACGGCTCCCCTGGACGTGCCGCCGCCGCAGGACGTCCCGACGATGACCGACCGGCTCTCCCGCTACCCGGAGCGGCTCGGCATCTGGGGTCAGATCCCGCGACCGATCGACGTGCGCTACGTCGGCGAGCCCGGTTGGGTCCGTCCCGGCGACCGGCCGGCCGACCCGCACCAGCGCGTCTGGATGCGCATCGACGGCAAGCTGCCGGACGATCCGCTGCTGCACGCCTGCGCGCTCACCTACGCCTCGGACCTCACCCTGCTGGACTCGGTGCTCTCCGCGCACGGTGAGGTGTGGGGGCCGGGCGGGCTGGTCGGCGCGAGCCTGGACCACGCGCTCTGGTTCCACCGGCCGTTCCGCGCCGACGAGTGGTTCCTCTACGACTGTCTGAGCCCGTCGGCGTCCGGTGCGCGTGGGCTGGCCACCGGCCGGATGTTCACCACCGACGGCCAGCAGATCGCCAGCGCCGTCCAGGAGGGTCTGCTGCGCCGCGTGGGCGCCTGACGCGGTCGCTGTCGTCCCCGGTCCCCGCCAGACCCCGGGGGTGGTGCGCACGCTGGTCAGGCCTGGTGGATGGCCTCGCCGGCGATCTCGATCTGCACCGTCTTGCCCACCAGGACCCCGCCGCTCTCCAACAGCACATTCCAGAGCAGGCCGTAGTCCTCGCGGTTGATCTCGGCCGTCGCGCTGAACCCGAAGATGTTCTGCCCGTACGGATCACGGCGCGCGCCGCCGAAATTCACCTCCAGGTCGACAGCCCGGGTGATTCCTTTCACGGTCAACTCACCGGTCAGCACGAATCGCCCGGGGGTGCCCTCGGACTGCGGCGGGACAATCGGACTCCGGCCTCGTCCACCCAGCCGGTGGTTACGTAGACGGGCCCATTGGAAGATGGGATCCTCCTGGCCCTGCCATTTGATGCCGGTGCTTCGATATTCCAGGGTGGGATAGCGCTCCACGTCGAGGAAGTCGGCACTCTTCAGATGCGTGTCCCGGTCGATGCTGCCGGTGGTGATGCTCGACGCGGAGATGGTCGCCGTCACCGAGGAGAGCAGCGGGTCCTCCGCCACGAAGATCTGTGCGGTGGCCTCGGCGAACTCGCCGCGCACCGGGCTCACCATCATGTGCCGGGACAGGAAACCGATCCGCTTGTGCGCCTGATCGAGAAGATAGGTGCCAGCGACCGGGATGGTCATGCCATCCCAGGTGCGTGTGGCGGTATCGGTCATCGTGTTGCCTTCCCCCGACGTTTATCAATGTGCTGCCCGACACCGCTGCAACGGTCTGGCGGTCGCGCTCCCGCCCAGCATAAGGACGCTCCATGTCGGCATTCCGGCCCCCACCTTACGGTGGATCATGGAGGGCTTTGACTGCTCCTCGTCGAGGCCCGGAAACGGCGCGAATTGCACGGGTCCCATCGATACGTGTCCGATCGGCCGAGGGCGGCCCGCCCGGCCGGTTGACCGGGGGCTAACCTTGCCGACATGCGCCTCTCCGCCCGGGTCGACTACGCCCTCCGCGCGGCCGCCGAGCTTGCCGCGACGGCCAGTGGCCCTGGGCGCGGCCGGCCCGTCACGGCCGACCAGATCGCCCGTGCCCAGGAGATCCCCCCGAAGTTCCTGGAGAGCATCCTGCTGCAACTGCGTCGGGGCGGCATCGTGCACGCCCAGCGCGGCCCGGAGGGTGGCTACTGGTTGGCCCGCCCGGCCGAGGAGATCTCGCTCGCCGAGGTGATCCGGGTGATCGACGGACCACTCGCCCACGTCCGCGGGCAACGCCCTGAGCAGCTCGGCTACCACGGCCCGGCCCGCGCGCTCCAGGAGGTCTGGATCGCGCTGCGGGCCAGCGAACGGGAGATCCTGGAGCTGGTCAGCGTCGCCGACGTGGCTGCGGGCACCCTGCCCGCGCGGATCACCGAGCTGGTCGCCGACCCACGCGCCTGGATCTGAGCGCCGGCCCACTCGTCGCCGCGTGGCGCGCGTTTGCCCGCGTCACGCCCGTTGCCAACGTCGGGCCGGGTATGCGGGTCGTGCCCGTTGCGCCGGTCGCCCGCGGTCGGGCCGGTTGCCGGCGTCGCTCCCGTCGCCGGGTAGCCCGTGTCGCACGGCGGCGTCCCATCCACCGATCAGAGGCTTGACCCCGGCCGCCCCGTGGCGCATTGTCGACCAAGTCGATAGGAGATACCGAAAAGTCAGGGGGCGCTCGTGCGCAAGCTGCTGGTTCTCGCTCTGGTCGGGCTCGCCGCGCAGCTGATCGACGGCTCGCTCGGTATGGCGTACGGGCTGACCTCGTCCACTCTGCTGCTGGTCGCCGGGGTCGCCCCGGCCGCCGCCTCGGCCTCGGTGCACCTGGCCGAGATCGGCACCACGCTCGCCGCCGGGGTCGCGCACTGGCGCTTCGGCAACGTCGACTGGCGGGTGGTGACCCGCATCGCCCTGCCCGGCGCCATCGGTGCCTTCGCCGGTGCCACCCTGCTCAGCTCGATCTCGACCAAGGCGGCCGCGCCGTGGATGGCGGGCATCCTCTTCACGCTCGGCGCGTACCTGCTGGTCCGCTTCGCCCGACCGCTGCGTACCGACCGGGTCGGCAGCCGGCTACGCGGACGTTTCCTCGGACCCTTGGGCCTTGTCGCCGGCTTCGTCGACGCGACCGGCGGCGGCGGGTGGGGCCCGGTGGCCACCCCGGCGCTGCTGGTCTCCGGTCGCATGGAGCCCCGGAAGGTGATCGGCTCGGTGGACACCGCCGAGTTCGTCGTGGCCGGTGCGGCAAGTGTCGGCTTCCTGATCGGGCTGGGCTCCGAAGGGTTCCTGCTCCCGACCGTCGCCGCGTTGCTGATCGGCGGGCTCATCGCCGCACCCCTGGCCGCCTGGCTGGTGCGCATCGTGCCCGCCCAACTGCTCGGTGCGGCGGTCGGCGGCGCGATCGTGCTGACCAACGCCCGCACGCTGATCCGCGCCGCCGAACTCGACGGCCCGGTCCGCCCTGTCCTGTACACCCTGTTGGCCGCCGGTTGGCTGGCCGCCCTGGTGCTGGCCGTGCGTGCCCTTCGCCGCACCCGCCACAGCCGCGCCGAAGCCGCCCAGGCCACGAACGCTTCCCCCGCCGAGACCGTGCCCACCGAGTTCCCCGCCGATGCTTCCGCCCTCGCGGTCGGTCTCGCCACCACGGGTACGCCCACCCGTCGCTGAACGCCGCCCCCCGGGGCGCGCGGCGTTTGCCCGGTCAAACGTCGTGGTTGCCGCGCCGAGATCGTGCTCGATCGTGGATGTAGTGGCTTCCCGACACTTGGTAACCACTACGTCCCGGATCGAGCATGACCTTGACGGCCGAGGGCGTTCCGACACCCGCTCCCGATCTCTCCGGCAGGTGCTCATCGTCAAGATCCGCGCAATATCAGGGATGTTGCTGTCTCCGACGCGTCTGAGACAGCAACATCAGGGAACTTGCGTAGATCTTGGCGCGGCAGGCGCGGCACGCGGGGGGCACGCGGCGCGGCAGAGGCGGCACGTGGGGCGCCGCGGGGCTTACGGGGTGAGCAGGTTGTCGGCCGCCTCGGAGAGCAGGGACCAGGCCTCGTCGACGTGTGCCTCGGTGCTCTGCGGAGAGCCGACCGCCAGTCGTAGCGTGTAGCGGCCGGCGACGCGGGTGTGCGTCAGGAGTACCCGTCCGGTGGCGTTCACCTCGGCCAGCAGTGCGGCGTTGACGTCGTCGTCGGCGCGCAGCCGGAAGCAGACAAGCGCGAAGGGGTGCGCCGCCGCCAGCTCGAACCGGTCGTCGGCGCGGACCCGCCTGGCGAACCGGTCGGCCAGTGCCACCCCGGAGCGGATGTGCGCCCGCAGCCCTTCGGCGCCGTACCAGCGCACCACGAACCACAGCTTCAGGGCGCGGAACCGTCGGCCCAGTGGCACCTGCCAGTCCCGGTAGTCGATCACCGCGCCGGATTCGGAGGCCGCGTTGCGCAGGAACTCGGGCAGCACGGTCAGCGCGTCGATCAGCTCGGCCCGGTCGGCCACCCAGAACGCGTCGCAGTCGAACCCGGTGAGCAGCCACTTGTGCGGGTCGAAGCAGTAGGAATCGGCGTACTCCAGGCCGGCGTGCGACCACCGCAGCTCGGGGCAGACGGCGGCAGCGCCGGCGTACGCGGCGTCCACGTGCAGCCAGATTCCGTACTCGGCGCAGATGGCTCCGATCTCCGGCAGTGGGTCGATCGCGGTGGTGGACGTGGTGCCGATGGTCGCCACCACGATGGCGGGTACGTCGCCGGCGGCCAGGTCGGCCTCGATCGCCGCGCGTAGCGCGCCCGGCAGCAGTGCCTGGCTGTCCGGGTCCACCTCGATCGGGCGGACGCCGTCGGTGCCCAGCCCGGCGATCCGCACCGCCTTCTCGATGGAGGAGTGACCGTGCACGGAGGTGTACGCGCGGTAGCGCCTGTCGATGCCGGTGTCGCGCCAGCGGCCTCCGCTGGCCCGGTGCAGCGCGGCGAGGGTGGCCACCAGGGTCGCCGAGGACGCCGAGTCCTGGATGACCCCGCCGCCGGTGCCGGTGGAGCGGAACCGCTGCGGCAGGTCCAGCAGGTGGGCGAGCCAGTCCATCAGCACCGTCTCCAGTTCGGTGCAGGCGGGGCTGGTGGCCCAGAGCATGCCCTGGACGCCGAGCCCGGAGCTGACCAGGTCACCGAGCACACTGGGGCCGGAGGTGTTGGCGGGGAAGTAGCCGAAGAAGCCGGGGTGCTGCCAGTGGGTCAGTCCGGGCAGGACGATCGAGTCCAGGTCGGCGAGGACCGCCTCGACGGGTTCGCCGCCGAGGGTGGGTGGCGCGGTGGGGAGCGCGGCGGCGACCGTGCCGGGCGGGTCGGTGGGGGCGACCGGTCGTTGCTCCAGCGTCGTCCAGTAGTCGGCGATCCAGTCGACGACGGCGTGGCCGGCGCGCCGGAACTCGGCGGGGTCCATGTGGGGGGCGCTCACCCGAAGGAGTTGATCAGGCATTGATCGTCGGGGCAAGGGGTCGGTACGGCACGGAGCAACGGTCATCGATGTTGCGCTCTGGAAAGCGCTTGCCCTACGATTCGCGGGGAGTCGGATCCGCGAGTTCAGGGCGTTCACCCCGATCAGATCGCCGTCCGCCGCCGTAGCGGCGGGACGGGTCCACCGTGCGTTCCGGGCAGGGCCGGTGGGCCGCCGCGATCTCCCGCGGATCCTCGGAGGAAGTCCATGCACCCGTCCAGACATCGGCTGATCCTGCTCGCCGGCACGACGGCGGCCGCCGTCGTGGCCGGCACCCTCGGCACTGTGGTCGCCTCGGCCGCCGCCGTCGGCTGCCGGGTCGATTATCAGATCACCAACCAGTGGCAGGGTGGCTTCGGCGCGAACGTCACAGTCACCAACCTCGGCGACCCGGTCGACGGGTGGGCCCTCACCTGGTCGTACGCCGCAGGGCAGCAGGTCACCCAGGCGTGGGGCGCCGCCGTCACCCAGTCCGGTGCCCAGGTCACGGCCCGCAACGTCGACTACAACGCCGCCATCGCCACAAACGGCACCGCCGGGTTCGGCTTCAACGGTTCGTGGACCGGCAGCAATCCGGTGCCGACCAGCTTCGCGCTCAACGGCACCACCTGCACCGGCGCCCCGGCCACCGACGGGCCGACCACGCCACCGCCGACGACGCCGCCACCCACCACCCCACCGCCGACGACGCCGCCACCCACCACGCCACCCCCGACCACGCCGCCACCCACCACGCCGCCGGCCGGGGCGAAACAGATGGAGAACCTGGACCGGGGGTTGATCAGCGTCCGCTCCGGCAGTGGCAACCTGGTCTCCTGGCGACTGCTCGGCACCGAAACCTCAGGGGTGGCGTTCAACCTCTACCGCGGGTCGACAAGGGTCAACGCCAGCCCGATCACCGGCGCGACCAACTACCTCGACAGCGGCGCGGCGGCCGGTTCGGCGTACACCGTGCGGGCCGTGGTCGGCGGCGCCGAGCAGGCGGCGTCGGCGCCGGCCCTGCAGTTCGGCGCGGGCTACCTGGACGTGCCGTTGCAGGTCCCAGCCGGTGGCACCACCCCCAGCGGGGAGAGTTACACCTACAGCGCCAGTGACGCCTCCGTCGGGGACCTCAACGGCGACGGCAGCTACGAGATCGTGCTCAAGTGGGACCCGTCGAACGCCAAGGACAACTCCCAGTCCGGCTACACCGGCAACGTCTACGTCGACGCGTACACACTCACCGGCACCCGGTTGTGGCGCATCGACCTGGGCCGCAACATCCGCGCCGGCGCCCACTACACCCAGTTCCAGGTGTACGACTACGACGGCGACGGTCGCGCCGAGGTGGCCATGAAGACCGCCGACGGCACCCGTTCCGGCACCGGCCAGCTCATCGGGTCCGCCTCGGCGGACTACCGCAACTCCAGCGGCTACGTGCTGTCCGGCCCGGAGTACCTGACCATGTTCAACGGCCAGACCGGCGCGATCCTCTCCACCGTCAACTACGACCCGCCGCGCGGCACGGTGTCGTCCTGGGGCGACTCGTACGGTAACCGGGTGGACCGGTTCCTCGCCGGCACCGCCTACCTGGACGGGCAGCGCCCCTCGCTGATCATGGCCCGGGGTTACTACACCCGCGCGGTCATCGCCGCGTGGGACTTCCGCAACGGCACGCTGACCAAGCGCTGGACGTTCGACTCGAACGCCTCCGGCAACGGCGCCGCCGCCGGTCAGGGCAACCACCAGCTCTCCGTCGCCGACGTCGACGCCGACGGCCGCCAGGAGATCGTCTACGGCGCCGCGACCATCGACGACAACGGTCGGCTGCTCTACTCGACAGGGAACGGGCACGGCGACGCGATGCACGTCGGTGACCTCGACCCGGGCCGCGCCGGCCTGGAGGTGTTCAAGGTCGACGAGGACGCCAGCAAGCCCAGCTCCTGGTTCGCCGACGCCCGTACCGGTCAGATCCTCTGGTCCACAGCGGCCTCCGGTGACAACGGTCGGGGGGTCTCCGCGGACATCTGGGCCGGCAGTCCCGGCGCGGAGTCCTGGTCGGCGGCGGTCTCGGGTCTGGCCAACACGCGCGGGCAGAACGTCGGGCGCAAGCCGTCGTCGATGAACTTCCTCGCCTGGTGGGACGGCGACCCGGTCCGCGAGTTGCTGGACGGCACGAAGATCGACAAGTACGGCACCGGCGGCGAGACCCGGCTGCTCACCGGCAGCTCGGTGGCGTCAAACAACGGCACCAAGTCCACCCCGGCGCTCTCCGGCGACATCCTGGGCGACTGGCGGGAGGAGGTGATCTGGCGAACCACCGACAGCCGGGCCCTGCGCATCTACAGCACGCCCACGCCGACCAGCACCCGGATCTACACCCTGATGCACGACCCGCAGTATCGGGTGGCGATCGCGTGGCAGAACACCGCCTACAACCAGCCGCCACACCCGGGGTTCTTCATCGGCGACCAGATGGCCGCCCCACCCACCCCGAACATCTACCTACGTTGATCTGACCCCTAGCGGTCCCGAGCGGGGTCGCCTAGGGTGGCAGGCACCGGGCCGCAGCCGCGGAATCCGCTCAGCTCCGGCCCGGTGCGCCACACCGCGGCATTCCCGACCCGTCCCGACCGGGGATGCCGTACCACCACCGGTATAAACATTAGGCAGCAACGGGGTCGGCGGGGTGACGCTGACGTGAAGATCGTGTTTCATGCGTCCCGGTGCAGACCGCCCGCCACCTGTTCGGCAATCAACTCGTACGACCGCACCCGGTCGGCGACGTCGTACACGAGCGTGGTCAGCATCAGCTCGTCCGCGCCGGTGCGTTCCACCAGCTCCGTGAGCTGCCGGCGCACCGTCTCCGGCGAGCCCAGCGCCTGACCGTCGCGGCGCGCCAGGACGAACTCCCGCTCGATCTCGGAGTACGGGTACGCCGCCGCCTCGTCGGGCGTCGACAGCGGCTCCGGCCGGCCGGAGCGCAACTTCAGGAACGACAATGCGCTCGGCCCCGCCAGCCACTCGGCCCGCTCGTCGGTCTCGGCGCACACCGCGTTGACCGCCACCATCGCGTACGGCTTGTCCAGCCACTGCGACGGCCGGAAGTTCTGCCGGTACAGGGCCAGCGCCGGCAGGGTGTTCTGCGAGCTGAAGTGGTGCGCGAAGGAGAACGGCAGACCGAGCAGACCGGCGAGCTGGGCGCTGAAACCGCTGGAGCCCAGCAGCCACACGGCCGGCTGCTCACCGCGGCCCGGCGTGGCGACGATCTGCCCCGGCTTCTCCCCGCTGAAGTAGTTCATCAGGTCGGCAAGCTCGCGGGGGAAACCCTCCGCGGACAGGCCCTCCATGGTGCGCCGCAACGCCAGCGCGGTCACCTGGTCGGTGCCCGGGGCCCGGCCGATGCCCAGGTCGATCCGACCGGGGTGCAGCGCCTCCAGGGTGCCGAACTGCTCGGCCACCACCAGCGGCGCGTGGTTGGGCAGCATCACCCCACCCGACCCGAGGCGGATCGTCGAGGTGTTCGCGGCCAGGTGCGCCAGCAGCACCGCTGGCGCGGAGCTGGCGATCGCCGGCATGTTGTGGTGCTCGGCCACCCAGAACCGGTGGTAGCCCAGCTCCTCGGTGCGGCGGGCCAGCTCGGTGGTGGCTTCCAGGGCCGCGCCGACGGTGGTGCCCTTGGCGACCGGAGCAAGATCAAGAACAGACAACGGTACGGTGATCACACGGTCAGCAAACCCGTCACCGGCCGGTTTTGTTCCGCCGCGCGGGTTTTCGTCGGCCAGCTCACCCGCCGCTCAGCCCATCCCGCGTGCCTGCTCGAAGATCAGACTGGTCTGGGTGTGCTGCACCACCGGGTCGACCGCCAGGTGGTCCAGCACGAAGTCCCGCAACGCGTCGCCGGACGCCGCCCGCACGTGCAGCACGTAGTCCTCCGCACCGGCCACGTGGAACACCGACACCACCCCCGGCAGCCGCACCGAGCGGGCCCGGAAGGCATCCACCGCCGCCCGCTCGTGCGCGGTCAGGCGCACCGACACCAGCGCCTGCAACGGCAGGCCGAGCGCGGCCGGGTCCACCTCGGCGTGGAAACCGCGGATCGCGCCCCGCTCCCGCAGCGCCCGGGTGCGGGTCAGGCACGTCGACGGCGCCACCCCCACCCGCTCGGCGAGGGCGTTGTTCGGCAGACGGCCATCGGCGGCCAGTTCGGCCAGGATCGCCCGGTCCACCTCGTCCAGGGCCGGATACGGCCGCACATCGTTCGGCTCAGGAGGCATCCGGCCATCCTCGCCCGAATCCTCCGATGAAACCAATGCCCCGGACAGAATCATCTGCCGAGTCATTGCTTCCCAGACGGGGGATGTTCGACGCTACCGGCATGACAACGATGGACACCCGGGCCGTACACGCCGGTCGCGACGACCTCCGCACCCTCGGCGTGCACGTACCACCCATCGACCTGTCCACCACCAACCCGCTGCCCTCGGTCGACGACGGCGGCGCCGCGTACGAGCAACTCGCCACCGGCGGCACCCTCCCCGCCGACGGCAGCGCCGTCTACCAACGGCTCTGGAACCCCACCGTCGCCCGCTTCGAAACCGCCCTCGCCGAACTGGAGGGCACCGCGCAGGCCGTCGCCTTCGCCAGTGGCATGGCGGCCCTCACCGCCACGCTGCTCGCCGCCGCCCGCGACGACCGCCGGCACGTCGTCGCCGTCCGCCCCCTCTACGGCGGAACGGACCACGTCCTCGCCACCGGCCTGCTCGGCACCACCGTCACCTGGGCCCGCCCCGACGAGGTCGCCGCCGCCATCCGCCCCGACACCGCGCTGGTCATCGCCGAGACGCCCGCCAACCCCACCCTCGACCTGGTCGACATCGCCGCCCTCGCCGCCGCGGCCGGCGACGTCCCGCTCCTTGTCGACAACACCGTCGCCACCCCGGTCCTGCAACAACCCGCCCGGCACGGCGCCACCCTCGTCCTGCACAGCGCCACCAAGAGCATCGGCGGGCACGGCGACGTCCTCGCCGGGGTCGTCGCCTGTTCCGCCGACTGGGCCGTGCGACTACGTCAGGTCCGCGCGGTCACCGGGGCGATCCTGCACCCGCTCGGCGGCTACCTGCTGCACCGCGGCCTGCAGACCCTGCCGCTGCGCGTGCGCGCCCAGCAGGCCACCGCCGAGAAGCTCGCCGGCTGGCTCGCCGGCCACCCGGCCGTACACCAGGTGCACCACCCCTCGGTGCACGACCCGGCGGCGCTGGTCGGTCGCCAACTGGCCGGGCCCGGCAGCCTGCTCGCCTTCGAGGTACGCGGCGGCGCGCCCGCCGCGGCCGCCGTCGCAGGCGCCTGCCACCTCATCACGCACGCGGTGTCCCTCGGCGGCGTCGACACCCTCATCCAGCACCCGGCGTCGCTCACCCACCGCCCCGTCGAGGGCGACGCGAAACCAGCGGCCGGCCTCCTGCGCCTCTCGGTCGGCCTGGAAGACCCCGAAGACCTGCGCGCCGACCTCGCCCAGGCCCTCGCCACGATCGCCTGACCGGCGCCCGGTCAGCTCAGCTCGCGGTTGCCCAACACCCGGGTCGGCGAGCCCTGCCGGGCCACCCGCAGCATGGCGCGACCGATCCCGTCGGTGGTGGTGACCTGATTCGGCAGCAACCGCCGCAACACCGGGAAGAGCGGTCGCGTGACCGCGTGCCCGAGCCGGTACCACCGGGTCCTCGACACCGCCCCGTAGGTCGGCTGGATGAAACCGGGTCGTGCCGCATAGCCGTTGGGCAGCAGCTCGATGATCGCGTTCTCGGCGCGACCCTTGACCCGCGCCCACATCACCCGACCCCGACCCGACGAATCGGTCCCCTGACCCGACACGTAGATGAACGTGACCTGCGGGCTCACCTCGGCCAGCAGCCGCGCCGCCGCGAGCGGGTAGTCGTAGCTGACCCGCGTGTACGCCGCCTCGTCCAGACCCAGCGACGACACCCCCAGGCAGTAGAAACAGGCGTCCACGCCGGTCAGCTCGTCGCGCACCGAGTCCAACTCGCCGGCGTCGGCGACCGTCAGCTCCCGCAGCTTCGGATCCTGTCGACCGGTCGGCCGCCGGCCGACCGTCAGCACCTCCCGCACGTCGTCGGCGAGCAGGCACTCCCGCAACACGCCCTGACCGACCATGCCGGTCGCACCGAAAACAACAACCCGCATCGGTCTCCACCTCTGTCGTCGACCCGGCAAACGGCCATCCGCCCGCGCGCCAGTCAGCCTCCCACGATCGACGTGATCCGCGCGACAGGCGATCAGGACCGCGGGCCCACGTGCCGGTCCAACTCGGCGACAGCGCCCCGCCGCGCCACCGAGAGCGAGTCGTGCCGGCTCATCCGCCAGGCGACGCCCAGCAGGTCGAGGCTCCACTGGCACAGCCGCATGACGTCTGTCGACTCGTTGCCGAACAGGTAACGCGGATAGACGTACGCCCTGCCGCGCACGGTCACCCGGTTGGCGGACCGGCGGCCGGCGGAGTGGAACAGCCCGCGCAGGAGGTCGCCGGGGTGGCGCTCCAGCATCGATCGCTGCCACTCGGTGAGGATGATCGGGCGGTGGTGCCGCTGGTCGGGCCCGTGCTGGGGGAGCAGGCACGGCCAGTGCCGGCCACTGCTCTCGACCGAGACGCGGCCCTGCTGGGCAAGCCTCCGCACCCGCGCGGGGAGCACCGCGCGCATCGCCACCTCGCAGGCGTCGGCGAGAGGTGGACGGCTTGCGATCCGAAGCACCGGCACCTGCGGTGCGACCGTCAACTGACCGCCGCCCAGGTAGCGGCCGAGCAGGTAGGCGTACGCGGCGGGGTCGGTCGGATTCTCGACATCCGGCCGGCAGCGGAAGCACTGTGGCTCCGAGCCCGGCTTCGCCGGTGCGGGCCGGTCGACGCACCAGTGCCGGACCGTGGCGTAGGGCAGGGAGAGGGTGCGGGCCACGGCGTGGATGGTGTGGCCGCGAGCGCGGAGAGCGCGGGCCTGGGCCCGCATCTGCGGTGAGTGCACGCCCGCATCATCGAACACGTGTATGACAGAGTGCCGGGAGCGGGATTCGAACCCGCAAGCCCTTTCGGGCAGAAGTGTTTGAGACTTCCGTGTATGCCGTTCCACCATCCCGGCGGGTGGCGCTTACTGTACCCGACTACTCTCATGCGGGAGCATGGGTGGTAGCCGTGCAGTGATCGATGGTGGGAGTGGCTGGTGGCTGAGATGCCGACGGATGCCGAGCGCAGGCGCGTACTGATCGCCGAGGACGAGGCGCTGATCCGGCTGGACCTCGCCGAGATGCTTGTCGAAGAGGGCTACGAGGTGGTGGGGGAGGCCGGCGACGGTGAGACAGCCGTCCGCCTCGCCGAGGAGCTGAAGCCCGATCTGGTCATCCTCGACATCAAGATGCCGATCATGGATGGGCTGGCCGCCGCCGAGCGGATCGCCGGCGCCCGGATCGCTCCGGTGATCATCCTGACCGCGTTCAGCCAGCGTGACCTGGTCGAGCGGGCGCGGGCGGCGGGCGCGATGGCGTACCTCGTGAAGCCCTTCCAGAAGAGCGACCTGGTCCCGGCCGTGGAGATCGCGCTGTCGCGCTACTCCGAGGTCGCGGCCCTGGAGGCCGAGGTCGCGAGCCTGACCGACCGCCTGGAGATCCGCAAGGCCGTCGAGCGCGCCAAGGGCGCGTTGATGACCACGTACGGGATGACCGAGCCGCAGGCGTTCAAGTGGATCCAGCGCACGGCGATGGACCATCGAATGACCATGAAAGAGGTCGCCGAGCGGATCCTCGCGGAGACCGCCGGCGGCGAGGTGTCGCAGCAGCCGACTGTCTGAGTCCCCGACCTGCGCGAACCAGGCCGCGGCGGGCCACCGCGCGCGGCCGCCGGTGGTTAGCATCGGCCGGTGTCGGTTCGACGGGTGATCGCGGTGTTCGGCCTCCTCGCGTTGCTGCTTGCCGCGTGCGACGGGCCCGGCAAGCCCAGTGGCGGCGAGTCGACGCCGGCTGCCGCGCCGGCGCTGCGGCCGGATTGGCAACCCCTGTCGCTGCCGGCGCCGCCCGGTGCTGCGGGCCGTCTGCTGGTCCGCGACGCGACGTCGTGCGCGGGTCGGTGGTTCCTGGTCGGTGGCGTGCTCGACGCCCAGGGCGGCACCCGGCCCGCGGCGTGGACCAGCGTGGACGGTGCGACCTGGACCGTGCAGCAGGTGCGCCCGGATTCCTTCTACGGGCGGCAGAACGTGTTCCTGTCGGTGGCCTGCCGGGACGGGAAGGCGGCGCTCATCGGCGCCAAGGTCGGCGGCGCGCACGGCTATCCGCGGGTGAGCACGTGGCGGCAGGTGGCCGATGGCGCGCTCGTCGAGGTGCAGGCGCCGTTCGAGACGTACGGCGGGCCGACGGCGGTGAACGTCTCCCGACTGACCGCCGGCGCGCCGGGCTGGTTGATCGTCGGTAACCGTTCGGCGGGTGCGGCGTCCTGGGTGTCGTCCCCGGACGCGGCGGAGTTCAGCCTGGTCGAGGGTGCGCCGGAGCTGGCCAGCGACCCGGCGGGGGTGACCTGGGCGTTCGACGCGGTGGCGACGTCGCCGGGTTGGCTGGCGGTGGGTGGTCTGCTGCCGGCCGGGCGGATCGACCGTGACCCGGCGGTGTGGTCGTCGCCGGACGGGCGCTCGTGGCGGCGCACGGTGTTGCCGGGCGGGTCGGAGTACGAGGAGATGCAGCGGGTGACGCTCGTCGGCGGGGTGCCGGTGGCGGTCGGGCTGCGCGGGGCGACCTTCGGCGCGTGGCGGCAGGAGGCGGCGGGCTGGGTGGCCGCCGGGACGTTCGCGCGGCGGGCCGGTGCCGGGGTGCTGGGTGTGGCGTCGCTCGTGTCGTCCGGGGATCGGCTGTTCGCGGCGGTGACCGACGGGGCGCGGCATTCGGTCTGGGTGTCGACGGACCGGGGTGGGTCGTGGCGGGAGGTCGCGATGCCGCTCGATGTGCCGGCGGGCGTCGACCGGGACGTGACGCTGGTGGCGGTGGGTGACCGGTGGTGGTTCGCGGCGGACGACGGCACGCGGGCCGGGCTGTGGTGGGCCGCCGGCCCGGGAGTCTGAAAGCCGACGGTGACCCGAGCTGTCACCCCGGCTCCCACATGTTGAGCTGTTTTCGCTGTTCAGCCGGGGTTTTCCCGGGTGGTGGGGGCCGTCGTGAGCGCGGGCGGACTCCGCCCGGACGCGGACTTAAGGACCAACTGACGGATTCACCTGTGACGCGCATCGACATGATTGCCCACGTCTTCGTAACGGTTTCGCAGACCCAGCCCTCAGGCCTTCCGGGACGGTATGTCGTGTCGGTACGCTCCGCCATCACGAGCCGTAACGCAGGGGGAGTCCCTGCGGGGTGGGTGGAATTGCGGTCTGCTGCTGTCGCCGTCGCAACGGGTCAGTCGCGTCCGCATCTGGAGGAGGTCAGGAAGCCGTGAGGCGAAGCTATGTACGGGCGCTGGGTGCGGTTGCGCTCGCCGCGACCCTGGTGGTCGCGGCTGGTTGCCAGGATTCCGGTGGCGGCGACGATAAGGCCGCGTCCGGTGACTGCGGTGGCAAGATCGCGATCTTCGGCGCGTTCACGGGTGACAACGCTGGTCTGGTGATCCCGTCGCTCAACGGCGCGGAGCTCGCCCTGGAGCAGTTCAACGCGGCGAACCCGAACTGCAAGGTCACCATGCAGCGGTTCGACACCCAGGGTGACCCCGCGGTGGCGACCCCGTTCGCGAACCAGATCGCGGGGGACAACTCGTTCCTCGGTGTCATCGGTGGTCACTTCTCCGGTGAGTCGGACGCGACGATGCCGATCTACCAGGCCGCCGGCCTGGCGATGGTCAGCCCATCGGCGACCCGGACGGACCTGACCCAGAAGGGCAACACGTCCTTCTACCGGGTGGTCGGCAACGACGGCACGCAGGCCGGCGCGGTGGCGAGCTACCTGAAGACGCAGAACGCGCAGAAGGTCTTCCTGATCGATGACGCCAGCGCGTACGGCGCCGGCATCACCGACGAGCTGGGCAAGCAGCTCGGCCCGCTGATCGTGAACAAGGACAAGATCCAGGAGCGGCAGGCGCAGTTCGACGCCACCATCTCCAAGATCAAGGCCGCCCAGGCGGACTTCGTGTTCTACGGCGGATACACCCGTGAGGCCGCTCCGCTGGTGAAGCAGATGCGTGCCGCCGGTGTCCAGGCCAAGTTCGTCGGTCCGGACGGTCTCTACGACCCGGCGTTCCCGAAGGGTGCCTCCGGCGGTGCCGAGGGCGCGATCATCACCTGCCCGTGCCTCCCGGCTGACAAGGCCGGCGGCACCTTCTCGGCCGACTACCAGAAGAAGTACGGCATCCCGCCGGGCTCCTACGGTGCCGAGGGCTTCGACGGCGCGACGATCTTCCTGGACGCCTTCAAGGCCGGCAAGAAGACCCGGGCCGACATCCTGGCGTTCGTGAAGTCGTACGACAAGCAGGGTGTGTCGAAGTACATCAAGTTCGACTCCAAGGGTGACGTCGACCCGACGAAGGTCGTCATCTGGGCCTACCAGATCAAGGGCGAGGCCATCGAAGCGCTGCAGGAGCTCAAGCTCAGCTGACGCCCACGAAATGGAGTGCGGCCGGGGTGTCTCACCCCGGCCGCACTCGATTCAAGGAGACCCCCGGTGCATTTCGATGAACTGATCGGCCATCTCGGCCAGCACACGGTCGATGGCCTGTCCAAGGGCGCCATCTATGCCCTGATCGCCCTCGGCTACACCCTCGTCTACGGCGTCCTTCGCCTGATCAACTTTGCGCACTCCGAGGTGTTCATGGTCGGTACCTTCGCGGTACTGATCCTCTGGAACCAGCTCGGGGTCGAAAATAACCCACCTGTCGGCCAGGCGATCCTGTTCCTGGTGCTCGGTCTGATCGTCGCGGCGGTCGCCTCGGGCGGTACGGCTCTCGCGCTGGAGCGGGTCGCGTACCGGCCGCTGCGGCGGAAGAACGCGCCGCCGCTGATCTTCCTGATCACCGCGATCGGTCTGTCGCTGGTCTTCGTGGAGCTCTTCGGGCAGGTGCTGCCCAAGCTGCTCGGCGGCGCGCTGCCGGATGTGTTCGGCCGACCCCGGCAGATCGTCGGGATGCCGACGATCATCCAGCAGGAGACCCTGTTCACCATCGGCAACACGGGGATCACCAACATCCAGCTGATCGTCTTCGTCGCCGCGGTGGCGATGATGGCCCTGCTGGACTGGTTCATCAACCGCACCCGGTACGGCCGGGGTGTGCGGGCGGTGGCCCAGAACCCGGAGACCGCCGCGCTGATGGGCGTCAACCAGGAACGCGTGATCATGCTGATCTTCGTGCTGGGTGGCATCATGGCCGGCGCCGCCGCGTTGTTGTGGAGCATGCGGTTCGGCTTCACCCAGAACAGCATCGGCTTCGTGCTGGGCCTCAAGGCGTTCACCGCAGCGGTTCTGGGCGGCATCGGCAACCTGCGCGGCGCGCTGCTGGGTGGCCTCTTCCTCGGCGTCGTCGAGGTGTACGGCGCCACGCTCTTCGCCTCCAACTGGGAGGACGTCATCGCCTTCGTGGTGCTGATCGTGGTGCTGATGTTCCGGCCCACCGGCCTGTTGGGTGAGTCGCTCGGGAGGGCCCGCGCATGATCGACAAGATCCGCTCCGCAGACCGCCGCCGGGTCGGCCTGCTGACCTCGGTCGGCGACCGCTGGCGGGCGCTCACGAAGTGGCAGCAGGCCCTCGGCCTGGCCGCCTTCGTGGCGATCCTCTACTACCTGCCACTTCTCGGGATTCCGGGCCTGACCTGGTTGCGTACCGACTCGATCCAGGGCGGCAACAACTGGGCCGGTGTGCTCTTCATCTGCGCCATCTACGTGCTCGTCGCGATCGGCCTGAACGTGGTGGTCGGCCTCGCCGGCCTGCTCGACCTCGGCTACATCGGCTTCTTCGCCATCGGGGCGTACAGCGTGGCGCTGTTCGGCTCGGTGAACTCGCCGGTGGTCAAGTGGATCCAGCAGGAATTCAACCTGCCGCCGACCTGGGCGGTGACCTGGGCGATCTGCCTGTTCATCGCGATCGTGCTGACGATGATCTCCGGGGTGCTGCTGGGCTGGCCCACGCTTCGGCTGCGCGGTGACTACCTGGCCATCGTGACGCTCGGCTTCGGTGAGATCATCCGGATCGTGGCCCGCAACGCCACCGGGCTGACCAACGGCCCGGTCGGCATCTCGGCCATCCCCGGCCCGGAGGGCGCGCCGTCGCCGGACAACAAGGTCTTCGGTCTGATCGACGCGAAGCCCTGGTACTGGTTGGCGATCACCTTCGTCCTGCTCATGGTGTTCCTGGTCCGTCGACTGGAGCACAGCCGGGTGGGCCGGGCCTGGTTGGCCGTTCGGGAGGACGAGGACGCCGCCGCGGTGATGGGCGTGTACCCGTTCAAGTTCAAGCTCTGGGCGTTCGCCATCGGTGCGGCGCTCGGCGGTCTGTCCGGCTTCCTGTTCGGCAGCCGGAACGCGTTCATCGACCCGACCCAGTTCAACGCGAACCTGTCCATCCTGTTCGTCGCGATGGTCGTGGTCGGCGGATCCGGCAACATGATCGGCGTCTCGCTCGGCGCGGTGCTGCTGGCGTACCTGCCGGAGCGGTTCCGCGACTTCGCCGACTACCGGTGGCTGGTCTTCGGCCTGGCCATGGTCCTGGTGATGATCCTGCGTCCGCAGGGCCTGGTCCCGAGTCGGCGGCGTGCCCGCGAGTTGAAGGACCGCGCGGCAGAGGCAGAGGAGGCGCCCGCTCATGTCTGACCAGACCACCAGCACCGCGACGCCGAAGATCCCGACTCAGCCGGGGCCTCGAACGGTGCTGCTCGAAGTCGACGACGTCACGCTCCGCTTCGGCGGGGTGGTCGCCCTCGACAAAATCAATTTCCAGATCTACGAGGGCGAGATCCTCGGCCTCATCGGGCCGAACGGCGCCGGCAAGACCACCAGCTTCAACGTGATGACGGGGGTCTACAAGCCGACCTCGGGGGCGGTCCGGTTCCGCGGCCAGCGGGTGACCGGCCGCAAGCCGCACCAGATCAGCCAGTTGGGCATCTCCCGGACGTTCCAGAACATCCGGTTGTTCCCGGAGATGACCGCGCTCGAGAACGTGATGGTCGGCACCGACTCGCGGCACAAGACGAGCGTGCCCGGGGCGCTGTTCCGGCTCTACCGGGTGCGACCGAAGCCGGAGGAACTGCCGCAGGTCACCGCCGAGTCGGGGATCGTCCGGACCTGGCAGCAGGTGCGCCTGTCGGCCGCGAAGATCTTCGGTCTGTCCCGGCACATCCTCGAGGAGCGGGCCGCCGAGTCCAAGGCGCTCGAGCTGCTGCGTTTCGTCGGGATCGCCGATCGGGCCAACGACGAGGCGCGCAACCTGCCGTACGGCTACCAGCGCCGACTGGAGATCGCCCGAGCGCTGGCCACCGAGCCGAAGCTGATCTGCCTGGACGAGCCGGCCGCCGGCTTCAACCCGGCGGAGAAGGAGGAACTGCTCGCCCTGATCCGGCAGATCCGTGACATGGGCCTGACCGTCCTGCTCATCGAGCACGACATGCGGCTGGTCATGGGAGTCACCGACCGGATCGTGGTGCTGGAGTTCGGCCGCAAGATCGCCGAGGGTGCGCCCGCGGAGGTCAGCCGCGATCCGAAGGTGATCGCCGCGTACCTGGGGGAGCCCGCCGATGACGCTGCTTGAGCTGGAGAACGTCGCCGTCGCGTACGGCCGGATCGAGGCGCTGCACGGGATCAACCTCACGGTGAACGAGGGTGAGGTGGTGGCCCTGATCGGCGCGAACGGCGCCGGTAAGACCACCACCATGCGGGCCATCTCCGGGACCCGGTCGCTCGCCAGCGGGAAGATCACGTTCAACGGCGAGGACATCACGAAGCTCCGAGCCGACCTGCGGGTGGTCCGGGGGCTGTGCCAGTCGCCGGAGGGCCGGCAGATCTTCCCGGGCATGACGGTGCTGGAAAACCTGGACATGGGGGCGTACACCCGGCGGGACTCCGCCGGCATCGCCGCCGACCTGGACCGGGTGCTGACCCTCTTCCCGCGGCTGGCCGAGCGACGCAAGCAGGCCGGTGGCACCCTGTCCGGCGGCGAGCAGCAGATGCTCGCGGTCGGGCGGGCGCTGATGAGCCGACCGAAGCTGCTGCTGCTCGACGAGCCGTCGATGGGCCTGGCCCCGTTGGTGATCCGGCAGATCTTCGACATCATCACGGAGATCAACGAGCAGGGCATGACGATCCTGCTGGTGGAGCAGAACGCCCAGCAGGCGTTGTCGCGGGCCCACCGCGGCTACGTGCTGGAGACCGGTCAGATCGTGAAGGAGGGGTCCGGTCAGGACCTCCTGCACGATCCGTCGGTCAAGGAGGCGTACCTCGGCGTGGCCTGAGCCATCCGAGCGGCGGCCGGTCATCCCTGGACGGGGTGGCCGGCCGCCGGCGTTCCGGTCGGTGGCCGTTTCCGGGCCGGGTCACCCGGTGCCGCCGGCCAGGGATGTCGGTGCGACGGGCTAGAGTCGCTGCCGTGACAGCTACGACGCCGCGCCTGCTCCTCGTCGACGGACATTCCATGGCATACCGGGCGTTCTTCGCCCTGCCTGTGGAAAACTTCTCCACCACGACGGGTCAGCCGACCAACGCGGTGTACGGCTTCACCTCGATGCTGATCAACGTGCTGCGCGACGAGCAGCCCACCCACATCGTGGTGGCCTTCGACGTCTCCCGCCGCTCCTTCCGCACCGACAAGTACGCGGAGTACAAGGCCGGCCGCAGCGAGACCCCCACCGACTTCAAGGGCCAGGTCAGCCTGGTCAAGGAGGTCCTGGCCGCACTCCAGATCCCGGTGGTGGAAAAAGAGGGCTTCGAGGCCGACGACGTCATCGCCACGCTCGCCTGCCAGGCCCGTGACCAGGGCATGACGGTGCTGATCAGCAGCGGCGACCGTGACGCGTTCCAACTCGTCGACGACCAGATCACCGTCCTCTACCCGCGCAAGGGCGTCTCCGACCTGGCCCGGATGGACCCGGCGGCGATCGAGGCGAAGTACGGCGTCGGTCCCCAGCAGTACCGGGACCTGGCCGCGCTCGTCGGCGAGACAAGTGACAACCTGCCCGGCATCCCCGGCGTCGGCCCGAAGACCGCCGCCAAGTGGATCACCACGTACGGGGGCGTGGAGGGCGTCATCGCCCGCGCCGACGAGATCAAGGGCAAGGCCGGCGACAGCCTGCGGGAACGCCTCGCCGACGTGATCCGCAACTACGAGATCAACTGCCTGGTCTCCGATCTGGAGCTGCCGCTGCGCCCGGAGGACGCCCGGTGGACCGGTTGGGACCGGGAGGCGGTGCACCAGGTCTTCGACACGCTCGAATTCCGCATCCTGCGCGACCGCCTCTACCAGTACCTGGAGGCGGTCGAGCCGGAGGCCGAGTCGGGCTTCGACCTCACCGGCGAGGTGCTCACCGAGCCCGGCGCGCTCGCCGGCTGGCTGGGCACGCACGTGCCGACCGGCACCCCGGTCGGGTTGGCGGTCAAGCTCGACACCGGCCCCAACCGCCGGCACACCGCCTCGATCACCGGTCTGGCGCTGGCCACCGCCGGCGGCGCGGCGGCCTGGGTCGACCCCACCGGGCTCGACGCCACCGACGAGGGCGCCCTGGCCGGCTGGTTGGCCGACGCGCAACGGCCCAAGGTGCTGCACGACAGCAAGCCGGCCGTGCTGGCCTGCGCCGCGCACGGCTGGCAGCTCGCCGGCATCGTCCGCGACACCCAGATCGCCGCGTACCTGGCCCGCCCCGACCAGCGGTCCTACGACCTGACCGACCTGGCGCTGCGTTACCTGCACCGCGAGCTGCGGGTGGACGTCCCGGAGTCCGGTCAGCTCACCCTCGACGGGCTCGGCGACGAAGGCGTGGCCGAGCAGAACCTGATGCTCCAGGCTCGGGCCACCCTCGACCTGGCCGACGCGATCGACGCCGAGTTGTCCCGCGACGGCGAGCAGTCCGCCCGGCTGATGGCCGGGGTCGAGCTGCCGTTGATGCGGGTGCTGGCCGGCATGGAGAGCACCGGCATCGCCGCCGACACGCACTATCTGTCCGAGTTGGAGGCGCACTTCGCCGCCGAGGTGAAGGCCGCCGCGCAGGGCGCGTACGAGGCGGTGGGGCGCGAGTTCAACCTCGGCTCGCCCAAGCAGTTGCAGGAGATCCTCTTCACCGAGCTGGGCCTGCCGAAGACCAAGAAGATCAAGACCGGTTACACCACCGACGCCGACGCGCTGCAGTGGCTCTACGCACAGCAGCCGCACCCGGTGCTGGCCCACCTGCTGCGCCACCGGGACGTGGCCAAGCTCAAGTCGACAGTGGACGGGCTGCTCAAGTCGGTCTCCGACGACGGCCGGATCCACACCACCTTCAACCAGACGGTGGCGGCCACCGGGCGGCTCTCCTCCACCGAGCCCAACCTGCAGAACATCCCGATCCGCACCGAGGAGGGCCGGCGGATCCGTCGGGCCTTCGTGGTGGGGGAGGGCTACGAGTGCCTGCTCACGGCCGACTACAGCCAGATCGAAATGCGGATCATGGCGCACCTGTCCTCGGACGACGCGCTTATCGACGCGTTCAACTCCGGCGCCGACTTCCACGCCGCGACCGCCTCGTCGGTCTTCGGGGTGCCGCTCGACGAGGTCACCCCCGACCAACGCCGCAAGATCAAGGCGATGAACTACGGCCTGGCGTACGGGTTGAGCGCCTTCGGTCTGTCCCAGCAGCTCGGGATCAACACCGAGGAGGCGCGCGGGCTGATGGAAAACTACTTCGCCGGTTTCGGCGGAGTGCGCGACTACCTGCACCAGGTCGTCGCCCGGGCCCGCCAGGACGGCTACACCTCCACCATCCTGGGTCGCCGTCGCTACCTGCCCGACCTGGTCAGCGACAACCGGCAGCGCCGCGACATCGCCGAGCGGATGGCCCTCAACGCCCCGATCCAGGGCTCCGCCGCCGACATCATCAAGGTGGCGATGCTGCACGTCGACACCGCGCTCGGCGAGGCCGGGCTGCGCTCGCGGATGCTGTTGCAGGTGCACGACGAGTTGGTCTTCGAGGTGGCCCCCGGTGAGCGGGAGGCGCTGGAGGCGTTGGTCCGCCACGAGATGGGCGGGGCGTACCCACTGTCGGTGCCGTTGGAGGTGTCGGTCGGCGAAGGCCGCGACTGGAACAGCGCCGATCACTGACCTGCTTGCAGGCCGCGGTTGGGGAGTTCCGAGGGGCGGGAAAGATCCGCACAACATCAGGGATGTTGCTGCCTCCCGCGCGCTGGGCACAGCAACATCAGGGAAGGTGCGCGGATCTTTCCCGGAATCGGCGTGGTGCGAGCTGGTTACTTCGTCGGGTCGTGGCCCCAGTTCATCAGGGACCAGCGCCACCTGGTGTCGCGGACGTCGCCGGAGGGGCGCTGCGCCATGTGGCGGCGTACGTAGCCGACCACCTTGCGCATGTGCTTGTAGTCGCTCTCGGACAGGTCGCCCCGTTTGCGACGCAGCAGGTTGATGATCTTCCGACCGGATTCGTGTCCGACGGACTCGCCGCCGCCGGCGCGGCCGCCCTTGTGCCAGCCGACCTGCTTCGACTCGTCGGTATCCAGCCACGTGGACAGCTCACCGGGCTTCATGTTCACCGCCTCGGTGAACTCCCGATAGGTGTCCCGGCCTTCGTTACCTCTGCTCATGACGCAGCGCCTCGGGTCGGTGGGCCGCGTCGCGGCCCGTACCGTCACTGGGGACCCGATACTTCAGGTCATCCTGCTCGGCCATGCTCCTCGGCTACCCGACACCGGCGCGGCGAAACGGCCGGTCCGGGGAGGCGCTACGGGGTGATCTCGGCGATCGGGAGCTTGATGTCGAACGGCTCGGCCAGCTCGATCACGTCGGCGCCGTCGGCGACCAGTTCGTACTGCCGTTCACCACCGGGTCCCACCCGGTCGCCGATCCGGTACGCGTAGATGTGCACCGGGTCCTGCTCGATGCGCCAGTAGAACGGGATGCCCGCGGCGGCGTACTCGCCGGGCTTCGCGAACCGGTCGATCCGCCGCGTACCGGGCGAGACGATCTCCACGGCGAGGACGACGTCCGCCGGACTCAGCGAGGATCGGGAGGGAGCCACGCCGGCCCGCCGCAGCAGGACGTCCGGCTGTCGGCTGGTGTTGGAACTCAGCCCGACTCCGACGGCCTGGACGACCCGAAGGTCGGCCGGCACGTGTTGCAGCAGCCAGTGCGCAAGCAGTAACGAGATGTCCTGATGGCCCAGGGTGGGGGAGGGTGTCACCTGGATTACTCCGTCGACGAGTTCGACGCGGGGGGCGTCGTCCGGCAGGGTGAGCAGGTCCTCCAGCGTGTAGTCGGCACGCTGCTGCCGCATCGGATCCGGACACCAGGGGCCAGGTGATGTCGGGATGGGCTCGGCGCTCATGGGACGAGCCTACCGGCGGTCGATGCGATGCAGGTCGGACTACGGGTGCGACGCGCTCACTCCGCGGGCTTCTCGGTGACGAAGATGGCGGTGCCGGGGAAGAGTCGACCGCGCAACGGGCTCCACTGCCCCCAGAGGCCCTCGTGCCCCTCCGGCCATTCGGGCTCCACCAGGTCCAGCAGCCGGAACCCCGCGCCGACCAGTTCCCGGATCCGGTCGCCGAGGGTGCGGTGCTGCTCGACGTAGGTGGCGACGCCGGCCTCGTCCTGTTCCACGTAGGGGGAACGGTCGAAATACGAGTGCACGGCGGTCAGCCCGCCCTCGCCTGGGTCGTCGAGGAAGATCCATCGCATCGGGTGGGTCACCGAGAACACCCACCGCCCGCCCGGGCGCAGCACCCGGTGCACCTCGGCGTGCAGGGCCGCCGAGTCGTCCACGAACGGGATGGCGCCGAAGGCGGTGCAGGCGACGTCGAACGACCGGTCGGCGAACGGCAGGGCGAGCGCGTCGGCCTGCACCAGCGGTACGCGTACCCCGGTGCGGTCGGCGGCCTGGGCGGCGTGCCGCAACATTCCGGCGGACAGGTCGAAGGCGACCGGCCGGGCGCCCTGGGTGGCCAGCCAGCGGGCGGCGGCGGCCGCGCCGCAGCCGACCTCCAGCACTCGTCGGCCGGGCAGGTCGCCGAGGAGTCGAACGTCGGCCTCGCGCAGGCCCTCCGGGCACCAGACGAAGTCCACGTCGCCGAGGAACGCGCCGTGCTCAGCCTGGTAGTCGTCGGCGTCGGTGTCCCACCAGCCGCGGTTGGCCCGCCGGGCCTCGGCGTCACCCACCCGGCGCCGGGTAACCCGGCTGTCGTCATCCACGCGCTCACGCTAGGCCCCACCCACCCGTTGGGCGCGGCGGCGCGTCCAAGATCTGCGCGACTCCTCGCGCCGTGCCGCTCGATCGACTCGGTTTCCGTGAAATCGCGGTCTCCGCGGCGTTGGGACGCGCCGACTTCCGGGAGACCGAGTCGATCACAGCGCGGCCGACACGGTGACCGCTGGGGCCGCTGTGACGCACGAGACAGCAGGGGTGTTTTCCGGGCGATTGTTCGTCTTTCGCAGGTCACCGCACGGAGAGAAGCCGGGAGGGCTTGCACGCTGTGGTAATGCGCACGGTAGGCTAGACGATGCGCTCGCGGATCGCGTTGCCTCGGCAGGGAGCAGGTGCGCGGTCGACGGAGCCACATCATGATCTCACTAGGCGATCGTTCGGTGTGCCCGGCGACGGATCCGCTGGCGCGAACAGGTCACTGCGACACCAGCCTGCTGTGACAACCCACCGACCGGAGCAACCGCCCACATGACGAGCAGCATCGAGGCCCCCTCGAGCGCCACCCGGGTCACCCACGACGATCTCGGTTCCGAGGAGGCATTCCTCGCCGCGATCGACGAGACCATCAAGTACTTCAACGACGGCGACATTGTCGAAGGCACCGTCGTCAAGGTCGATCGGGACGAGGTCCTGCTCGACATCGGCTACAAGACCGAGGGTGTCATCCCCTCTCGGGAGTTGTCGATCAAGCACGACGTGGACCCCGCCGAGGTTGTGACGGTTGGCGACCACATCGAGGCCCTGGTCCTCCAGAAGGAGGACAAGGAGGGTCGTCTGATCCTCTCCAAGAAGCGGGCGCAGTACGAGCGGGCCTGGGGCACGATCGAGAAGATCAAGGACGAGGACGGCGTCGTCCGCGGTTCGGTCATCGAGGTGGTCAAGGGCGGCCTCATCCTCGACATCGGGCTGCGCGGCTTCCTGCCCGCGTCCCTGGTCGAGATGCGTCGTGTGCGCGACCTGCAGCCGTACGTCGGGCGGGAGCTCGAGGCCAAGATCATCGAGCTGGACAAGAACCGCAACAACGTGGTTCTGTCCCGCCGGGCCTGGCTGGAGCAGACGCAGTCCGAGGTGCGCACCGAGTTCCTCAACAAGCTGCAGAAGGGCCAGGTCCGCAAGGGCGTCGTGTCCTCGATCGTCAACTTCGGCGCCTTCGTCGACCTTGGCGGCGTCGACGGTCTGGTGCACGTCTCCGAGCTGTCCTGGAAGCACATCGACCACCCGTCCGAGGTTGTCGAGGTCGGCCAGGAGGTCGAGGTCGAGGTCCTGGACGTCGACCTGGACCGCGAGCGCGTCTCGCTGTCGCTGAAGGCGACCCAGGAAGACCCGTGGCGCCAGTTCGCCCGCACCCACGCGATCCAGCAGATCGTGCCGGGTAAGGTCACCAAGCTGGTGCCGTTCGGTGCGTTCGTCCGGGTGGACGACGGCATCGAGGGTCTGGTCCACATCTCCGAGCTGGCCGAGCGCCACGTGGAGATCCCGGAGCAGGTCGTCCAAGTCGGCTCCGAGGTCATGGTCAAGGTCATCGACATCGACCTGGAGCGCCGCCGGATCTCGCTGTCGCTCAAGCAGGCCAACGAGGGCTTCGTCGAGGGCGAGGAGCACTTCGACCCGACCCTCTACGGCATGGCCGCGACGTACGACACCGAGGGCAACTACATCTACCCGGAGGGCTTCGACCCCGAGACGGGCGAGTGGCTCGAGGGGTACGACAAGCAGCGCGAGACCTGGGAGAACCAGTACGCCGAGGCTCGTCTGCGCTGGGAGGCCCACACCAAGCAGGTGCAGACCTCTCGGGCTGCCGACGCCGAGGCTGCTGCCAACCCGACTCCGGTCGTCCCGGCCGCTGCCGGTGGCGGCGGTGGCACCACCTCCTCGTCCAGCCCGGCCCCGAGCCGGCAGGCCGAGGAGCCGGCCGGCACCCTGGCCACCGACGAGGCGCTCGCCGCGCTGCGGGAGAAGCTCGCCGGCGGTAAGTGACCCGCTGAACGACTGAACGACGACGGGCCCCGTCCCCGCGATCTCCGGATCGTCGGGGGCGGGGCCTTCGTCGTACCCGGGCAGCCGCTGCCGCTCACCAGATCGTGCTCGACCCTGCAACAGGGCCGCCGGGCCCATCCGGGCCGCCGGGCCGTCGGGCTGCCGGGCCGTCGGGCCGTCGGGCTGCCGGGCTGCCGGGCTGCCGGGCCGCGGGCTGTCGGGCTGCCGGGGGTCAGCGGGCCGGCTGGTGGCTGCGCTGCTGGGCCCGCGGAACCTGGTCGTGGCGGGTTTGGCGGCAGGGCTGGTGATCCGGTTGACTGGTCGCGTGCTGAGGGTGGGGTTGACCGGCGGGATCGGGTCGGGCAAGAGCGCGGTGGCGGCGCGGCTCGTCGAGCGGGGTGCGGTGCTCATCGACGCCGACCGGGTGGCCCGGGAGGTCGTCGCACCGGGCAGCGAAGGGCTGGCCGAGATCGTCGCCGCCTTCTCCGCCGCGGTGCTGGACGCCGATGGCGCGCTTGACCGTGCCGCGCTGGGCGCTGTGGTGTTCACCGACCCGGCCGCACGCCGACGGTTGGAGTCGATCACCCACCCTCGGGTCCGGGCCCGCACCGCGGAGTTGGCCGCCGCGGCACCACCCGACGCGATAGTCGTCAACGACGTACCGCTGCTGGTCGAGGTGGGTCTCGCGCCCACGTACCACCTGGTGATCGTGGTGCAGACGGCCATGACGACCCGACTCGAGCGGCTGGTGCGCGACCGGGGGATGGACCGCGCGGAGGCCGAGCGGCGGATCGCCGCCCAGACCGACGACGCCCGTCGCCGGGCGGCCGCCGACGTGGTGCTCGGCAACGACGCGAGCCTGGCGGCGTTGCACGATGCCGTCGACGCGCTCTGGCGGCAACGGCTGCGGCCCTACGAGGAGAACCTGCGTCAGCGGCGGGTGGTCCCGCAGGGCGGGCAGGACCCGGTGGGGACCGACGCGAGCTGGCCCGAGCAGTACGCGCGGCTGGCCGCCCGGATTCGGCACGCCCTGGGCTCGGACGCCCTGCGGATCGACCACATCGGCTCGACCGCGGTGCCCGGCCTCGCCGCCCCGGACGTCATCGACGTGCAGGTGGCCGTGTCCAGCCTCGCCGACGCCGACGGGGCGCTCGCCGACCGGCTGGCGAACGCCGGGTTCCCGCGGGTGCCGGGGCAGTGGTGGGACGACCCGCGCCCGGCCGGCAGCGGTCGGTGGGAGAAGCGGCTGCACGGCAGCGCGGACCCGGCTCGTCCGGTTCGCCTGCACGTGCGGCTGGAGGGGTCGCCAGGCTGGCGGTACGCGTTGCTGATGCGCGACCACCTGCGTGCCGACCCGGATCAGCGGGCCGCGTACCTGCAACTCAAGCGCGACCTGGTCGACGCGGCGCCGGCCGCCGGCGACTCCGGCACGGCCCGCGACCCGTGGTTCGACGAGGAGTACCTGCGGGCCGAGCAGTGGGCAGCGCAGACCGGCTGGCGGCCCTGAGCGCGCCGCTCAACGGGCACCGGACCGAGCGGTGGGGGGCCGAGGTTTCGCAGCCGGTCGGGGCACCGGGGTCAGTCGGGGCACCGCGGCCGGCTGAAGATCCAGTTGGGCCCAGACGTTGCCGCTGGTGTGCAGCTCCAGTCGCCGTAGCGACCCGTCGCGGTCGATCCAGTAGCGCAGCCGCGCGGCGGCCGGGCCCACCTCGACGACGTCCACCGTCCGTCCGGCGGTGACGTCCTCGCGTACCCGCACGGCCGCGCCGCGTGGCGCGACCGACCCGGCGGCCACCGCGGCGTCGACGAGCTGGCCCACGTCGTCCCCGCCGGATCGGGAGACCCGCCAGGCGCCGGCCGGAGGCGGCAGGGGCGGCTGGCCCGGTGCCTCCGCCGTGCCGCCACCAGCGGCGGCCGCCGGCAGATCCGCCCGCGCCAGGCCGACGGCGTCGCGTCGCAGCAGGGTCCGGCGATCCGGTACGCCCAGGTCGGCAACCGCGAGGTACGCGGTACGCGTGGTCCAGCTCAACCAGCCGGCGCCCCGCAGGTTCGTGTCCGTGCCCGTCGGCACGGTGAGGGTGACCGCCGCACCACCCTGGGCGCGTAGCCGGGTCGGCAGCCGGTCCAGTCGACGCTGTTCGGCGTCGGTAAGCGCGCGGGGCAGGCCGGGCCGGCCGCCGAGGGCCTCCACCGGCCGGAGGGTCGGGCGGTCCGCCCGGTTCAGAGTCACGGTGACCGGGCCGACGCCGGGCAGCCGGGTGACGAGCTTGTGCAGCCGGGCGTCCTGGTCGAGCCAGTACCGGGTCTGCCCGTCCCGCTCGGTGCCCGTCGACCCGGCGCCCGGGCCCTGTGCCGTGGGGCTGCCGGCCGTGCTGCGGCCCCCGGTCGTGCTGCCCTCGGGTGGGGTTCCGGCGACCAGCGGTGCCTGGAGGACGTCCACCGGGCCGCCCGCCATGGTGTCCCGGGCGATCCAGCGCGCGGTCTCACCGGGCGCCGCGTCCGGACGGTCGGCCGCGAGGCCGAGGAGCAGGTCGAGCACCGGCGCCAGGCTGGCCCCGGGCGTCAGGCCGTGCAGCCGCCACCGATCCGTCGGGGGCACCAGCGGAGGTGCGGCGGGGGTGGGCACGGCCGTCGGATCGGGCCGGATCACCAGCACCGCGCCGGCCCTCTGCACCAGCCCGCGCTCGGTACCCGCGCCGGGCCCGCCCACGTCGAGGTAGAGCAGGGACCGCGACCAGTCCACCCAGCCCACCAGCTCGATCCGGGCCGCGTCGACGCCGGCGGTGACGCGGACCCCGGCGCGCAGATCCCGCAGGTTGGTGACCCGCAGCGCGGCCAGCCGCTCGCCCTCGGTGAGCGTCAGCGGCCGGGCGGGCTCGGGTGGGTCGGGTGCCCAGCTCAGCAACCCGAGCACCAGTGCCGTCGCGGACGTCACAGCGGTCAGACCGAGCAACATCAACAGGGTGTGTCGTCGTCGGCGGCGGCTGGCCGGGCCCGGACCGGCGGCGTCGGTCGAGTCGGCGGTCGGGTCGGCGGTGTCGTCGGGCCGGGTGGTCGTCGGGGTCTTGGCGGAGCCCCGGCTGGTGGCGCTTCGGCGACCGGTGGTGGGTCGGGCGGTGGTGGCCTGGTCGCTGGTGGCCTGGTCGCTGGTGGCCTGGACGGTGGTGGCCTGGGCGGTGGTGGCCTGGACGGTGGTGGCCTGGTCGCTCGTGGCCTGGACGGTGACGGGTCGGCTGGCGGTGGACCCGCTCGTGGTGGACCCGCTCATAGTGGACCCGCTCGTGGTGGACCGGAGGGCCGCGGTGGCGCCGGTCGAGTCGGTGCGGTGCCGTCCGGTGCCGAGCCGTCCGGTGCCGAGCCGTCCGGCGGCCGGGGTGCCGGGCCTGCCTGCCGCGGCGGTGCCCCGCCGGCCGGTGCCGTCCGGTCCCGGCGCGGCCGTGGGGGTGGTGGTGTCGGGCGGCGGGGTCGCAGAGGTGTCCACGGATGTGAAACGGGCGGAGAGGCGCCGGGGTGACGAGCAGGGGCGCTCGCGGCGGCCGGTCTGCGCCTCGAGCGCGACCACACGGGTGCGCACGCCGGGCGAGCCGGGTGCTGCGACCGCAGTGCCGGGGGCGGCCGGCCGTGATGACGGCCTGGCCACCGGCCCGGTCGGCCGCCGCGAGCGGCCTACATGGAGAGGGTAGTCCCGGTGACATGGGCCACACAATGGGAATATTGAAGCTGATCACGTACCTGGCGTGACGGCCTTTCCTGTCGGACCTCCGGCGTACCGTTGTTGGCATGGCGCTCGACATTCCCCGGCTCGACAGCCGCTTCCAGGTCGTCAGTGAGTTTCAGCCGGCCGGCGACCAGCCGGCAGCCATCGACGATCTTGAGCGCCGCGTTCGGCGCGGCGACCGCAACACCGTGCTGCTCGGCGCGACCGGCACCGGCAAGAGCGCCACCACGGCGTGGCTGATCGAGCGGTTGCAGCGCCCGACCCTGGTGCTCGCCCCGAACAAGACGCTCTGCGCGCAGTTGGCCAAGGAGTTCAGCGAGCTGCTGCCGCACAACGCCGTCGAATACTTCGTCTCGTACTACGACTACTACCAGCCCGAGGCCTACATCCCGCAGACCGACACCTACATCGAGAAGGACTCCTCGATCAACGAGGAGGTCGAGCGGCTGCGGCACTCGGCGACGATGTCGCTGCTCACCCGACGCGACGTGATCGTGGTGGCGACCGTCTCGGCGATCTACGGCCTGGGCACCCCGGAGGAATACCTGGACCGGGCGGTGAAGGTGCAGGTCGGCCAGGAGCTCGACCGCGACCAACTGCTGCGCCGGCTTGTCGACATCCAGTACACCCGCAACGACATGGCCTTCCAGCGCGGCACGTTCCGGGTCCGCGGCGACACGCTGGAGATCATCCCGGCGTACGAGGAGCTGGCGGTCCGCATCGAGCTGTTCGGCGACGAGGTGGAGAAGCTCTACTACCTCAACCCGTTGACCGGCGACGTGGTCCGCGAGGTCGACCAACTGGTGATCTTCCCCGCCACCCACTACGCGGCCGGCCCGGAGCGGATGGAGCGGGCGATCCGCGACATCGAGGTGGAGCTGGCCGAGCGGCTGGCCGAGCTGGAGCGGCAGGGCAAGCTGCTGGAGGCGCAGCGGCTGCGCATGCGCACCACCTACGACATCGAGATGATGCGCCAGGTGGGCTTCTGCTCCGGCATCGAGAACTACTCGATGCACATGGACGGGCGGCTGCCCGGCAGCCCGCCGCACTGCCTGCTCGACTACTTCCCGGACGACTTCCTCACGGTGGTCGACGAGTCGCACGTGACCATCCCGCAGATCGGCGGCATGTACGAGGGCGACGCGTCCCGTAAGCGGATGCTCATCGACCACGGTTTCCGGTTGCCCAGCGCGGCCGACAACCGGCCGCTGCGCTTCGACGAGTTCCTGGAGCGGGTCGGCCAGATGGTCTTCCTCTCCGCGACTCCGGGCACGTGGGAGATGGAACAGGCGCAGGGCGAGTTCGTCGAGCAGGTCATCCGGCCCACCGGTCTGGTCGACCCGGAGGTCGTGATCAAGCCGACCAAGGGTCAGATCGACGACCTGATGCACGAGATCAAACTGCGCACCGATCGCGACGAACGGGTCCTGGTCACCACCCTGACCAAGAAGATGGCCGAGGACCTGTCCGACTACCTCCTGGAAAACGGCATCCGGGTGCGCTACCTGCACTCCGAGGTCGACACGTTGCGCCGGGTGGAGCTGCTGCGCGAGCTGCGCAAGGGCGACTACGACGTGCTGGTCGGCATCAACCTGCTCCGCGAAGGTCTGGACCTGCCCGAGGTGTCGCTGGTGGCGATCCTCGACGCCGACAAGGAGGGCTTCCTGCGCAGTGGCCGGTCGCTGATCCAGACCATCGGACGGGCCGCCCGTAACGTCTCCGGTCAGGTGCACATGTACGCCGACAAGATCACCCCGTCGATGGCGGCGGCGATCGACGAGACCGATCGGCGTCGGGCCAAGCAGATCGCGCACAACGAGGCGCACGGGATCAGCCCGGAGCCGCTGCGGAAGAAGATCCACGACATCCTTGACGACATCTACCGCGAGGCGGAGGACACCGAAAACTCCCGGGTCGGCGGCGCGGTGCGTCAGCTTTCCCGGGGCAAGGCGCCGGTCAAGGAGACCCGCAGCCGGAGCCGGGGCGCCGCCACGACCACCTCGCGGGAGGGGATGGCCCGTGCCGACCTCGCCCAACTCATTCAGGAGCTCAACGACCAGATGCTGGCCGCCGCCCGCGAGCTGCAGTTCGAGCTGGCGGCCCGGATCCGTGACGAGGTCTCCGACCTGAAGAAGGAGCTGCGCGGCATGGACGCCGCCGGCGTGAAGTGACGACAAGCGTCCGGGCGTGACCAGCGCCCCGCTGGGGGCGCGGCCGAGCAGGGCGGGCGAAGGGTGGGCCAGGGTGACGGCTGTGGCACCGGTCGGGGAGATGGTCCTCGGGCTGCCCGAGGTCAGCCTGCGTCCGTTCGTCGACCAGTACGTCGGCTACCGGGAACAGGCGGATCTCCCACTGGTCCGGCGGGAGTCGGCGGGCGTCTTCGTGGTGCTGATCCTGGGCTGGGGTGCTCCGCTGGACGTGACCGACCCGCGCAGCGCGGAGCGCGGGGCCAGCAGGGTCGACTCGTTCGTGGCCGGCACCTTCGACGGCTGGTGCACCACGCGCACGACGGGTGTGGGGGAGGGCGTCGAGTTGCTGCTCGCCCCACTGACCGCCCGCCGACTCCTCGGCCTGCCGCTGAGCGAGCTGACCAATCGTGCGGTGGGCGTTGGGCAGCTCCCGGGCCGTTGGCTCGATCGGCTGCGTGGTCAGCTCGCCGAGGCGGCGACCTGGCCGGAGCGGTTCGCCCTGCTCGACAGGGTGCTCGCCGGCCGCCTGGCGGCGTCGCCACCCGTGGACGCCCGGCTCGACTGGGCATGGCGGTGGCTGGTGGCCAGCGGCGGCCAGGAGAGCGTCGGTGTGCTCGCCGACGAGCTGGGCTGGAGCCGGCGGCACCTCGCATCCCGGTTTCGGCAGGAGATCGGGCTGCCGCCCAAGATGGTCGCCCGGTTGTTGCGCTTCCAGCAGGCGTGCGCGGCGCTGACCGACGTGGGGCCGAACGCCGTGATCGGGCCGGATGTCGGACCGCCGGCCAGCGCCGGCCGGTCCGCAGCCGGCGCGGACCCGTCCGACCCGGGCGGCGTGGCCTCACCCGGCAGGGGGCAGGCCGTCGACTGGGCTGCGGTGGCGGCACGATGCGGTTACTACGACCAGTCCCACCTGATCCGGGACTTTCACCAGTTCGCGGGGGCGACCCCGGCCGCGCTGCTCGCCGCCCGGTCGACGTCGGCCGGCTGACGCGTCGCCCGGTCGCGGGACGACCCGCCGAGGTCACATTCGTCCAATCCAGCACCAGGCCACCGGCGGCAGGATGTGGACATGCGAACCGTCTACCCTGTCTTCCGTTACCCCGATCCCCGCGCCGCGATCGACTGGCTCTGCTCCGCCTTCGGTTTCCAGGTGCACGCCGTGCACGAAGCACCGGACGGTACGGTCGCGCACGCCGAACTCGTCCTCGACACCGGCATGATCATGCTGGGCGGTCGGGCCGACGCGACGTCCAGACCGGCCCACGACGACTGGTCGGTGTACGTGGCCGTGTCGGACGTCGACGCCCACTGCGCCCAGGCCCGCGCGGCCGGGGCCGAGATCACCCAGGAGCCGTTCGACACCGACTACGGCTCCCGCGACTACGCCGCCCGTGACCTGGCCGGCAAGGTCTGGGCCTTCGGCACCTACCGACCCTGAGCCTGCCCTGGTCGGCCCTGTGCCCCCGGTTGGACCGGCTCCGGGCCTGCCATGGCGGCCCGGAGCCCTCGACTGAGTCGGCCCGCCGGCAGAGCGCTTCTCGGCCTCGCACGCGCCCCGCAGCCGACGTTGGAGAGGTCTGGTCGCCGACCGTGCCGAATGACCTGATTGCGGTGAGCGAGCGAGCTATTGCACTGGGTGATCGTCCTGCGTACTCTCCCTCGATGGGGAGGCCGGGATGCCGCTGCCAACGAGTCCTGTCATTCGACGTGCACGTCTCGGCGCTGAGTTGCGCCAGCTACGTCGGCGCGAGGCGCTGACCCTGGAGCAGGTCTGCGACCGGCTGGGCTGGGCCTCGACGTCGAAGCTGTCCCGCATCGAGCTGGGCCAGAGCCGTCCGGACCTCGCCGACGTGCTCGATCTGCTCGACATCTACAAGGTGCCCACTCCGGCCCGGGACGCGCTGATCGTGATCGCTCGGGATGCGGCGACTAGCCGGGGTTGGTGGAAGACGCTCGGTGAGATGAGCGAACGGCAGCGCACCTACGCCGAGTTGGAGGCGGGCGCGGCCGACATCGTCGAGTACCAGCCGACGGTCGTGCCGGGGCTGCTCCAGACACCCGCGTACACCCGGGTGCTGGTGGAGGCGGGCGCGCAGTTCACGCCGGAGCTCGATGTGGAGGCCGAGGTGCGCGCCCGTGCGCTGCGGCAGGAGGTGTTGCGGCGCGCCTATCCGCCGCGCTACACGGCGGTGCTCGCCGCGGCCGTCTGCGATCCAGGTGAGCTGCCGGAGGCGGTGTGGCGTGAGCAGTTGCGGCATCTGGTCACCGTGACCGGGCTGTCCCATGTCACGGTGCGGCTGCTGCCACGTGGGGCGGCCGGTGGTGGGCTGCACCCGCTCACGCCGTACTCCTGCTATGCCTTTCCCGACCCGGCGGACCCGCGGACGGTGATGATCGAGGCGTTGACCACCGACGTCCGGTTGGCCACAGTGCTCGATGTCGGCCGCTACGAGCGGATGACCGAGGCGTTGCTGGCGGCCGCGCTGTCACCGGAGGAGACGATCACCGCGCTGGCCCGTCGTGCCGGCGAGTAACGGGCGGTCGGCGCGCACTGTGGCACGCCGCGCGGCCACCGTGCCCGGCGCCCCCGAGCCCGTCGGGACCGGCGGCCGGCGCGTGCGCTGAGCACGGTAACCGCGAGGTACGACAGAGTCGCTCAGGCCGGTACGTCGAGGAAGTGCTCGACCACGGGCGGCCCGGCGAAGTGTGGCCCGATCAACGCCCGCCACCTGTCGAACCGCTCGGTGGCCCGGAAGTTCTGCTCGTGCGCCTCGACCGAGTCCCATTCGACAAGCAGCACGAAGCGCGTCGGAGACTCGATTCCCCGGGTCATCCGGACGGACCGGCAGCCGGTCGCCCCGGCGAGCACGGGGTGGCCCTCGACGTACGCGGCGGCGAACGCGTCCTCGTGTCCGGGCAGTACGTCGATGAGCGCGACCTCAAGCACCATGTCGGACAGCGTCCCACGGCGGGCGGTGACGGCCCTGGGTGGGGTGCGCTCGGCGACTCACACTAGCCTCCTAGGACGTCACAGCGAGTGTGACGGGATTCCCGGGCCGCAGGTGTTCGGCGACACCGCTTGCCCGGGGTGTGATCACGGGGCGTGGTGGGCAACAATGGTCACCGAGGAGGGGAGTATTCCCCCGCAACGGAGTCGTCAGCACGGTCGATCGTCGAAACCACGGCGCCCGACCCGGCCCCGTAGGTCGTCGCCCCGGTGAAGGGTGGCGGCGGAAGAGACCTCCGACAGTCACCAGAGTGAGCGACAGCGGCACGCCGGCCCCAGCAGGGGCGTACGGTGTGCCCGACGCCGCGTGTCTGCCGGAGGAATGAACGTTGGACGTGTCCGGATTGGTGTGGGCGGGGACGCTTGTCGCACTGACTGCGGTCCTGCTCGTCGACCTGTTGATCATTGGTCGGCGCCCGCACGAGCCGAGTGTGCGCGAGTCGAGCCTCTGGGTCGCCTTCTACGTCGGGCTTGCCCTGCTCTTCGGGGCGGGTGTCTGGTTGACCGCCGGCGCCAGCCCGGCCGGGCAGTTCTACACCGGTTGGCTCACCGAGTACAGCCTCTCGGTGGACAACCTCTTCGTCTTCGTGATCATCATGGCCCGCTTCGGGGTGCCCCGGCAGTACCAGCAGAAGGTGCTGCTCGTCGGAATAGTGCTGGCGCTGGTGATGCGCGGCGGGTTCATCGCCGCAGGTGCGGCGCTGATCTCGCAGTTCTCCTGGGTCTTCTACATCTTCGGCGCGTTCCTGATCTACACCGCGGTCAACCTGGCCCGGCAGGGCGAGCCGGACGAGGACGAGTTCTCCGAGAACGTGCTGATCCGGTGGAGCCGCAAGGCGCTGCCGATCTCCAAGGAGTACGACGGCGCGAAACTCACCACCCACGCGACAGGCAAGCGGTTGTTCACCCCGATGCTGATCGTGATGATCGCGATCGGCACCACCGACCTGATCTTCGCGTTGGACTCGATCCCGGCGATCTTCGGCATCACCCAGGAGCCGTACCTGGTCTTCACCGCCAACGTCTTCGCGCTGATGGGCCTTCGTCAGCTCTACTTCCTGCTCGGTGGCCTGCTCGACCGCCTGATCTACCTGAGCTACGGCCTGGCCGTCGTGCTCGGCTTCATCGGGGTCAAGCTGGTGCTGGAGGCGTTGGCCGACAACAACCTGCCGTTCATCAACGGTGGTGAGCACGTCGGCTGGGCGCCGCACATCCCGATCTGGCTGTCGCTGCTGGTGATCATCGGCACGTTGGGCGTCGCCACCGCCGCCAGCCTGATCAAGTCCTCGCGCGACCGACGCCGCGAGTTGGCCGACGCCCGACGCTGACCGGGCACCGGCCGGGTGCTCCGATGCGCCCGGCCGGTCCGGCCCCGGTGCGCGCCGACCAGCCGGGGACGTCCCGCCCGGTCAGACCCGGTGCGCGCAGACCAGCCGGGGACGGTCCCGCCGGTCAGACCCGGTGCGCGCCGACCAGCGTGGCGGTCCGGTCGGCCGGCAGTGGCTCCTCGATGACCCGCCGCCGCCGGTAGCAGGCGTGCAGCATCCGCCGCTCGCCGCCGGTCCCCGGTGGGGCGGTGACGATTCCGATGTGGTGGATCTTGCGGCCGGGTCGGGCGAAGAAGTAGAGGTCACCGGGACGTTCCGCCCCGAAGGCCAGCGGGGTGGTGGCGACGGCCTGGTCGTCGGCGTCGCGCGGGAGCAGCACCCCGAACCGCCGCCAGGCCAGGTGCACCAGACCGGAGCAGTCGATGCCGTGCGCCGAGAGACCACCCCAGATGTAGACGACGTCAAGCAGTCGCTGCGCCACCGCGAGCGCCTGCTCGGCGTCCGGTGACGCCGCCGGTGCCGGGACCAGGTGGCTGTCGGGCAGCCAGAGCGGCGCGGCCTGCCCCGGGGCGTGCACCGGCCGCCAGTCGTCGCGGGCGGGGCCGGCCGGGACCAGGCGGGTGCCGACGACGACGCCGGGCAGCACCACCGGACCGCCCGGGGTGGCGTGCAGCCCGGTGACCGTGGCGTCCACCACCAGCGGGTGGTCGGTGCCGGTGGTCGGGTCGACCGCGGCCAGTTGGTCGGCGGGAAGCCAGCCCGGGTAGCCGCGCGGGTCCAGCTTGGCGGCTGGCTGCTCGACGGCGACGACCCGGGCCCAGCCGTCCGGTCGTAGCTCGCTGACGAGGACCCGCTCGCCGAGCAGAAGCTGGCTCAGCACACAGTCGCCGACCTGCTGTTCGGTGCTGAGACCGGAGACCCAGGCGGGGATGTCGGCGCCGGCGGTCAGCGCCGGGCGGTCGACCGGACGGACCGCCTCGGGCGAGGTCCACAGTGTTGCCACGGCGACTCGAACGACGGCCTCGCGGCCCGGTTGCAGCTCCACGTCAACCCCCAGATCGAGTCGGCTGTCCAGGGGAACCCTATGAAAGAAACAAACACTCATCAAGCACGGGCCTGCACCTTTGCTTCAGCAAGACCGGAAATGCCCAGGCCAGGGGCGTTCGGCAGCACCACAGCAGCCCCGTCGTAGCGTATCCCGCCCTGCACCGGCGACCAGGCCAGCCACCAGGCGGCGTCCAGGTCGGCGACCGCGGTGGTGCCGTACGCGGCGACCAGGCTCGCCGCCGCCCCGATGCCCACCTGACTCTCCATCATCGACCCGACAACCGTGCCCAGCCCGTGGGCGGTGGCCAGGTCGAGGAGGGTACGCGCCGGATGCAGCCCGCCGCACTTGGCCAGCTTGACGTTGACCAGGTCGGCGGCCCGACGGCGGATCACCTCCACCAGGTCACGGACCCCGAAGACCGCCTCGTCGGCCAGGATCGGCACGGACACCCGGTCGCTGACCCAGGCCAGCCCGTCCAGGTCCCAGCGGGCCACCGGCTGCTCGACCAACTCCACGTCGAGCCCGGCGTCCTCGATGCCACGGATCACCCGGACCGCCTCCCGGGGTGTCCAGCCCTGGTTGGCGTCGAGCCGGATCCGAACCCCGGGGCCGACGGCCGCGCGGACGGCGCGTACCCGGTCCAGGTCGGTGCTCGCGTCGGTGCCGACCTTCAACTTGAGCACGTCGAACCCGTCGGCCTGCCGCTGCCGTGCCGCCGCCGCCAGATCCACCGCGTCGCCGGCCGCCAGTGTGACGTCCGTCGGCACCCGCAGCGTGGTGCCCCCGAGCAACCGCACCAGGGGTACGCCCAGCCGCCGGGCGGCGAGGTCGTGCAGGGCCACGTCCACCGCAGCCTTCGCCCCCTCGTTGCCCACCACGGCGCGCTGCACCTCGGCGCAACGGGTCACCAGGTCGTCCGGGTCGCGACCGACAAGCCGCGGACCGAGCAGTTCGCGTACGCACGCCTGTGCGCCGGCGACCGACGCGCCGGTAACCTGCCAGACCTGAGGCGCCTCACCGAAGCCGGACCGACCGTCGGCGTCGACGAGCTCGACGACCAGCGTCTCCACTGTGGTGGTACGCCGCAGCGCGGTGACGAACGGAGTGTGTAAGGGGGCGGAAACCCGGTGGGTGCGTACCTCCGAGATCGTCATGTCAGGCACCCTATACGCAGTCACGCGTCAGGATGGGGGACCGGATGACCGGGCAGAGCTGGGAGCTGGTGGGCGCACCGAATGCGCGTGAGCTGGGCGGGCTGGTGGGCGCCGACGGCCGGCGGCTCCGCGTGGGGCAGCTCATCCGGACTCCGGCGCTGGGTCGGCTGACCGACGAGGACCTGCCGGTGCTCGCGAAGCTGGGGCCGGCGTGCGTGCTCGATCTGCGCGCCCCCGCGGAGATCGCGGTCGCCCCGACGGATCGGCTGGCCGGTGAGCCACGGGTGGTGTGCCTTCCGGTGCACGACCCGGAGCACCCGGTCTTCACGTACGTCTCGGCGGTGCTGCTGGGCCACGACCTGGACGCGTACGCGGAGTTGGCCCGGCAGGGCACGGCGGAGGCGATGGCGGCCATCTACCGGTGGTTCGTCACCGGGGAGTCGGCCCGGGTCGGCTTCGCCGAGGCGGTACGACTGGCCGCGCGGCCGGAGAACCTGCCGTTGGTCTACCACTGCTCCGCCGGCAAGGACCGCACCGGTTGGCTCACCGTCATCCTGTTGACGGCGCTCGGGGTGGACGAGGCGGCGGTCCGCGCCGACTACCTGCGCAACAACGAGCTCACCGAGAGCCTGCGCGTGGTGATCGTCGAGGCGATGCGACGGCGGCAGCCGGAGCTGGACGTCGACGCGGTGCTGCCGGTGTTGGAGGTCCGCGCCGAGTACCTCGACGCCGGCTACGACGAGGTGCGCCGGGTGCACGGTTCGTTCGACGCGTACCTGCGCGACGGCCTCGGGCTCACCGACGAGACCCTCGGCGCGCTGCGGGCGCGGTTGCTCGAGTGACCGCCGCGCCGGATCCCATTCCGGCGGGTCAGAGCTGGTGACGGGCGGCCCAGACCTGCGCGGAGACGTGCGCGATCAGCAGGCAGGCGTCGGCCTCGGTCTCGTCGTCGGTGCCGTCGGCCGGGTCGGTGGTGGTGCAGACGGCGATCAGGTACGGCGGGGCGTCGGCGGGCAGCACCACGCCGGCGCCGTGGCGCACACCGCGTACCCAACCGCTCTTGTGCGCGATGCGGGTGCCCTCGGGTAGGCCGGCGGCCAGGTCCTCCCGGTGCTCCTGGGCGAGCAGGACGTCAAGCATGGCCGAGCAGGCCGCCGGCGACGCGAGCCGGCCCGCGGTGCTGGCCCCGGTGGACACCGCGCCGAGCAGGGCGGCCAGGTCGGCGGCGGTGACCGTGTTGGTGATGCCGGCCGCGCGGGCGGCGAAGTCCTCGATGCCGCGACCCGTGACGCTGGCCCGGGCGCCGGCCAGCGCCCACACCTCGGCCACCGCGGGCAGCCCGACGTGCCCGATGACCAGGTTGGTGGCCAGGTTGCTGGAGCGCACGATCATCCGCTCGGCCAGCCAGCGCAGCGACGCGGTGCCGCCCACCCGGTCCCAGACCGCGTCATCGTTGTCGTAGGTCTGCGCGCAGGAGAACCGGGGCGCGCCGGACTGGGCGGAGTCGAACTCGTTGACCACGGGAACCGGGGCGTCCAGGTCAAGCGTGCCCGCCTCGGCGGCCCGGTGCAGCGCGGCGAGCACCGCCACCTTCATGGTGCTCGCCGCGTAGTGGGCGGCGTCCGGGTGGCGGGTCCAGGTCGGCGCCGCGTCGAGCCGTCCCACGTACGCCGAGACGGTGCCGGGCACCCGGTCCAGGTGGGCGTCGAGATCATCCCAGGTCATGCCGGTGACCGTAGCCGATCAGCGAGGGTCGCTCGGCGAGGGTCGCGTACCCCTGCCGGAAACAGCCGGGCGCGCCGACCGCAAGCGGTCGACGCGCCCGGTGTCGGGTGCTGCTGTGCTCAGCCGGCGTGCTTGCGGCGGGCGGCGGCCCGGCCCCGCTGCTGCTGGTCGAGCACCACCTTGCGGATGCGCACCGCGGTCGGGGTGACCTCGACGCACTCGTCCTCGCGGCAGAACTCCAGGGCCTGCTCAAGGGAGAGCTTGCGCGGCGGGATCAGCTTCTCCGTCTCGTCGGAGGTCGACGCCCGCATGTTGGTGAGCTTCTTCTCCTTGGTGATGTTGACGTCCATGTCGTCGGAGCGGGAGTTCTCTCCGACGATCATGCCCTCGTACACCTCGGTGGTCGGGTCGACGAAGAGCTGACCGCGCTCCTGCAGGTTGATCATCGCGAAGGCGGTGACCGCGCCGGCCCGGTCGGCGACGAGCGAACCGTTGTTGCGGGTACGCAGCTCGCCGAACCACGGCTCGTACGACTCGAAGACGTGGTGCAGGATGCCGGTGCCCCGGGTGTCGGTGAGGAACTCGGTACGGAAGCCGATCAGGCCACGCGCCGGGACCAGCCACTCCATCCGGATCCAGCCGGTGCCGTGGTTGACCAACTGCTCCATCCGACCCTTACGGGTCGCCAGCAGCTGGGTGATCGCACCCAGGTACTCCTCGGGCGCGTCGATGGTCAGCCGCTCGACCGGCTCGCAGGTCTTGCCGTCGATCTCCTTGGTCACGACCTGCGGCTTGCCGACGGTCAGCTCGTAGCTCTCCCGGCGCATCTGCTCGACCAGGATGGCCAGCGCCAGCTCACCACGGCCCTGCACCTCCCAGGCGTCCGGCCGCTCGGTGGGCAGCACCCGCAGCGACACGTTGCCGATCAGCTCCTTGTCGAGCCGGTCCTTGACCATCCGGGCGGTGACCTTGGAGCCCTTGACCCGGCCGACAAGCGGCGAGGTGTTGGTGCCGATGGTCATCGAGATGGCCGGCTCGTCGACGGTGATCAGCGGCAGAGCGACCGGGTTCTCGATGTCGGCAAGCGTCTCACCGATCATGATCTCGGGAATGCCGGCGACGGCAATGATGTCGCCCGGGCCGGCCGTCTCGGCCGGCTTGCGCTCCAGGCCCTCGGTCATCAGCATCTCGGAGATGCGGACCCGCTGGGTGCTGCCGTCGGTGCGGCACCAGGCCACCGTCTGACCCTTGCTGATGGTGCCCTGCCGGACCCGGCACAGCGCCAGCCGGCCGAGGAACGGCGAGGCGTCGAGGTTTGTCACGTGCGCCTGCAGCGGCGCGCCGTCCTCGTACGCGGGGGCCGGGATGGTGTCCAGCAGGGTGCGGAACAGCGGCTCCAGGGAGGTGCTGTCGTCCGGCACCGAACCGTCGGCGGGCTGGGTCAGCGAGGCGATGCCGTCGCGGGCGCAGGCGTAGACGATCGGGAAGTCGATCTGCTCCTCGTCGGCGTCCAGGTCGAGGAAGAGTTCGTAGGTGTCGTCCACGACCTCCTTGATCCGAGCGTCCGGGCGGTCCACCTTGTTGATCACCAGGATGATCGGCATCCGAGCCCGCAGCGCCTTGCGCAGCACGAAGCGGGTCTGCGGCAGCGGGCCCTCGCTGGCGTCGACGAGCAGCACCACGCCGTCGACCATGGTCAGGCCGCGCTCCACCTCACCACCGAAGTCGGCGTGGCCGGGGGTGTCGATGATGTTGATGGTGACCGGGTCGGAGCCGTCCGCCGGCAGGTAGTGCACGCCGGTGTTCTTGGCCAGGATCGTGATGCCCTTTTCCCGCTCCAGGTCACCCGAGTCCATCACCCGCTCGGTGTTCTCGCCCCGGGCGCCGTACGCCCCGGCCTGCCGCAACATGGCGTCGACCAGCGTGGTCTTGCCGTGGTCGACGTGAGCGATGATGGCGACGTTGCGGAGGTCGGTGCGAAGCTGCATACCCTCTATCCTTCCGCCTGCGCTCGCGCAGGCCGCGTCGGGGTCACCCCCAGGTGCCCCTGATCTATGGTGAAACTGCTGTCCGGGTGGTTGCCCCGGCTGGCATGCTGACTCCCGTGTTCCGGGGGCCTGAGTGCACGACCTGCTGACCTGGGTGCAGAGTCTGCCCGCCCTCTGGATCTACCTGGTCGCCGCGCTGATCGTGGCCGGCGAGACCGCGGTGATCTTCGGTCTGCTCGTGCCGGGTGAGGCTACCCTGCTGCTCGTCGGCTTCCTCACCTACAACGGTACCTTGCGGCTCGGACCGGCGTTGCTCGTGATGATCGCCGCGGCGGTCCTCGGTGACGGGCTGGCCTTCCGCGCCGGACGGCGCTACGGGCCCCGACTGCGCGCCGGGCTGGGGCACCGGGTCGGTCCCGAGCGGTGGGCCAGGGCAGATGCCATGCTGGCCCGACTCGGTGGGCGGGGTGTGTTCGCGGCCCGCTGGGTGGCCTTCGCCCGCACCCTGGTGCCCCGGCTGGCCGGTGCGGCCGGCATGCCGTACCGGAGGTTCGCGCCGTGGAACCTGGCCGGGGTGGCGACCTGGGTGGGCGGCTCGATCCTGCTCGGTCACCTCGCCGGTGAGTCGTACGACACGGTCTCCCGGCTGCTCGGCCGGGCCACCGGCGTGGCGCTGCTGCTGCTGGCCGGCCTGCTCGGAGTCGTGCTCGTCGGCCGGTGGCTGGGTCGCAATCCCGACCCGGTCCGCGCGCTGCTGTCCCGGGCCGGCGCGCTACCCCCGGTGCGGTGGCTCACCGCCCGCTACGGGGTGCTGTTCTTCCTGGTGGCCATGCGGATCGGGCCGGCCTGGACGCTGCTGCTCAATCTGGCCGCCGGGCTCCTGCTGCTCTTCGCCGCCGGGCTCGCCATCGCCGGCCTGCTCGCCGTGGCGATCCGCAACAGTGGGCTGGCCGCGCTTGACGACGCCATCGCGGCGTGGTTCGCCGCCCGGCGTACCCCCCACGCCGCCGAAGCCACGTTGGTCGTGGTGTCGGTGGTACGGGGGTCGGTGTTGATCGCCCTGGTGGGGGTGGTGGCGGCGGTGCTGGCGTGGCGCAGCCGACCATGGCGGGCCGACCTGCTCAGCGTGGTCGGCACGGTGGGTGCGTTCGTGCCGCTTGTGGTGCTGGCCGTGGCCGCCGAGGTGACCGGTGCGCACGGCAGCACACCGGGCAGCGGCGAGGTGGCTCCGCTCTCGACCCAGAACGCCGTGGTCGCGGCGAGCTTCTGCACCCTGGCCTGGTTGGTGTCGCGCAGCGCCCGCTGGCCGGTGGCGGTGGCCGCGTGGACGACCGCTGCCGCGGGGATGCTCGGGATCGGCGGTGCGCGGCTCTACCTCGGCCTGGACACGGCGAGCGGGACCGCCGCTGCGGTGTTGCTCGGAGTGCTCTGGACTGTGGTGTTCATGGTCGCCTGGGCCACCCGGGACCGGGCTGTGGGCGATCTTGAGCAGCCGGACGACCAGGCTCAGACGCCGCCGCAGGGTCGCCGCCCGGTGGAACCTCGTTAGGGTGCGACCACTGTCACACCGGGAGGCCCCGCACGCCTGTCGTCAGTCGTGGGCCGCGACCGGCTCCGGCGACGTCGGGCTGCCGGCCGGGTGCTCCGCAGTGATCCGTCCGGGCCACCAGAAGCGGTCACCGAGCAGGAACGCCAGCGCCGGCACCAGGACGGTGCGGACCAGCAGGGTGTCGAGCAGCACGCCGATGCAGACGATGATGCCGATCTGGGTGAGCGTGATCAGTGGCAGCACGCCGAGCACGGCGAAGACCGCGGCGAGCAGCACCCCGGCGCTGGTGATCACCCCGCCGGTGACCCGCAGGGCGGAGAGCATCCCGTCGCGGGTGCCCGCGGCGCGCGCGTCCTCGCGGGCCCGGGTGACCAGGAAGATGTTGTAGTCCACCCCGAGCGCCACCAGGAACACGAACGCGAGCAGCAGCACGCCGCTGTCCAGTGCGGGGAAGCCCAGCACGTGGTCGAAGAGCAGCCACGCCGCGCCGAGACTGGCGAAGAACGACGCGATCACGGTGAGCACCAGCAGCAGCGGGGCGAGCAGGCCGCGGAGCAGCAGCACGAGCACGGCGCCGACGAGCAACAGGATGATCGGCAGGATCAGTCGCAGGTCGCGGTCGTTGGCCTCGTCGGAGTCGTAGGTGGCGGCCACGGAGCCACCGACGATCGCCCCGGACGGCGCGTCGGCGCCGGCGGCGGCCGGAGGAGCGGAACCGGGAACGGCGGCGACCGCGGCGCGCAGCGCCTCGATCGCGCGGTCCGAGGCGGTGGTGCCGGGTTCGGCGTCCAGGACGACGTCGACCTGGGCGACGTCGTCACCGACGTCACCGGGGCGTGCCGAGGCGACCCCGGGCACGGCGGTGGCGGCGTCGGTGACCGCCCGCACCGCCGCCGGGTTGGTGAGCACGGCGACCGACTGGGTGCTGCCGGCGGGGAACGCGCGGGCCAGGGTCTGCGCCCCGGTCACCGCCTGGGGCTCGGCGCGGAACTGCTCGGTCTCGGACAGGCCGGTGCGGATCCCGAGCCCGCCCAGCGCCAGGCCACCGAGCAGCAGGGTGGCCAGCACCGCGACCACCACCGGGCGGTGTTGCACGGCGCCGCCGAGCCGGCCCCAGAGCCGTCCCTCCCGGGCGGGGCCACCGACGCGGGGTACGAACGGCCAGAACAGGCCGCGACCGAGGAGCACGAGCACGGCGGGGAGCACGAACAGCGCGGAGAGCATGGCGAAGACCACACCGGTGGCGCAGGCCACGGCGAGGGCCCGGTTCGTCTCCTGCTCGCTGAGCAGCAGGGTGAGGACGCCGAGCACCACGGTGCCGCCGCTGGCGAGGATGGGCTCGGCGGTCCGGCGCAACGCGGCGCGCATCGCCGCGTACCGGTCCTGCTCGCGCCGCAACTCCTCCCGGTAGCGGGCGATGAGCAGCAACGCGTAGTCGGTGGCGGCGCCGAAGACCAGCACGCTGGCGATGCCGGTGACCTGGCCCTGCTGGAGGTTGATGCCGACGGCCGGCACGATGGCGTCGACCGCGCGCAGGGTGAGCTGCTCGGTGGCGGCGACCACGACCAGCGGCACGATCCACAGGAACGGGCTGCGGTAGGTGATCAGCAACAGCAGCGCCACCACGGCGGCGGTCACCGCGAGCAGGGTGATGTCGGCCCCGTCGAACACCGAGGACAGGTCGGCGGTGAAGGCCGGGGCGCCGGTCACCGCGGCGGTCAGCCCGCCGGGCAGGTCGGCAAGCGCGGCGCGCAGCTGAGCAACCGTGTCGGTGACCTCGTCCTGACCAGCGCTGGTGTCGACCGGCACGGCGACGAGCGCGACCGCCCCGTCCGGGGAGAGCTGCGGGGGGCTGACCCGCCCGCCCACCGCGAAGCGGCCCAGGTCGCTGGCGCGGGCGGTGACGGCGGCCCGGTCGGCCTCGCTCAGCGCGCCGCCGTCACCTCGACTCACCACCACGATGGCCGGCTGGACCTCGCTGGACGGCAACTGCTCCTGGAGGCGCTCCACCTGGGTCGACTGCCACTGCACGGACAGGCCGGTGGCGGAGACCGGTGCCGGGTTGTCCGGTTGGGGCGTTCCGAAGACGACCGCGCCGACGACGATCGCCGCGGCCACGGTGAGCCAGGCGGCCAGCCGGCCGCGCGCGACGGTGGTGAACACAGACATCAGATGACCCCAAAGTCCTTCGGCAGTCGAGTATCTTGATAGCCGAGATTATCGAGGGCTGTTCTATGCTGCAACCCGAGAGACCGACGACGGGAAGAGCAGCGCGAGGTGGCGACTCACGGCATGTACCGGCGGCGCGACACGCGCCGCGAGCGGCTGGTCGCGGAGATCACCAACAACCTCCGGCGGTACGCTGCGGACGCCCAGCAGGTCGGCCACGCCTTCGCCAACCTGCACGGCCTCAACCCGACCGACCTGCAGGCCCTGATCGCGGTGATGGACGCCGAGCTGCTCGGTGATCCGATCACCCCCGGCCGCCTCGGCGAGCAGCTCAACCTCTCCTCCGGCTCGGTCACCGCCCTGATCGACCGACTGGAGCGCGCCGGTCACATCCGCCGGGACCGGGACACCGTCGACCGGCGCAAGGTGCTGCTGCACTACGCCGACCAGGGAGCCGCCCTGGCCATGGAGTTCTTCCAGCCGCTCGGCGCGCGTACCGACACGGTGATGGCCCGCTTCGGCGACGACGAGCTGGAGGTGGTGCACCGGTTCATGGCGGAGATGAGCGAGTCGCTGCGGGGGCACCGGGACACGGTGCGCGCCGCCCGGCCCGAGTCGCCCCGCCGGCCGGCAGGCTGAGCGGTGCCGGGCCGGCTCGTCACCCGCCTCGCCGGCGTCGCGCTGCGGTTGCCCCCGACCCGTCCCCGCCCGGTGCGGGTCACCCGCGACATCCCGGTCCGGGCCCGCGACGGGGTGCTGCTGCGCACCGACCACTACGCCCCGGGGGTCCGGGACGCGCCGACCGTGCTGATCCGCACCCCGTACGGGCGGGGCGGCCCGCTGCGGTTGCTCGGCCGGCTGCTCGCCGCGCGGGGCCGGCACGCGGTGATCCAGGCCTGTCGGGGCACCGGAGGGTCCGGCGGCACGTTCGCACCGCTGGTGCACGAGCGCGACGACGGAGTGGACACCCTGGACTGGCTGCGTCGCCAGCCCTGGTGGTCCGGCCAGCTCGGCATGTTCGGGGTCAGCTACCAGGGGTTCGCGCAGTGGGCGCTGGCCGCCGACGCGGGCGACGAGTTGCGCGCGATGGTCGCGGTGGTGACCGCCTCGGCCACCCGGGACTCGACGTACGCGGGGGAGTCCTTCGCCCTGGACACCGTGCTGACCTGGGCGGAGCTGCTGCACGCGCAGACCGTGCCGTGGCTGGCCCGGCAGTGGGAGCTCAAGCGTGGGCAGCCCCGGCTGGCCGCCGCGCTCGGGCACCTGCCGCTCGCGGATGCCGACCGGGTGGCCACCGGCGTGACCATCCCGTTCTTCCAGGAGTGGCTGCGCCACCACACCCCGGAGGCGGCGTACTGGCGCGACCGGGTCTTCGCCGACCGGGTGGCCCGGGTGCGGGCGCCGGTGGTCATGGTCACCGGTTGGCACGACATCTTCCTGCCGGCCCAACTCGACGACTACGCCACCCTGCGTGCCGCCGGCACGGCGCCACACCTCGTGATCGGCCCCTGGACACACGGCAGCCCCGGGCTGTTCGTGGCCGCGCTGCGGGAGGGGTTGGCCTGGCTCGACGAGCACCTCACGGCTGCGCCACCGGCCGGCCGGCGGTCGCCCCGCGCCGCGTCCGCCCCGGTTCGGCTGCACGTGGGTGGGCCCGGCGGTGGCTGGCGGGACCTGCCGGACTGGCCACCGCCGACCGTCGAGACCGCCTGGCACCTGCATCCGGGAGCCGAGCTGACGGTACGCCCACCGGTCGCGTCGCCGCCGGACGAGTTCCGGTACGACCCGGCCGACCCCACCCCGTCGCTGGGTGGGCCGCTGCTTGTCGGCAAGCGAGCCGGTCCGGTGGACAATCGGCAGGTCGAGGCCCGCCCCGACGTGCTCACCTACACCAGCGCCCCGCTGGCCGGGCCGGTCGAGGTGATCGGCCCGGTACGCGCCGAGATCCACGTCCGCAGTGAGCTGCCTCACCTGGACGTCTTCGTGCGGCTGTGCGATGTGGACCGGCGCGGTCGATCGTGGAACGTGTGCGACGGCCTGGTGCGGGTGACACCCGAGCGCTTCACCGCCGACGCGGCGGGGGTGCTGCGGGTCCCGGTGGCGCTCTGGCCGACCGCGTACCGGTTCGCCGCCGGGCACCGGCTGCGGGTGCAGGTCGCCGGTGGCGCCCATCCGCGGTGGGCGCGCAACCCCGGCACCGGATCACCCCTCGGTACGGCGGTGACGCTGCGTGCCGGTTGGCGGCAGGTTCTGCACGACTCCGCGCACCCGTCCGCGGTGCTCCTGCCGGTCGTCCACTCTGGCCGTTGATCTCGGAATCAGAAATAAAGTCGCTCTGACCTGGGCGTTCATCGATTGATGGGGTTATGGTTGGGTCATCGCCCCGGCGCCGAGCGCGAGATAGACCGGGTCCTGCCAGCAGCCCGCACCGCACACGCGGTGTGACATTGCGTCTGGTTCCCGCATATCTGAGAGGGGGGCCGATGACCCGCGCCCCGTCCAATCTGCTGGCTGTCCGCAGCCTGCTTCTCACCCACCTCAACATCGACCCGAACACCGATCGTGCCGCAGACCTGGAGCCGGCGGAGGTCGGCATCGTCGGGGATCCCGCCCACCGGGGGGGTTACCACTGCGGATCCGACCGGGTGGACAGCGATGACTACTCGGTGGCCGAGTCACCCCGGGACAAGGCCGGCCTGACCCTCGACGCGGCGGCGCTTGACGTCGGCGGTTTCGAGGTCCGCTCAGGTGGTCGGACGCACACCCTGGCCAGTTTCTCGCTCTGGTGCGTGGGGCAGTGCGCCGCGAACGCGGCCGACACCCGGGACATCCGGGAGATCATCTACAGCACCGACGGTTCGACCGTGAAGCGGTGGGATCGTCTCGGCAAGCGCACCACCGGTGACAGCTCGCACCGCTGGCACACCCACTTCAGCTTCTTTCGCGACGCGACCAAGGCGGGCCGCGACCAGCGGTCGTTGTTCCGTCGTTACCTGAGCTCCATCGGACTCCTGGAGGAGATCGACATGACCCCCGAAGAACACACCTGGCTCGCCACCGTCCACAAGAACCTCACAGTGCTCGACGGCCGCAACCCGATCGGGCAGATCTACACCCGGATGGCGGAGGGACGGGACGACACCGGGGCGTCGGTGACCGGCCACCCGAACCTCAAGAGCCTCGGCGTGCAGTTGACCGCGCTACAGGCGGCGCTGACCATCTTTTCCGGTCGGGACTTCACCGACGAACCGGCGGTGATCCAGGGCGTGCTGGCCGGGCTGACGCCGGAGAAGATCGCCGCGGCCATCCCGCCCACCATCGCCAAGCAGGTCGCCGACGAGCTGTCCCGCCGGCTGGTCGCCTGAGCGGGGGCGACCCGTAGCCGCCGGGTCGCCCCTCCCCGCACGGTCATTCCGCAACAGCTCTTGGGCAATATCTATTGCGCAAGAGCTGTTGCGGATGTGATTCTGGGGTCATGGAAAGCCCCGACGTACGCCAGGTCACCGACTCGCGGGTGCTGGCCGCCATGGTCCACCCGCTGCGTCGCCGGCTGATGGACGTGCTCAAGGTGCACGGGCCCTCGACCGTCGGCCTGCTCGCCGAGCGCACCGACCAGGCGCCGGCGAACGTCAGCCACCACCTCAAGGTCCTCGCCGCCGCCGACCTGGTCACCGAGGCCCCCGAGCTGGCCCGCGACCGGCGCGAGCGATGGTGGCGGCTCGTCACCCGAGGGTTGCGCTGGTCCAACACCGACTTCGACACCGACCCGGCCGCCCGGGCGGTCGCCGACGCCGCCACCTCGCTCAACCTGGACCGACACGTCGCCCTGGCCCGAGCCTGGCACGCCGCCGACGACTCGGCGCAGGCGACCTGGCACGACGGCCCGTTCTCGACGGACAGGTGGTTGCACCTCACCCCCGACGAACTGGCCGAGCTGAGCCGCGAGATGGTCGACCTGCTGGACCGCTGGGCCAACCGGCCGGTCCCCGACGACGGCCACGAACGGCAACCCGTGTTCGTGTTCGCGCACGGCATTCCGGCCCGGCCGTGACCGCCGCCACCCGGACCGGTCCGGGTCCGGTCCGCCCGGCCGGCGGGCTGCTGCGGCATCGGGACTTCCGACTGCTCTGGGCCGGTCAGGCCGTCAGCAGCGTCGGCAGCAACGTCACCACCGTCGCGCTGCCCCTTGTCGCGGTCGCCGTGCTCGACGCCGGCACCTTCCAGGTGGCGGTGCTGACCGCCGCGGCCTGGCTACCGTGGCTGCTGATCGGCCTGCCCGCCGGCGCCTGGGTGGACCGGCTGCCCCGCCGGTCGGTGATGGTGGTGTGCGACCTGTTCTGCGCACTGGCCTTCCTCAGCGTCCCACTGACCGCCCTGCTGGGCCGGCTCACCGTGGCGCACCTCCTGGTGGTCGCCCTCAGCGCCGGCGCCGCGCGGGTCTTCTTCGAAACCGCCGACCAGGTGTACCTGCCGGTGCTGCTGCGACCCGAGCAACTGCCGGAGGGCAACGCGAAACTCCAGGCGACCCAGACGGTGAGCTACGTCGTCGGGCCCGGCCTCGCCGGCCTGATCGCCCAGCTCACCGGCGCCGTCGCCGCACTGGTGCTTGACGCCTTCACGTTTCTGGCCTCCGCGGTCCTCCTCCTGCGGATCCGCACCGTCGAACCACGCGTACGGCGAACGGACCCGTCCCGCTCACTGCGCCGGGACATCGCCGAAGGGCTGCGCTTCGTCATCCGGGACCCGTACCTGCGGGTGCTTGCGGTCTTCGGCGCGGCCAGCAACATCGGGCTGACCGGCTACCAGGCCGTGCTGGTGGTCTTCCTGGTCCGGGAGCTTCGGCTCGAACCGGGCCTGGTGGGCGCGCTCGTCGGAGTGATGAGCGCCGGAGGGATCATCGGGGCGCTGCTCGCCACCACGCTGGGCCGACGCTGCGGCACCGCGCGGGCTCTGCTGATCGGGGCGGCGTTCACCGGCCCGCCGGCTCTGCTCATCCCGCTCGCCGCGCCCGGCGTCGGGTTGGCCTGGCCCGCCCTCGGCGGCCTGCTGATCGGCCTCGGCGTGGCCATCGGCAACGTCGTCAAGGGTGCCTTCCGGCAGACCTACACGCCGCACCACCTGCTCGGCAGGGTGACGGTGAGCATGCACCTGCTCAACTACGGCACGATCCCGCTGGCAGCCGTGCTGGCCGGTGCCATCGGCGCGCGCTACGGCGTCACGACAGCGATCGGGGTGATGACCGCCTGGTTGGCGCTCACCCCGTTGATTCTGTTGATCGGGCCGATCCGGAGGCGGCGGGACCTGCCCGCCGCCCCGGCGGCGTCTTGAGTGCGCTGCGACGGCGGCCGGAGAACCAGCCGCCGTCACCGGCACGGAGCTACATCGGGCGGACGTTGTCCGCCTGCGGACCCTTCTGCCCCTGGGTCACCTCGAACTCGACCTTCTGGCCCTCGTTGAGCTCCCGGTAGCCGCTCGAGGCAATGGCGGAGTAGTGGACGAACACGTCCGGCCCTCCGCCGTCCTGCTCGATGAAACCGAAGCCCTTTTCCGAGTTGAACCACTTAACCGTGCCGGTTGCCATGCATCTCTCCCTGTTCAAAGCGGCTGACCCTCGGCCTCTGGCCGATGATCGCCCGTACCTGTTCGACAGTAACGGGCAAAACCCCGATCCGCTGGCCGAAGTGCCGTAGGTCTTCGTGTGAAGTCGGGTGAACTCTGCGTGCCGGCGTGCGAAACCTGCCCCGACGACCCGCCGCTGGGGCATGCTTGCGCCGATGAGAGGTGCCGCAGCCGACGTGCTGACCGAGCTGGAGCGCGAGATCGACGCGCCCGGCGCCGGCCTGGACCGGCTCCGGTTGGTGCCCACCCCGTTCGTCCCCGAGGTGCGGCTGCACCTGGCCGAGGACGCGATCGTGTGGTGGGCTCGGATGGAGGCTGCCGCCGGGCACGCCCTGCCGGCACCGTACTGGGCGTCCGCCTGGGCCGGCGGCCAGGCCCTCGCCCGCCACCTCCTGGACCACCCGGAGCTGGCCGCCGGTCGTCGGGTGCTCGACCTCGCCGCCGGGTCGGGACTGGTGGCCATCGCCGCCGCGCTGGCCGGCGCCGCGAAGGTGGTCGCCAACGACATCGACCCGTACGCCGTGGCCGCCGTCATCCTCAACGCGCGGGCCAACCGGGTCGCCGTCGACGTCACCGGGGACGACCTGCTCGACACCACCGATGCGGACGCCGACCTGGTCGTCGCCGGGGACGTCTTCTACGACCGCGCGATGGCCGAGAAGATGCTGCCCTTCCTGCAGAGGGCCGCCGCCAGGGGTGCCGAGGTGCTGGTCGGCGACCCCGGCCGGGGGCACCTGCCGGCGGACCGCCTGACGGTCCTGGCCGACTATCCGGTGCCCACCACGGAACCGTCGGTCGACTCGTCGTTACGCCGGGTGCAGGTGCTGCGACCCGTCTGAGTGCGGACGCCACCTCAGGGGCGACCCCTAGACCGATACTAGGGGGGTCTCGGGGCTGGAACCGGATGTCCGAAGTGGTGCGGCGGCCATAGCGTACGAGGCATGACGCAATGGCTGGCACAGATCGGAGAACTACCCGTTCTGCTGCTGATGGGTGCTCTCGGGATCGTCATGCTCTTCGATGCCGTACCCCTGCTGGGTGTCCTGGTCCCCGGCGACGTGGCGATCCTGGCCGCCGTCGGGGTGGGCCGCCCGACCACCGGACTGGCGACCTTCACCGCGGTGCTGGTCGGCTGCCTGGCCGGGTGGTCGCTGAGCTTCCTGATCGGCCGCCGCTACTCCGAGCGGCTGCGACACAGCCGGATCGGCGACTGGATCGGTGAGACGCGCTGGACGGCCGCGGAGGGGATCCTGCGTCGCGGTGGCGGTCGGATGATGGTCGTCGCGCCGTTCCTGCCCGTGTTCAACGCGCTGCTTCCGCTGGCCGCCGGCGGGCTACGGATGTCGTACCGGCGGTTCCTCGGCTGCGCGGCGCTCGGCGCCGCCGCCTGGGCCGGTCTCTACCTCGCGCTGGGCACCGCATCCCGATCGCTGGCCGGGCTGCTGCCGGGGAACCCCAGTCCGCTGTTGGTGACCATGGGAGTCGGAATGGTGCTGGCCTCCGTCGTGCTGCTGGGGGCGCGGCGGCGGTTGTTCGCTGTTGCTGGCTGAGGGTGGGTCGGTGGTTGCGGTGGGGGGGCGGGGCCTGCCGTGCCCGGCGGCGGGGGGGGGGGGGGGGTGCCGGGGGCGGGGCCCCAACGG